>DDLW01000253.1 GCA_002340345.1 Alphaproteobacteria bacterium UBA2562 | reverse complement strand
CTAGATTCTTGTTTTTGCCGCAAAACGAAAGCGATCAGGTGACGCCACCTGATCGCGCTTTGCTCTAAAGCTCTCCAAGTCCGAGGTTTCCAAAGGATAAGTCCTTTGGCCGCCGGAGGCAAATTTGAAAATCCTTAAGACCACGCCACAGAATAAGGGGTTTCAAACCAATATTCTTCCAAATTCTCTCCTGCGCCAGCGACACGGTCAATCACCGCAAACAGACCCGGCCCCTGTAAGGCCGTCAAGACCCCATGCCAGGTGCCAGCATGATAATTCACCCCCTGGCCTGGTGCTGTCATAAAGGCTAGGGGGCGTCCTGGCCGCCCGCCCTCATCTGGCGCGACCGTCACCAAAAAGGGATCCATGGACATGGGCAGAAAAGCCTGGGACCCGAGGGGATGGCGCTCCATCATGTCTAACATATAAGGAGAGGTCCGTCGCTGGGACTGGAAAAGGCTGATGCCCAGCCTCGCGCCCGCGCCCAGACTTTCGAGCCGCGCCAAATCATGGAAGCGATTGCAATAGCCTTGATTAATGACAAAATCCGGCATCTCTGAAAGCGCGATCACATCACCAAAAGCCGCAAAACGCTCAGCCGTTAAAGGTTCTATCGCCAATTCAGGGTCCATAATGTTTAATCTTTCTCGGCAATTTGCCCGAAGAGGCGCAGTCGGCTGACCCCGCCATCTGGCATCACATTCAGCCGCACATGGGTCACCGGACCAATATCCTGAAGCTGTGTTTCAAAGATATGCTCGGCATCGGGCGACAAAGGCTGCTCCGCCATCAGCACCGGCCAAAACATCGAAGAAGCCACGACAGCCTGTTCTAACTCCGAAGACAAATCCCCAAGATCTGCGGCCTGCAACGAGCAGCGATCGGGATAATTGCCTTTAAAAAATTTGGTATCAATCAAGGCCTTTTTCAAAAGACCTCTTTGGCCGAGGGCCACAATAATCCACTCATTGCCCGGTTCGCGCCGCCGCTTTGTCTCCCAACCATCCCCCATATTTTGCCCAGGCTCTGGCGCAAGAAGTCGGTGATAGCTGCCATAATGCGCATCGGAAAAGGCCACGATCCAACCACCATGGAGACTTGACACCAAGTCAATATCTTGGCCTTGAAAATGCGCTGGGTCAAAATGCGGCGTGCCATAAACCCGCAATCGTGCCACCCCGCCATCGGGATAGATGTGGAACCGCAAATGCGTCCAATTTCCGGGATTTACGCAAGTGAAAACATGTTTCTCATCGCCTTGCAAAGGGCGCATGGGTAAGATTTCGACCCATTTGGCTTGGTCCAGGCTGTCCTCTTCCGCATCACAGGCTTCAATCCGACAGGCTGGCGCATAATTGCCGGTGAAGAAGGCCGTATCGATCTCAAAACCTGCAATCTCACCGCGCACGGCGAGCTTGATCACCGCAACATCATGGCCGCTATCCCGCCGCCGCCGGGTCTCCCAACCATCCATCCATTTGCCATGATCGTCATATTTATCGGGGACAAAAATAGGCTCTTTGTCATGGAGCAAACGCTCTAAAGGCGCGAAAAAAGCATCTGTTGCACTGACAGGCCGCGCGCCTAATCCGTAAGACGCCAAATTGACCATATGTTTGAATGTGTCTAAAAGATTATTATTCTCAGATTGCACGAAAAGAAATCCTTTCATATCCTTATTGTGGAGGGAAAGCGTTTTCAGCACATCCTCCCCATATGTCTTCTATCGCTCTTCACCGAACAGGTCTTTCACCCGGAAGAGCGCGATTTTCTCGACTTGCGCGCAGGCCTCGGCAAATTCTTGCTCGCGGCCATTTTCGAGACGCTCCTGGAAGCGCTGCAAAATAAAGTCTTTGGTTAAGCCCTTGACCGCAATAATGAAAGGGAAGCCAAATTTCGCTGTATAAGAGGTATTTAAGGCTGTAAAAGCCTCGCGCTCTTGGTCGCTCAGCACATCCAACCCCGCAGACGCTTGTTCTTGGGTTGACTCTTCTGTCAACCTCTTGGCCTGGGCGAGTTTTCCCGCAAGATCTGGATGCGCCATCAACACGCCTAAGCGATCGCCTTCACTGGCTTTCCGAAACTCCCAAGTAAGCGCCGCATGCAGCCCTTGGGCATGGTCAAAACTCCCCCCAAGAGGCGCTTGATAAGCCCGTTCTGCGATCCAAGGAGAATGTTCGAAAACACCGCCAAAGGTCGCAATGAAATCCTCTTCTGAAAGGCGCGACGGGCACAGCCTGCCTTTTTGCAAAGGAAACACATGCCGCCAATGGCGAGCAATATCGACACGGCGGGCAAACCAGACATCTTGATGGGATTGTGCATAAGCAAGGAACCGTTTTAAGGCTTGTATCCGCCCAGGCCGGCCCACTAAGCGGCAATGGAGGCCAACCGACAGCATTTTTGCCTGGCCTGCACAGCCCTCTTCATACAGCGCATCAAAGCTGTCTTTCAAATAAGAGAAAAACTGATCGCCACTGTTAAAGCCTTGGGCTGTGGCAAAGCGCATATCATTCACATCCAATGTATAGGGCACGCATAGCAGATCTTCGCCACCGCCCTCTGGCGCTTCATGCCAATAGGGCAAATCATCGGCATAGCTGTCGGCAATATAGGTAAAACCGCCAATTTCCGAAATAAGATCAAAAGTTTGCATCGAGCAGCGCCCCGTATACCACCCAGCGGGTCTTTCCCCGGTCACCAAACGATGCAGGGCGAGGGCCTCTTGGATATGGGCGCGTTCTTCTTCGCGGCTAAAATCTTTATAATCGATCCATTTCAAGCCATGACTCGCGATTTCCCAATCCGCCGCCATCATGGCCGCGACCTGTTCTGGCCCGCGTTGTAACGCGGTTGCGACACCGAAGACCGTCACAGGAATTTTTTGTTCGGTGAACAGCCGATAAAGCCGCCAGAACCCTGCCCGCGCCCCATACTCATAAAGGCTTTCCATATTCCAATGGCGTTGATCAGGCCAAGCTTGCGCGCCCACAATCTCGGACAAAAAAGCTTCTGAATGCGGATCCCCATGGAGAAGACAATTCTCACCGCCCTCTTCGTAATTGACCACAAACTGCACCGCAATTTTCGCCCCTCCCGGCCATTTGGGATCTGGTGTTTGCGGACCATAACCTCTGAGATCACGAGGATAACGCTGCATCTGGGGATCCTTATTCAAAACGGGAAAGAAAGGACGGAAGAGATCAAAACCTCACCAACACAGCATAGGCCAGTTTATGGAAATCCATTTTCAATATTTTTTTTAAACAGTTTTTGTTATTTTCGTCTTCTTTTTGAAAATGCTTGCGGCACAGTGGTCCTGACTCTTTGATATGGTCCCCACCTTTTGTCACTGCTGGAGATGTTACCCATGCCTCAAAAGACAGGCTTTCTCACCACCCATGTCCTTGATACCGCACGGGGAACCCCAGCCAGCGCGATGGCCATTCAGCTCTATCGCCTGGACGGAGACACACGCCATTTGCTCAACAGCCTCCATACCAATGAAGATGGCCGCACAGACAGCCCTATTCTGCCGCAAGAAGATTTTAAACCCGGTCTTTATGAGTTGGATTTTGCCGCAGGTGCCTATCTCGACCGCCTCGAAGGAGAGGCTAAAAAGCACCGTTTTCTCGATCGCATCACCATCCGTTTTGGCATTGAGGATGCTTGCGCCCATTACCATGTGCCATTGCTGTTCTCCCCCTTCGGCTATTCCACATATCGGGGCAGTTAGGGCGTATCGCATTCAATAGCCCTCGAAAGATAGGCTCTGTTTTATGATTTTACCACAAAACGTTGGGACCAGGCCCCCCCTGGTCTTACCGTGCTTTAATCTATTGGCAATGTTGGATTCTTGACCTTTGCTATCAGCGCACCCATAAGGCCTTGCGCCCCAGAAATGGTGACTTTCCGCAAGGCCGCAGCATCATTTTCCAACCATAATTTTGCATTTTGCTCTGGATCTTCTCCAGCACCGCTAATGCGCACCGCATGCGCTGCCCGTACACGATAGAGAGGATCCGGGAGAGTTCCTTTTTTATGGCTGGCCATGTCTTCTCTAAATACACCCCCGTTGGGATACATTTCAAATTCAGCCGTAAAATTGACAGCAGAAAAATCTGGGCTCATGCTGCAATAAGGGAGCAGAAAAGCAATTGCATCGGCTTCTCCCTGGCCCACAAAATGGCCAAGGGCTTTGTCTTTATCGATTTTCACGATGCCTGTGGTGTAAAATCGTTGGTCCACAAGATCGAAAGGCTTTTCAGAGCGATGGCTTTTCTCTCCATTCCAAGCCATTTTGGCCATAAGCAAAGGCATCGAATCTTGAATAATCTTTTGAAAATACTCAACATCGAAAGCTGTCTTTAAAGGGCTTGAGAGCTCTCTGGCTTCATCAGCACGGTTACTGTTGCGAATATCGGTCACAACGCCAACAATCAAATCCGCAATCAATAAACCGCTCACGCCTGCACTGACAGGCTGATAGCTACTGCCGAGCGTGCCTTGGGTTTGGACATCAACAATATCTGTCGTCGTAATTTTAGCAGCATTGCTGTCTGTCAGAGCCACAGGATATTTGTTCGCACAAGCTGTTAGAGAGAATAACACAAAACCACACGCAACAGCCACAAAGCCTTTCTTCACAGATTTGCACTCCTTCGCATATGAAAGAATGCGGTTCTAACCTATAGTAGAGATGCAAATCAAGCAATTTTAACCGCATAAATAGAGTATAGGGACATTCCCAAAAGCTTTTTGAAAG
>DDLW01000358.1 GCA_002340345.1 Alphaproteobacteria bacterium UBA2562 | reverse complement strand
ATTATGCAGAGGTCTTTAATAAGACATCATAGCGGTTTTCGTGTGAATATATCTCTCGAAATCAAATATAGATTCATAGACATCAGAGATATCATTGTATCAGTGCTTTACTTTAAAATTTTAGACATTAAGGGCCTTTATGATGAAAGATATCATTGGCCATTTCTTTTTGCCGTAAGGCTGAGTCATGGAGTGTTGAAATAATCATTTCAACGTTTTTATTTAAGGTATGAATTTGCGCGCTGGTCTTTTCAGAGGATTCTCTCACTTCACTGGAAAGTTCTTTGTTCTTAATCGCCCCAAGATGTACGAGATTAATGCCTTCATGGACTTCCTGTGTTTTATCTGACGCCATCCGCATATTTTGAGAAATCTCAGCCATGGCGCCGCTTTGCTCTTCAACGGTCGTGACAATGGTCTGTGCAATGTCATGAAGACGGTTAATTGTTTGCGATATGTTGGCAATGGTTTCAGCCGCGTCTTGTGTCGCAGATTGAATGTCAAAAATATGTTTTGAGATCTGGTTCGTTGCCTTTGCTGTTTGCTCGGCAAGGATTTTCACCTCCCCTGCCACGACAGCAAACCCTTTCCCATACTCACCGGCCCTGGCGGCCTCAATCGTGGCATTCAGAGCCAGTAGGTTTGTTTGTCCTGCAATGGCGGAAATCAAGTCTGTGACTTGGCCAATGCTTTGGGCTGCTGCTGTTAAATCGCCAACTTTCTCGTTGGCGTCTGTTGATTGATGTTGCGCGGCATCAGAAATGTCCAAAGCATGGGAGGCTTGGCGTTGAATTTCGGCTCCCGTTGTCCCAAGGGCTTCAACGGCGGTTGCAATTGTAGACACCGCGCGCGTTGTATCTTGTGAGGCGGTCTCAAGGCTATCATTCTGGTTATATGTCTCTGTCGCGACGGCTTCCATGCTATCCGCCGTGTGTTGCAGAACATCCGATTCATCTCTGACATGCGATGCGACGACTTTTACGTCTTTGGAAAGGGAGGCCGCAATGGTTTCAAGCTCTTGTGACAAAGACAGTTTTTGTTCGAACGCTTTTGTGCGTTCTTCTTCTTTCATCTCTTTGATTTGTTGAACATTGGTTTTAAAAATCTCGACCGCTTTTGCCATTTTAGAGATTTCATCGGCGCCCTTCGTGTTGATCTCGACATCAAGCTTGCCTTGCGACAGGGCCTGCATGGTTTCATGTAAGTCTGTTAAGCGGGCCCCAACATTGCGAATGACATAGAGCCAGACGGTGAGAACCGATATCAGCAAGCTTGTTCCCGTGGCAACAGCAACGGCGAGCAGCATTTTGTCACTGCTGTCTTTGGCCTGCTGGCTTGCTTTTTCAATATTGGATGTGAGGTCACGATTGAGACTGTCGATAATAGATCCAAGGTGATTGAGGGTCTTGTAAAGAGTCTCGATGGTGATATTGGCTTTTTCTGTGGTGGCCATGATGTGGCGATGTAAGGCCAGAACGGTCTTTTGAGGATCTTGGTTTTGTGAATAGGATTTAAGCTGATCCACGAAAGGTTTGTAGCTGTCTTGCATTTGCGGTGTGAAGGTCTTGAGAATATCCTGTGCTGTGACAATCAAATCCATGTTGCGCAGATTTGCCAAATCCAAGGCTTTTGGGTCTTTTATCTTTAACAGATCTTTTAAGTTGACTTCATACCGCAGGATGGAGCGTTCGAGGCGTGCATAGTGAAGGCTGTTTTCGGCGGCTTCGACGACATCTTGGAGCGTATTTTTTGCAGAGTCTCTTGTTTCTAAAAGAGAGAGTTGGTCTTCTAAGACAGAGCGCCCATTGCCAATCAGACCTTGTGAAAAAGAATAAGCAGGGGCGAGGTTTTGAGAGATTTTTGCCCGCGCGGTCTCAACATTGAGAAAGATGTCCTGCAAGTGAGACTGTGCCGTGACTTTCTCGTTTTGAAGGGTTGCGGTCTCGTGAAAGCTGTCCAGAAGGGTTTGGACACTGTCTTGGATGTCTTTGATCCTTTTATCGGCAGGGTAAATGTTCACTAAAGAGCCGAGGGTTTGCGTAAGCACCTCAAATTGCATCTCGATATCACGTGCTTCTTGTGCCATTTTTTCGGCCTCTTCAAAGGTTGTAAAGGCACGAATATGAGCCGCCAGGCGCTCACTATGGGTCAGAAGCGCATTTGCGGCAAGCATCGGCGGGATTTGCGTGTCTGTAATGTCATGGAGCGCTTGGCTTGCAACCTCAAAAGCGACAAACGCAACGCCGCCTGAGATCACGGCAAGGGTTGAGATCGTTGCAAATGCTGCGATGAGTTTTTGGCGGACATCAAATCTTGGTTTTATTTTTGGCGGCTTTTGCTTTTTTTTTAAGGGCTGGGCGCATTGTCTCCTCCGACGCACTTTGCAGTTCCTATTTTGGAACAATTCTTTTTATGGGGTCTTTTCTTCGATTATGGATTCAGAAGTTTCTTAATGTTTCTAACCGCTTGTCTGATTCTATGTGTGTTTTCAACAAGGCCAATTCTGATATGGCCATTGCCATATTCCCCAAACCCAACACCGGGCGCAACGGCGACATTTGCTTCTGTCAAAAGAAGCTTGGCAAAGTCAAGAGACCCTAAATGCGCGAATTTTTCCGGGATCGGTGCCCAGGCAAACATGCCCGCTTCGGGGGCAGGAACCTCCCAGCCCGCAGCCGCCAAGCCCCGAATGAGGACATCGCGGCGGTCTTTATAAAGGCGCCGAATGGCCCCAACACAGTCTTGTGGGCCATTGAGAGCGGCGCTGGCAGCAACTTGTATGGGGGTGAAGGCGCCATAATCTAAATAAGATTTAATGCGTGTCAGGGCGCCAATAAGGGTTTTATTGCCAGCCGCAAACCCAACGCGCCACCCTGGCATATTGTAAGTCTTGCTGAGCGAGGTAAACTCGATCGCAATATCTTTTGCCCCGTCGACTTGCAAGACAGAGGGGGGCGGGTCGTCATTGAAATAGATCTCCGCATAGGCCAAGTCAGACAGAATCCAGATGTTGTGGAATTTACAGAAATCAACAACTTGTTCATAAAATGCGAGACTTGCTAAGGCCGCCGTTGGGTTGTTGGGGTAATTCAAAATCAGGGCTGTTGGTTTGGGGACAGAATGCTTAACCGCGCGCTCCAAAGCGTCGAAAAAGCTTTGATTCGGTGTGATCGGAATATTGCGAACAGAAGCGCTCGCCACGATAAATCCAAAGGGATGAATGGGATAGCTCGGGTTGGGCACCAACATGATATCGCCAGGGGCAGAGAGGGCGCTGGCAAGATTGGCCAGGCCTTCTTTTGACCCTAAAGTCACAATAGTCTCGCTGTCCGGATCGATCTCAACACCAAAACGACGCTCATAATAAGCCGCATGGGCTTTGCGTAACCCTGGAATGCCACGCGAATTGGAATAACGATGGGTTTTGGGGTCTTGCACCGTTTCAACGAATTTATCAACGATATGCTGCGGTGTTGGCTGGTCAGGATTTCCCATGGCAAGGTCAATAATATCTTCTCCCGCCATGCGTGCTGGGACTTTAAGTTTATCAACCTCTGCAAAGACGTAAGGCGGTAGCCTTCGAACGCTGTGGAAATCCTTTTCCATTTTCCTCTTCCTTCATCCATATCGATTACCCGGGGGTAAAATATGGGGTGGGGTCATTTTCTATTTTTGTCGGTTGGTATGAGAATTGCTCTATAGCGATAACGTTAAAGAACAAACGCGATGCCAATAAGAACCCATGCGGCGATGAAAAGCGTCTGCAAAATCATAAGAGCAACAGGACCAAACCCGACCTCGACAAGGGATTTCAAGGACGTCTTGATCCCCAATGCGGCGATCGCTGTCACAAGGCACCATCCCGAAGCGCTGATCATGGGTTCGCGCACCATATCCGGCACGACCCCCATGGTGTTGGCGAAAACAAGGACGCAAAAACCGATCACGAAAAAGGGGATCGGCAATTTGCCGCTATCAACTTCAAGGCCGTTCTTCTGTCTTTGGGTCCAGATTTTAAAGCCAAAACCCAGGATCATGACAACGGGAACAAGGAGAGACACGCGGAATAATTTTACAATAGTGGAAATATCACCCGTCGTATCGGACAGGCTATAGCCAGCCCCCACAACTTGCGCAACATCATGGATGGTGCCGCCTAAGAACAAGCCAGCTTGTTCGTCGGTCAGATTTAAGCTGGTCGCAATGATGGGGTAAACAATCATGGCAATAGTCGACAGGGTCGTCACCGTCAGAACCGCAAAGATCGTATTCCGCTCCAAGCGATCATCTTTGGGCATGACCGAAGAAATCGCTAAAGCCGCCGAGGCCCCACAAATGCCCACAGAACCACCGCTTAAGATGCCAAAACGCACGGTGCGCCCCATGAGTTTATTCATCACAGCACCAAAGACAATGGTGAGAAAGACACCCCCTGCAACCCATAGGACCGGATCCAAACCAAGGCCAAGCACTTGATCAACGGTAATGCGAAGCCCTAAAAGGGCCACCCCTGTGCGAAGAATGATTTTTGCACCGGACTCAATGCCGGGTTTGCAACGCTCATTTTCCATCAAAAAATGTAAAGCCATACCGAGCAAAAGCGCGAACAACATCTGAGGGGCGCCATAATGTTCGGATAAGAACTTTGCCGCCGCGGCAATGATCAAACAAATGGATATGCCTGGTAGAAGGCGGGTGACTTTATCAAAAGGCCCGGTTTCTTTGTTTGTGGTTGTCTTTGTCATTCTTTATATCCATTTGACATTTTGATGCGTGTTATGATTGGGTGTTCGCACGGGCGCAACTATGGGCATGGGCCTGGGAAACCGTAACGGCAATCATGCGATATACGGCATCCGCATCGCATCCGCGTGATAGATCATTGGCGGGCTTTGCCAGGCCTTGTAAGACAGGTCCGATGGCGTGAGCTTTCCCAATACGCTCTGCCATTTTATAGGCAATATTGCCGGCTTCGAGGTCCGGGAAGATCAAGACATTCGCATGCCCCGCCACCTCTGAGTCAGGGGCTTTGCTTTCACTCACACTGGGGATGATCGAGGCATCAAGTTGTAAATCGCCATCCACAGGCAGATCCGGGCGCAACGCTTTGATACGATCGGCAGCATAATTGACTTTATCGACATTGGGATGGGACGCGCTGCCCTTGGTCGAGAACGACAACATGGCAATACGGGGATCAAGATTAAGCAGGCTTTTGGCGCTATCCGCCGCCGCAATCCCAATTTGGCTGAGCTCTTCTCCGTCTGGATCAACAACCAGGCCGCAATCCGCAAAAATCAAGGCCCCTTTCATGTCATGAAAAGGTTCACAGAGCATCATGATGAAAAAACTAGAAATCATAGAATAGCGTTTATCAACGCCAATAATTTGAATGGCCGACCGGACAACATCCGCTGTGGTCAATTGCGCCCCGGCAACCGAGCCATCTGCAAAAGAAAGACGCACCAGCATATTGGCAAAATTCTGGGGTTTTGCGAGTTCCTCACGGGCTTTTTCTTCGGTCATGCCCTTATGCTGACGAAGCTTGACCAGTTCTTCAACAAAGCCTGGGGTGAATTTTGAGCAGGCCGGATCAATCAGCTGGATGTGATCCTCTTCATAGTCATAAGGCGCAAGAAGGCGCGCGATTTTGGTCTTGTCACCCAAAAGCGTGACAGTCGCAAATCCCTCCTTAACGGCCCGGACCGCACCTTCAACAATGCGTGGGTCTTCCCCTTCGGCAAGGACGATACGTTTTGGCGTTTTTTGAGCGCGTAAGACCAGTTCATAAAAGGGTTTCATCTTGGCGGTTACCCATAGATTTTTTGAGAGCCTTTCCACTGATTCAAGATAAAAATGAAATGCTCTAAATTAGAGTTTTTTATATCTGTTCAACACGCCATGGCGTTTGAAACGTCAAAGAGTGCTGGCGACAGGAGATGTCTGGTTTTCTGTCCAAATGCGAGACCATGGGGCAAAAGGATGGCGGTCTCCTTTTGATCCGTTTTGCGGTAAATCATAAAGCTGTAAAAAGGACCTGCAGCTGTGATGCCACGACGGATGAGGTTTTCACCACAGCTGCAGGGAGGAACATCCCTAGGGAGATCATCTCAAGGGAGGGGGCGCCGGCGAGGGCATATCGGGAGGTGATATCTCGCCGGCAAGTCTAGAAATGCGCAGGCATTTCTAGTCAGGTTAGGCGAGCGATGGCTGCGGACGCATGTCAGCAGGATCAATGCCCGCAACTTCCACAGGTTTTTTCATCGCATCACGCCGGAAAGGTTCTCCAAGCTCTTGGTTTAGAATGACTTCAATGAAGGTTGTTTTTCCTTCTTTCTGCGCTTCGATGGACAGTTTCAGCGCTTCTGTGAGCGCTTCTTGGGTGAGCACTTGCACCCCAATCAGGCCACAGCCTTCGGCAACTTTCGCATAGCTGAGGCCGCGATTCAGCTCCGTGCCCACAAAGTTATTGTCGAACCATAGGGTTGTATTACGCTTTTCAGCGCCCCATTGGTAATTGCGGAAAATGACCATGGTGATGCCCGGCCATTCGCCGCGACCACAAGATCCCATTTCGTTCATGGAAATCCCAAAAGCACCATCCCCAGCAAAGCCAATGACAGGTGTGTCCGGCTGGCCAATTTTTGCCCCCAGAATCGCAGGGAAACCATAGCCGCAAGGCCCAAAGAGACCTGGAGCAAGATATTTACGACCGTTCTCAAAAGTGGGGTAAGCGTTCCCGATCGCGCAGTTATTGCCGATGTCGGTCGAAATAATCGCTTCCTCGGGCATGCCCGCTTGGATCGCGCGCCAGGCTTGACGTGGCGACATCAAGTCCGCATCCCGGGCCCGGGCTTCTTCGTTCCAGACCGTGCCTGGATCATCTTGTTCATGGTCCAAGCTGGACAGTTCTTGGGCCCAGGCTGATTTTGTTTGGTGGATCAGGTTTTTACGATCCTCGCGGCCCGCATTGCCAGCATCGGCAGACAATTGCTCTAGGATTTGCTCTGCGGTGAGTTTCGCATCCCCTTGAATGCCAACCGTAATTTTCTTGATGAGGCCAATCCGATCAGGATTAATATCAACCTGAATAATTTTTGCCTCTGCAGGCCAATAATCAATGCCATAGCCAGGAAGCGTCGAGAAGGGGTTCAAGCGTGTCCCCAAAGCCAAAATAACATCGGCTTTTGCAATCAACTGCATGGCCGCTTTTGAACCGTTATACCCCAAAGGACCAACGGAAAGCGGATGTCTGCCTGGGAAGGCATCATTATGCTGGTAACCACAGCAAACCGGCGCATCAAGGCGCTCTGCCAAAGCTTTGGAAGCGTCAATCGCGCCGCCAATGACAACCCCAGCGCCGTTCAAAATCACGGGGAATTTCGCCTCAGACAAAAGCTTTGCCGCTTCAGCAACAGCCGCAGCCCCACCAGTTGGGCGTTCCAGACGCACAATTTGAGGCAGGTCAACATCAATAACTTGTGTCCAGAAGTCCCGTGGCACATTAATTTGCGCCGGAGCAGAGCCACGAATGGCTTTCTCAATGACACGGTTGAGAACCTCTGGAATGCGCGAGGCATCACGGACTTCTTCCTGATAGCAAACACAATCCGCAAACATGCGCATTTGTTCAACTTCCTGGAATCCCCCTTGGCCAATTGTCTTGTTTGCCGCTTGAGGCGTCACAACCAACATAAGACCTCTGCATAATATC
>DDLW01000174.1 GCA_002340345.1 Alphaproteobacteria bacterium UBA2562 | reverse complement strand
TTAACCAGCTTTGCTCTAGGGAGCTTCCCCAAAGGTCCCCTTAAGACCACATGCATGCACCTATACCCCCATGCGGAAAAGCTTAATGGTCAGCGCATCACGAAGCGCATTATAAGACGCATCGATAATATTATCAGAAACGCCAATGGTGCGCCAAATCTCACCGCTATTGTCACTACTTTCGATCAACACACGGGTGACCGCAGCCGTGGCCGATTGTGGGGTGAGGATGCGGACTTTATAATCAATGAGACGAAGATCTTCCAAAGACGGATAATGGGGTAACAGCGCTTTGCGGAGGGCGCTGTCCAAAGCATCCACAGGCCCACAACCTTCCGCCACTTGCATGTCAAGAGCCCCCTTCGGGCTTTGGATTTTGACAGTGGCTTCGGACATATGGATCAGGACGCCTTTGGCATTATAGCGCCGTTCATCAATGACCCGGAAGCTTTCCAGGGTAAAATAGTCTGGCACTTGTCCTAACGTGCGGCGGGCGAGCAATTCAAAGCTGGCATCTGCCCCGTCATAGGCAAAGCCCGCAAATTCACGCTCTTTCACAAGGGCGACCAGGGTGTTGATTTTGGGGTCGTCCGGGGTGAAGTCCACAGCGCTGTCTTTCAAACGGGCGAGGACATTGGCGCGGCCTGCTTGATCCGAGACAACAATTTTACGCTGATTGCCGATTTTTTCAGGCGCGATATGTTCATAAGTTTTACTGCTTTTGGCCATGGCCGAGACATGTAAGCCGCCTTTATGGCAAAAAGCATTCTCGCCGACATAAGGCTGATGGCGGTCTGGAAAACGATTGAGCCTTTCATCAAGGAGACGAGAGGCCTTGGTCAAATGGGTGAGGCCCTCTTCGCTAATGCCCGTGTCATAGCCCATTTTAAGGATGAGATTGGGGATGATGGAAATCAGATTAGCGTTGCCGCAGCGCTCCCCAAGACCATTTAAGGTGCCCTGAACATGGCGTGCACCAGCGCGCACAGCGGCCAGGCTATTGGCAACGGCCGATTCAGAATCATTATGGCAGTGGATCCCAAGCTGCTCGCCTGGAATTTCTTTACAAACTGCTTCAACAATCGCTTCGATTTCATGGGGGAGGCAGCCGCCATTGGTGTCACAGAGGACAAGCCAACGTGCGCCCGCGTCCAAAGCCGCCTTGAGACATTCGATGGCATAATTCGGGTTGGCCTTATACCCATCAAAAAAATGCTCAGCGTCATAATTGGCCTCGTCAATCCCAGGGCGGTTGCAGAGATAGCGGATAGAATCCGAAATCATAGCAATATTTTCCACTAAGGGGATTTCTAACGCGACATTGACCTGGAAATCCCATGCTTTGCCCACCAATGTTACAGCGCTGGTGTCGGCTTGGGTTAACGCGACCAATCCAGGGTCATTGTCGGCACTCCGTCCAGGGCGGCGGGTCATGCCAAAAGCCGCATAACGCGCGCGTGTCAGTGGGGGTTTTTGTTCAAAAAACTCATCATCTGTGGGATTGGCGCCAGGCCATCCGCCTTCAATCATATCGATGCCAATGTAATCTAGCTCTTTTGCAATCGCGGTTTTGTCTGCAACATTAAAATCGACGCCCTGGGTTTGGGCGCCGTCGCGCAACGTAACATCATAGAGATAGACACGGTCGGCCATGGCTGAATTGCCTTTATAGAAAGTGTAGGGGGGTGCGTTCTGTGATCGATAGGGTCTGTGGCTGGAAGCGTTTGAAAAAGATATGTCCGCAAACGAAATTTAGAGCATTTTGCGTGATGATTGAATCATATAAAATGCTCTATCTTATTGTTTTTGTCGCAAGACGTGTCGACTGGATGTTTCCATCCAGCCGCACTTTGCTCTAGGACTGTTTTTGAGAAAAACAGCAAAGACAAGAAAAGTGGCCGCTCCCATAAGAAGCGGCTTCGGGCATTTTCATTGAACTGGGGTTGGGAAAAATGCTCTAGAGTCTTAATTTTATCGTAGAATCTAAGGATCAGATAAATCTTCCCAATCGCCTTTTACTCTAGAAAACAGCAATCCCAAACCTCCACCATAGCGACGATATTTGATAAGAGCAAGTCTTATGGTCAAACCCCCGGCAAGCCGAGGACTGTATGTTGGGCAGAAAGAAATAAAGCTTTTCAAGAGTATAACATTTTGAGAAACAAACAAATGGCTGAATAAAACAAACAAAGACTTAATTTTAAGGCCTGAAGGGCTTTAGTCATGCTCGATACGATTGCGCCCGCGTTCTTTGGCACGATAAAGCGCACGATCGGCTCTTGCCAAGAAGCTGGCACTATCTTCCGTTACGCCTTGCCATTGGACCAATCCAATAGAGACGGTGAGGTTTAACTCATCCCCATCGGGAAGCCGTAATCCTGTTTCAGCAACGCGGCGACGCACGCGTTCTGTGACCATTTTCGCACGCTCGATCGAAGTGACAGGCAGGCAGAGCGCAAATTCTTCGCCGCCCAAACGCCCAACGGCATCATGGTCCCGCACACTCTCACAAAAAAGATGGGCCAAATGCGCCAGAGCATTGTCTCCAATCGCATGACCAAAGCGATCATTGACCTGTTTGAAATGATCAGCATCCACCATTGCGACAGATAAAGGCCAGTTATAGCGCTTGGCGCGGTTCATTTCTGTGCGCAGGATTTCTAAAAAATGACGACGATTATTAACGCTTGTGAGTTCATCTGTCGTTGCAAGGTCTTGGAGGCGGCTAATCGCGCGGCTCAGGGCAACACTGCGCGCCCGTAATTTCAGCATATTCCGGACTCTGGCCTGGAGCTCTATTTCATCAACAGGTTTTGATAAAAAGTCATTGGCGCCAGCGTGAAGGCAGCGCAAGCGTGTATCACGATCTTCTTTGGTTGTGACAACAATAATGGGCACATCTTCATTATTCTTGAGCTTGCGAAACTCTTTTGTGAAATCGGCACCATCCATCTGCGGCATTACAAAATCTGTAATGACCAGATCTGGCATGCTTTGCAGGCAGGCTTGCAAAGCATCCTTTGGGTCGAGATAAATAGTTGTTTTTTTTTCTGCGACGCTGACCAATTGGGCCTGTAAAAGTTCGGCACTTGAACAAGAATCGTCAACGATCATGACCGTCATAGCAAACACCTTACCTCCATCCGGGAGAGAGGCCATTGAGCGTGGAAAATATGGTCTATCTTCAAGCTGTCCCTTTCCTGATGTCTGAAATTTATGTTTAAGGAGGATAAAGACCATTTCCCTTGTAATTACGTGGGTATCTTTATACGGAAAGAATGCTCTTTTTACGTGCAATATATATTTTATAGTCCCTTTAATTGTTATTTGTTATTTTAACTTTTAAGGTTGAGGTTTATGGATTATTTCAGTGATTACTCTGTTGGTATGCTCTTCATCCTTTCTTATGCGGGTTGGTCACAGCCTTAGGAATCCACTCATGGGTGAGAAGCTATTTTAAGTTTGGCGTCCTCTGGACACGCATTTCGTCTTGAATGTGCTTCTCAGTATATGTCTCAAGTAATCCACTCTGAAAGGGTTTCGGCCTTAATGTGTGTCTCTGGAGGGCACATCCAGCAGCAGAAAGAATAACTTACGCCGTGACTGTTATTTGCATAAAAATAGTGTATCCTCTAAAATATTCCTTTTTCCACCCAGAGTAAAAAGAGTAACATTTTTTTTGCGTGATTCAAGAAATCCTTTGAAATCTGAACACAATTCTACGTGAGCTATGACATAAGAAGCGGCATAGTGAAGATAATTCTGCCTTTGCCTGTGTATTATGAAGCCGTAGAATGAGACTCTTCAGAACAACCTGTCCGAAGCTTCTTACTTTTGCAGACCTAAAGACTGTAAAGCGTTTCGGTGAGAAACTTCTGAAGAGTTGAAAATGAAACGGGCGTGGCCAGGAAAGATCAGTTTAGAGTCTTTTCCAGAATAAGTATCAGCAGTAAAAAGTTTTTTTTCAACCCTATAAAGTGCGCAAAAGCAGCATTGGACCATAAAAATGACATCAATTGAGGCTTTTTCTCAGACCCTTGCGAACACTTTAGGACCGTCTTCTTGGATCACAGATGAAGAGCAACTGACGCCATGGGTGCAAGATCAAAGAGGACTTTTCCAAGGACGTTGTTTGGGTATGGCACTGCCGAAAACCGTGGAAGATGTCGCAAAAGTGATCTCGTTCTGCCGTGAAGCAGGGGTGGCGATAACCCCCCAGGGGGGGAATACCGGCCTGGTTGGGGGGAGTGTGCCCTTGGACCATGGTCGTGAAATCATTCTTTCAACCCGACGCTTGAACGCATTGCGTGATATGTCTCCTGAGAATTTTAGCCTGACAGCAGAAGCGGGATGCAGCTTAAGCGAAGTCCAAGAGGCGGCAGCTGCACAAGATCGGCTTTTCCCCCTTTCTTATGCTTCGGAAGGCACAGCGACCTTAGGGGGAGCGGTCTCTAGCAATTCCGGTGGCGTCCAGGTGCTCCGCTATGGCAATTGCCGCGATCTGGTCTTAGGCTTGGAGGCGGTGCTGCCAAATGGTGAAATTTGGCACGGCTTACGCGGCTTGCGAAAGGATAATCGCGGCTATGATCTCAAACAGCTTTTGATCGGCGCTGAGGGCACTTTAGGCATTGTCACAGCCGCAACGGTGAAGCTTTTTTCCCGGCCCCGGGCTTTGGCAACCGCGTTTGTGGCCTTGCCAAACCAGGCCATCGCGATGGCTTTACTGGCAAAATTGCGCAATGACAGCGGCGATTTGGTCACGGCGTTTGAATTTATGGACCGCTTTTGCCTAGAGCTGGTAACCCGCCACATTTCGAACTGCCGCGATCCCTTTACAGAGCCGCATGCCTGCTATGCTCTCATTCAGCTATCGTCTGGTCTCTTGTCTGAAGACGACCCGCAAAGCAATTTGATTGATTTGATGGAATATTTCTTGGGACAGGCTTTGGAAGAGGGGTGGGTGTGTGATGCCCTCATTGCCCAGAATGACAGCCAATCGAAAGCATTTTGGCGGTTACGAGAAAGCCTCCCAGAGGCGCAAACCCAGGAAGGGGGAAGCATCAAACATGATATTTCGGTGCCCCTGCCCCAAATGGCGACTTTTATAGACCAAGCCTCGATAAGGGTGAAAGAGATCGTCCCTGGCTGTCGTCCGGCACCATTTGGCCATGTGGGGGATGGCAATATCCATTTCAACATCACCCAGCCCCTTGGCATGGACAAACAGGCTTTTTTGGACCATTGGGAAGAGGTTGCCCAAGCGGTTCACACCATCGCCGAGGCCTTGGGCGGATCCATGAGCGCAGAACATGGGATTGGGCGTTTAAAACGGGAGGCCTTAGCCGCGCAAATGCCTGCGCCTGAAATGACCTTGATGCGTGGGGTCAAACAGCTTTTTGATCCTGAAAATTTGATGAACCCAGGGAAAGTGGTGTGACGGAAAAGGGGGCTTTAAGGGGCCTTTGCGACGGGGCGAATATGACCTGCCGTAAGGCCCGCCATGGTGCGAAGAGGTGGGTGAAAGCGCTCTTGTAAGGCATCACTCCATTGGGGCGAAATGAGGTCAAGATGGGCCAGAGCCATGCCCAGAGCCACTTCTGCGGCGCGTGTACTGCCATCATCAATCTTCACAGCAATGCCCAGCTTGCGATCTGGCACAAAGGCGCCATAAGTCGCTTCAGCACCGCTTTTGGCGAAAATCACCCCTTTGCTTTCACGGATAAGGGCGGTGCATAACCGGTCTCGTCCAGCAATCATATCCGGATGTCGGACGAGGGCGTGACACAGCCTTTCGCTCATGGCAGCACGCTTTGCCCCAAGAATTTTCGCATCATGGCTGCCAAAACGGGCAAGGGCGGTGGCAAAACCACGTAAGCTGATCCCTAAAACAGGGATACCACAGCCATCTGTGCCTTTTGGCGCTTTATCAAGGGGCGCCTCGGCGAGGACGGAAAGGGCGTCTTGCCAGGCCTTTTGCACAGGGTGATCTTTCTCAAGATAGCGTTCCAAAGGCTGGTTCAGGAACAGGCTATGGGTCAAAAAACCACAATGTTTCCCTGAACAATTGTGATGACGCTGGCTATGGGGTTGGTCTTTGCGGATCAAAGTTGCCGCTGCTTCTGGGTCGATCGGCGGATGTGTCCCACAAAGCAGATGAGATTCCCTGAGTAAGACCTCTGCATAATGGTTGATTTTTCTGTTTGTCTTTTTCGGCTTCTGTTTTTGCAGGTTATTTTGGCCGAATTTGGCTCTATAAGTGGCACTTTAGGGTTGTTTTCGGCTTTCTCCTTCCTTTTTAGGCGGACTCCGG
>DDLW01000173.1 GCA_002340345.1 Alphaproteobacteria bacterium UBA2562 | reverse complement strand
TAAAAGTGAAAGGCTCTAGAAAAAATTGTAACAAAGACCAGGATGCATGCCCGGACCAGAGCTTTGTTTGAGCATAACGGAGATCAAAATCAACAGCCAATCACCCTTTGTTGAAGGAGAGAGCAAAACGCGATCAGATGGAACACCTGATCGCGTTTTGCTTTAAGTCTCTTCCAGGGGGGCCGAAACGGGCGGGGGAGCCAACACCTCTCTTTTGCCAACGCGGTTAGGAGCGCTGACAATACCGGTTGTTTCCATGGATTCTATAATGCGGGCGGCACGGTTATAGCCAATTTGAAGCTGTCTTTGGACAAAGCTGGTTGACGCTTTGCGTTCCCTTGTGACGATCGCAACAGCTTCATCATAGAGGGCATCTTCTTCGCCGGTTTTACGGCCATTGCTTGGGCTGCTGGCGCTGTCTTCTTCATCGCCATAGTCTTCGACATCATCGGTGAGGCCCTCAATATAGGCAGGGCCGGCTTGTCCTTTAAGATATTCGACAACTTTCTCGACTTCGCGGTCGCTGACAAAGGGGCCATGGACCCGTGTGATTCGCCCGCCGCCGGCCATATACAGCATATCGCCTTGACCGAGAAGTTGCTCTGCACCTTGTTCGCCGAGAATAGTACGGCTGTCAATTTTTGATGTCACAGCAAAGCTGATACGGGTTGGGAAATTGGCCTTAATTGTGCCAGTAATAACATCGACCGAAGGCCGTTGGGTGGCCATGATCAGGTGAATCCCCGCCGCCCGTGCCATCTGTGCTAGCCTTTGGATAGCGGCTTCAATATCTTTCCCGGCGACCAACATCAAATCGGCCATTTCATCAACAACCACGACAATGAAAGGCAAATTATCGAGGCTCAAAGGTTGTTCTTCATAAACAGGCTTTCCGGTTTCACGATCAAAACCAGTTTGGACTTTGCGCACGAGATATTCTTCATTGTCGCGGGCTTCGGTGATACGGGCATTATAGCTGTCGATATTGCGCACACCAAGAATGGACATTTTTTTATAGCGATCTTCCATTTCTCTGACCGCCCATTTTAGGGCGACAACAGCCTTAGAAGGATCTGTCACAACCGGGGACAGGAGATGGGGAATATCATTATAAACCGAGAGCTCCAACATCTTAGGATCGATCATGATAAAACGGCATTCCTGTGGTGGCAGGCGGTAGATCAAAGACAGAATCATGGCATTGATTGCCACAGATTTTCCAGACCCCGTAGTGCCTGCAACCAATAGATGCGGCATCCGGGCTAAGTCTGCGATAATGGGGGCGCCGGCAATATCTTTTCCGAGTGCCAAAGGGAGTTTTAAGCCGCGATCTTGGAAGCTTTTTCCAGCAAGCATTTGCCGTAAAGCCACCGTTTCACGTTCTTTATTGGGCAATTCGATGCCAATGACATTCCGTCCCGGAACGACAGCGATCCGAACAGAAATTGCACTCATGGAGCGTGCGATATCATCGGCGAGGGAAATAACGCGTGAGGATTTTGTGCCAGGGGCAGGCGCGAGCTCATAAAGTGTCACGACCGGTCCTGGGCGTACTTTGACAATTTCACCACGGACGCCAAAATCATTCAGCACGGATTCGAGTTCTCTGGCCCGTTCGGCAAAAATCAATTCGGTGCCTTGTTGTCGTCCTGCTGTTGCGGGAGCAGGTGAAAGCAATTCAATTGGCGGAATATCAAATTGTTCTGGTAAGTCATTGCCGAAAGCAGACGGGTCTGTCGTGCTTTCCATGGGGTCTTGTAAGATGACTTTTGCCCGTCCTGGCGGCGGTGACAATTCTTCCTGCGGGAGGGAGGCTGGCTGTTGTGCTGGCGTATATGTTTGTGTTGCGGTCCCTTGCGGTGATGAAAAAGCAGGAGAAACAGCCTGTTGGTTGTCTAAATCTTGGACTCTGCTTTGTGCTGGTGTGTCAGAAAGAGGGGCGAGATCCTGGCTGTGCGCCGGCATGCTGCTCAGATCCTGCGAGGGTGCTGGGTCATAATCATCTCGCCTGTTGAAGCTGTCTTCTGCCTGTATTGGTGAAATGTCTTTGTGCGTCTCTGTTGGCAAAGCCTGTGTTTGAGACGCCCTGTCCTCGGTGGCAAAGGCCTGTAGATCTGCCTTTAAGACAGCATCCAAGGCTTCAATCTCGGTATCTGTATGATGGTCCTCTTGTAAGGCGCGCGCGGAGACATCAGACACTGTGTGCTCTGGGGTTTCTTGTCGGGCGTTGCTATAGGACTGTTCTGATGCTGTTTGTTGTGCAGGAATATTAGAGACAGGTTTCATGGCGCCAGACGCGCGATCAAACACATAGCGTGGTGCTTCTTGAGGGCGTGGTGCTTCTTGAGGCGGGGTTCTCTCTGCTTTCTGCGCGAAACTGTTTTCTATAGCCTTTTGGGGAAGGGGGGGCTGTTCCAGAACGGGTCTAGACATCTCTGGCATTTGGGGCGTTGGCGTCTGGGGAGAAAAATCTTGAAACGCCTCTGGGACGGGAGGGGTTTCTTCTAAGGGCATGCCCAGGGATGAATTTGAATCATGGGACCAAGGGACATGATTGGGATCAAGGCCTGGGCCAAAATCCTGTTGGGAGGCTGCGGGGGAGGGTTGAGAAAAATCCCCCCTTTCTTCATGAAAAAAATTCATCTCTTGTGTTTGCCGGTCAAGGGAAGAGATTTGCTGTGATTTTGAGGCGTCCCCTTGAAGAAGGGGCATTAAATCCCGGGTGAGAAGATCATCGCCCCTTTGTGTCGGGGCCACATTGTCAGGATCTTGCGGCAAGGCAAGGTCTTGTGGATCCTCATAATGCGTCCTGAAATCTTGCAATGGTGAAGCCTCTTGGGGCGGCATTGTAGAAAAAATATGATCAGGCGCTTCGCTTTCAAGTTGTGGCGGCAAGGGGGGCTCTTGGAAATGATCCCTGGCAAAGACAGTTGAGATATTCTCAGGATCCAAACGCTCTGGCTGTGTCGATGTTTGGGGATCCATAGGATCCGTATCCCAGCGGTCTTGTCCCTGGGGGGACTGCTGTGGGTCTGAAAATTCTGTTGGGATCGGTGCGGTAGAGTCGCCAAAAAGAGGCGCAAAAACCTCCGGTTCCATACGAGAGGGCATGGGGACTGTTTCAGCTTCATCAAGCTTTTGCCAGGCTGGTGCCGAGGTCAAGGCGGCATCAAGCTCTTCATCAAGGGAAGGCTCGAGGCGTCTTTGGCCAGCCTCTGCGGTGCGGCCCGTTGTTGAGCGTTTCAATTTTTCTTTTAAAGCTTCGGGATTGGCAAAGTCTGTAAATTTCCCTTTTAAAGGTGTCTGGGATTTGAAATGTTTGGCAAAAGATTGGGCCAGGGTTTGGGCTTTTACCAAGGTTTTTTGACTTGTTCTTTGCCAATTATGCTGTCTTAGGTCGCGTAACCGCACCCCTAAGCTATAAAAGAGTAAACCGCAGGCGCTGGCAAAGGCCAGTATCGCGGCAAGCAAAACGCCAAAATCACCAAACAGCATCTTAAACAGGCCAGCGCTTCGATCCAGGGCAATCATACCAACGAGGCCACCCAGGCCACTGCCCAGGGGCCAGGAGTCTGGTGTGGGCAGGGCGGCAAGGGCGGTGGCACCTGCAATGAATAAAACGGAGGAGGCTGTCAAACGCAGCCAAATTTGGCTCACGCTGCGCCCCATCGCCAAGCGCCAGCCCCAGGTCACAAACAGGAGTGTGATAAGAAGCGAGGCCAGGCCAAGGGTTTGCAAAAAGAAATCAGAAAGATAAGCGCCAAAGCGCCCAAGAAGATTAGAAACAGGGCCGTCAACAGCTCTGTTTAGGGAGGGATCTTCAGGATGAAAGCTGATGATGGACAGAAGTAAAACCAATCCAATCAAAGCTGTGAAACCGCCGCTGATTTCATAAACACGCTGCCGGAGAAGTTTTTGGACAGCCTCCGGTAAAAAGGGCGGCTTGCCAGCATCGGTGTCCTGGTGCGCCAATGGAACCTCCTGAATATCAATCGTCTTTCATGTCCCGCAGATAAAACGGCCTTTCAAAAGAGGCCAGCGAGACAGAATTATTCTTAAGAGCCTTTCGCTTTATTGAGACGAAAGGGAAAGGCTCCCTGTTTTTGTCGCAAAACGCATTGTCAACGGGCTTCCCTGTAACACGCTTTGCTTTGAGCCTTTTGCCTGTATGTGGCTTGATTAAGCGCCGACCAGACCAACGTCTTTCAAGGCTTCTAACAAACGGTCCAACGCTTGGGCCATAGCGTCTTCTTCCAGCACCAGAGCAACACGAATAAAAGCTTGGCCAGGGTTTTCTGTGCCTGTAAGGGTGGCACCGCCACACATATAGGCGCCTGGCATGACGCGGATGGCAAAACGTTGCCACAAAGTTTTTGCCATGGCTTCGCCATCGCCAACATTCAACCAAAGAAAAAAACCACCGCCAGGACGTTGAAACCCGAGACGGCCAAAGCGTTCTTCGGCCAAAATGAAATTATAGCGATACCGGGCGCGATTGGCTTCAACATGCTCTTCATCCTTCCAAAGCGCCGTTGCTGCGGCAAGAATCGGCAGCGGCGTTGGCGTGCCGCCTTGGCCAATCAGGCGACCATAAAGGGCAATAATCTCTGGGTCTCCTGCCATAAAACCAGATCGCAAGCCGGCAGCACTTGATCGCTTTGATAAAGATTGCAAGACGACCATATGAGACAAGGGGTCGGCGGCGCTTGGGCTTTCTACGCTTAAGGAGAGGGCCGCTTGTAAGCCTCCTGGGGGGGGGCTGCTTGTATAGATTTCTGAATAGCATTCGTCAAAAGCAATGGTGAAATCATAGTGCCGCGCAAGGGCAAGTCCTTGGGTCAAGGTCTCTAAAGAGGCGATAGCCCCTTGGGGGTTTGATGGCGAACACATGAAAAAAAGAGCCGTGCGGGCCAGGATCTCTGGTGAGACAGAGGAGAGGTCCGGCAAATATCCGGTCTCAGAGGTTGCGGGAAGATACACCAGCTCAGCACCGGCAAAAATGCCAGAGGCCGCATACACATGGTAAAAAGGATCCGGCAAAAGAACAACGGGCTTCTGGCCGTTTTTCTGCTGTGGTACGCAAATTTGCCCTAAGAGAAAAAGGGCCTCTCTTGTCCCAGGGCAAGGGGCGACATGACGTTCTGAGTCCAACAGGGTCTCTGGGAGGTGAAAACGCTTTATCAGCCACTGGGTGATGGTTTTGCGGAACTCTTGGGTGCCAAGATTGGGCGGATATTTATTCCAAAGATGGCAATGGGTCGCAATGGCATTTTGCACGGCCGCTGGTGGTTGATTTTGGGGTTCTCCGATAGAGAGAATAAGGGGCTCTATGCCTTCTGGTGCGGGGTCGTTCAGCAAGGCAGCCAGCCGCTTAAAAGGGTAGGGAGGAAGCAAGTCAAACTGGCTGTTGAGCATATTTATCATATCCTTAAGCGCTAGAGCCTTTCATTTTTATCTTGAATCAGTAGAAAGGCTCTACTCTTATTGTTTTTGCCGCAAGATGTGTCGACTGGATGTTTCCATCCAGCCGCATTTTGCGCTCGTGACCGAAAGATTTTAAGAGCAAATTGACTCTTTTCTAACCAATGAGTTTACTCTATCACTGTCGCAAATGCCGGTAAAATTAAGGTTAATTTTTGTTAATAGGCAAGGCCGTGTTTTGTAAAGCGTGCTTTAAGAGCCCAAAAGCTTTTTGAAAGACTTTTTCGCGAAAAGTCGTGTGATTTCGCATAAGCGAAACAATGTGTGGGAAAGCAAAAAGCGGTCCGAAGTTTCCTTCGAACCGCTTTTCTGAGATCTTAGAGTTATGCGCGCCAAATTGGGTCACGAATAACTCTAGAGCCTTTCACTTTTA
>DDLW01000127.1 GCA_002340345.1 Alphaproteobacteria bacterium UBA2562 | reverse complement strand
TGCGCATTAAAGTGCTTAGAGCAAAGCTGGTTAAAGTGGCAGCCCCTATCACCATGCGTTTTGCGGCAAAAACAAGACTCTAGAGTCATCACATTTGTTCGACATGCATGATAATACCGTCTATGGAGAGTACGCGAACCTTGGTTCCAGCAGGCAGATCTTGGTCAGCCGCACAGCTCCAACTGCTATCGGCAACACGGATACGGCCTTTGCCGCTCACAATGGGTTGTTCGAGCGTGTAAACTTTACCAACATGGCTTTCCAGGCGGCGATTCAAATCTGCATGATCTTCTGGTTCGGAATGCCGATTGTAAACACGCCTGCCAACATAAACCATCGCCACGGTAAAAATGGCAAAGAGCAAAAGCTGATAGGCAACATCCATTTCAGGAAAAATCAGCAGAATAAGGCCAACAAGGCTTGCGGCAAGGCCAAGCCAAATCAAAAAGGTTCCGGGGACGAAAATTTCTATGGCAGCTAAAACCAGCCCGAAGGCAAGCCAATGCCAAAATACAATATGATCCCAAGGCATGGTCGGGTCGAACTCCGCAAATCCAAGACCAGTCACAATGACTCTCTATGTTTTGTTTCAATTATAGATTGACTGTATTGCCCTCTATCGGTTCGTTTTAAAGTGCAATACTATCATATTCCGCTCTTTTAGAGCATGTCGCTTTTAATTTGAATTAAGTGAAATGCTCTATGTCTTTGTTTTCACCGCAAAACGCATAGTTAAAGGGCAGCCCCTTAAACGATGGGTTTTGCAGCGAAAGGCTCTAAACGCCTCTTCTAAGATACCGTAAATGGTTGCTTATGGGAACTCTTTCAAGAAAAAGCGAATAAAAGCTGTGGTTATAGGCCTTACGTGCCGCAAGTCGGGCAGTCTGGCGCTTTTTTGATGCTGATATGACGGAAATGATTGGCAAGACCATCATAAAGCAGCAGGCGATTTTCTAAACTCTCGCCAATATTGAGAATTTCTTTCAAGATCTCAGTGGCTTGCAAGCTTCCCAGAACGCCGACAAGGCTGCCCAAAACCCCTGCCTGGGAGCAGCTTGGGATCAGATCTTTGGGGGGCTGTGCTGGAAAAACACAACGGTAACAGGGGCCGCCGAGGTGAGGTCGAAAGGTCGCTAACTGTCCGTCAAATCGCAAGACCGCAGCCGAAACGAGAGTTTTTCCCACTGTGACGCAAGCATCATTAATACAATAGCGTGTTTCGAAATTATCGCTACCATCGGCGATAATATCATATCCTGTGAAAATCTCAGCCGCGTTTTCTTGGGAAAGACGGGTTGGGTAGAGATCGACTTTGGTCTCTGGGTTCAGGGCTTTGGCTTTCTCAGCCGCACTTTCAACTTTGAGTCGGCCAATATCGGTATTGGAATGCACAATTTGACGTTGCAGATTCGAAAGGTCAACCGCATCATCATCGACGAGTCCCAAGCGCCCAACGCCAGCGGCTGCTAGATAATAAAGCAGAGGAGAGCCTAATCCACCAGCACCGACAATGAGCACAGAGGCTTCTTTCAGCTTTTTCTGTCCGATGCCGCCTATTTCTGGTAAGAGAATATGTCTGGAATAGCGTTGCATGTCCGCTTCAGTGAACGTCATTGCCGAATCGTCCTGATTTCGCAAAAGGTGTGTGGAGGGGGTCAAAACAACGTTATGAACCCAGAAAGCACCATGAAATGATTGAGATATCTCCATTTTCTTGTCATTATAGAATAAGCAAACTGCGAAAAAACACGCAAAGCCACCTTTTTATATCTTAGAACAAAGGACCAAAGGATACATATTCTTTTGATCCGTTTTCCGAAATAAAATCAAAAGGCTGTAAAATTTGCAGATTCAAATATATATTTTAGGGTAAGCCAAGAGATAGAATTTTAGAGTATTTTGCGTGATGATTGACGCACACAAAATGCTTTATCTTATTGTTTTTGACGCAAGACATGTCGATCAGATGTTTCCATCCAGCCGCACTTTGCTCTAAAAAAAATATGATTGCCTCTAATGGATTAAGTCTGACATTTCATAGCTTTGAAATTTGGTTTCGTCCACGCGAACGCTTAAACTATATGGATTGCTTTGATGTCCAATTCGGAACAACCTTTAGGACCTTATGACCCTGCCTCTTCCAATTCTGAAGACATGAAGCATCTAAAGATGAAAGCCTCGTGGAATATGGGTATATCGCAAAGAATTTACGTTTTGGTCGCTCTGGGGATTTTGCTTTTTAGCGTCGGGGTTGCTGTCCATCTTTTATCAAGTGATTTGGAAGAGCAAGCGCGAGAAGTAAATCAACGATTCCTTCGACTTGTTGAGAATAGCCGCGAGCTGGCCATCCTTACCCTGCAACTCCATGACCAAGAATCACGCTTTACAAATGATCTCAAAGCAGATGCCGGGGTCGCGTTCGAAGAAACATTGCTGCGGGCACAGCGTCTTGTCTATAGCATTGATAATGCTGATGGCTTGGAACAGGTGCGCCAGAAAGCATCTCGTGTTGAAGAGGCCTTAGAGGATCTCGATGCTCATTTCAAAGATCTGCAGAATATCATTCTTGCGATTGGCCTGACCCCAGAAGAAGGGGTGCGCCATAAGCTTTTACAATCCATCGAAGCGGTTGAAAGTGAATTAAAGCTCTGGCCCCTTGATGCTGTGAAGGTCAAGCTACAAGCTTCGCGCCGTTTTGAAATGTCCTATCGCTTGACCCATGACGATGTTGAATTAGGGCGGTTTCGTAAAGCGGTGAATGAATTGGATTATGCCGTTTTTGCCACTGAAATTCCCGATGAACAAAAAAACATTCTTATTCAAAAAGTTACAGATTATAAAAACAGTTTAACAGACTATGCGACTTTGATTGACAAAAGAACCTATGCGCAAAAGCTGTTCAATAACCATTTGGGGAAAGTCACCAGCGCAACCGATCAATTGCGTGATTCTGTGATCGATGGCATTGAAGTCACCGTCGAGCAGCAAAATGCTCTTAGGACGCGGATCACACAAATTCTTTATGGGGCGGGTGCGACGGCTTTGGCGATTTTTGTCATCGTGTCGGTCGGCGTTGCGCGCTCTATTTATCGTCCTGTGCGGACCATTGATCATACCATGCGGCGACTCGCCGAAGGAGAGGCTGATCTCGAAATTCCACATATGGATCGCCATGATGAAATTGGTCAAATGGCGCGTTCGATTTCTATTTTTCGCGAAACTGCTTTGGAAGCAGAACGTGTTCGCACGATTGAAAAGCATCAGGCCGAAGAAATAAAACTCCTCGAAATTGCACAAGTGATTTCTTCAGAACTCGAGCTGGATACTTTGCTGCACCACATTATTGGCGCAACAACGGATTTATTGTCGGCAGATCGATCCTCGCTTTTCTTGTATGACGAGAAAACAGACGAGCTTTTCACCAAAGTCGCCCAAGGGCTAGAAGGTGAAAATGGCGATATCGTCATGAAAGAAATTCGCATTCCCAGTACGGCAGGACTCGCAGGGGAATGTTTCTCTACCCGGTCTAGTATCAATATTCCAGATGCTCAGATCGACCCACGTTTTAATAAAGAGGTCGATCGGCAGACGGGCTATTTCACACGCAATATTCTCTGTATGCCGATCTCAACAAAAGATGGCCGTGGGATTGGGGTCATCCAAGCGCTGAACCATGACGAAGGGCCCTTCACAAACCAAGAAGAGAATCGTTTGCGGGCGTTTGCGGCACAAGTGGCCATTACCCTTGAAAATGCCAAACTCTTCCAAGATGTCCTCACCATGAAAAATTATAATGAGAGCATTTTAAAAAGCCTCTCAAATGGGGTGATTACCTTGGATCCAGACCGCCAGGTCGTCAAAATCAATATGGCAGCCAGCAATATTCTGGGCATTCCAGAGGACTGGCAAGGGGCTGTCAGTGACCTGTTCCAGAAAGACAGCTGGATCGCTGCCAGCGTCGAAGCTGTCGAGGAAACCGGGCGGAGCGATGCGACTTTAGATACGGAAATAACACGCCCTGATGGCAGCGCCACCTCTGTCAATCTGACCACAGTGCCTTTGATCGGCTATGGCAATACGAATCTCGGTACCATGTTGGTCATTGAGGACATCACCGGGGAAAAACGGGTCAAAGCCACAATGGCCCGTTATATGACCAAGGAAGTCATGGATTCGCTTCTCAATGCAGAAGGCGAGTCGGCTCTTGGGGGGATTTCCCAGGAAGTCTCGATTTTGTTCTCGGATGTGCGCAGCTTTACCACAATCAGCGAAGCCCTTGGCCCGCGTGAAACTGTCAGTATGCTCAATGACTATTTCACCCGAATGGTCGACGTCTTGTTTCACCATGGCGGGGTTCTGGATAAATATATTGGCGATGCGATCATGGCGGTGTTCGGGGCGCCTTTGCGGGGTGAGAAAGATGCAGACCAAGCGCTGCTGGTGGCAACCAATATGATGCGGGCGCTCAAAGTGCTGAATCGAGAGCGGTTGGACCGGGGAGAAGATATTCTCCGGGTTGGCATCGGTGTCGGATCTGGTGAAGTGGTTGCCGGCAATCTGGGCTCGCCAAAACGCATGGATTACACTGTGATTGGCGATCCTGTGAATCTTGCTGCACGGTTAGAAGGCGCCACAAAATTTTATGGCTGTGATGTTTTATTCTGTGCGACAACACAAAATAAGCTGCAAGACCATCATTTGATCCGCGAAGTCGATCTTATCCGGGTGAAAGGCAAAACGCGCCCCGTTGCCGTTTATGAGGCTTTAGATCACCATGATGAGGAGAGCTTCCCGCAGCTCGAGCGTATGCTGCCCTATTACCATGAAGCCTTAAATGCTTATCGTCGGCGTCAGTTCCGTGAAGCGCGGCAAGGCTTTTTAGAAGCTTGTGCTTTGACTCCGCGGGATAAAGTTTCGCAAATTTATTCTGAACGTGCGGAACATTTCCTCTATAGCCCGCCCTCTGACAGTTGGGATGGGGTTTGGGATATGAAGACAAAATAATCTTTTGAGATTTGTGGACGATCACTCTGCCACGATAAATTTTTATCGTTTTTCGATAAATTTTTATCGACTCTAAATTTTTTTCTGTTACTGTGGCCTTGGATATAAAGAAAAGGCCGTATGATGACCCATGACACTTTGTCTTCTTTTCGCAAGCTGACCCTTTGGCTGCGTCTCTTGATTATCATCGCCGTTCTCATGACAATTGTGGAAATTGTCCTCGCCTTTTTTAGCGACGAGCCTATCGCTCTGTTCGTGCAGGGCGAGGTCTGGATGCAAGAAATCTCCAGTTTTGGGCTTGTGGATCGCATTGTGATTTTCAGCATTTTGGGCGTGGCGATATTTTTATGGATGACTGTCTTATACCAATTCTGGCGCCTCTGTAGTCTCTATCGACAGAATATGATTTTTACGGTCAAGAACGCCCATTGTTTTATCAGAATTGGCTGGGCCATGATTGGGATGGCGATTACGGATACGTTGGAAATTCCACTGCTGGGGGCGTATTTGTTGGAGTCTGGGTATATTCCAGCGATGCCAGACATGGACGCGGCCTTTATGTTTGAGCTCGATTTCTTGGTGGCCGGTCTTTTCTTCTGGTTGGTGGCGAAAATCATGGAACGTGCGGCGATCCTGCAAGAAGAGGCGGCGCTCACCGTCTGAGGCCCCCAGAAAAGTCGGAGATTTTTGCTGGTTTCTGCAAAGTCTCCGCATCTCTTAAAAGCCTTTCACCTCTGTTGGAAACGGGAAGAAGCCATGCCGATCATTGTCAATCTAGATGTGATGTTGGCAAAGCGTAAGATGCGCGTTTCTGATCTGGCAGAGCGTGTTGGTGTGACCTTGCCAAATCTGTCGATCTTAAAAACGGGTAAGGCAAAGGCCATACGATTTTCAACGTTAGAAGCGATTTGTGATGTTTTAGACTGTCAACCAGGAGATTTACTGGCCTATGTGCCAGAAGAGACTAAGACAGTAAGGGAAAACGACTAGTATTTGTAGATATTTTGCACAATAAAAATATTTTGAGACGTTAAAATAGAATAAAAATAATAATTATTATTTCAATTAAGGCGCAATAAGAATGCAAAAATTCAGATGAAAGAGTCTGAAACGCTTGAGCTTTGTCTAAATTATGAAAAACAGCAGAAATATTTACCCCATAGAAAGGGCATAACATGAAACGGAAAAAATCTCTTTTGTTGACAGGGATGTGTTTTCTTGTCTTTACAAGTCAACCGGCTTGGGCTGAAACAGAATTTTCTGTAGGACTTGGTGGATCTTTTGGCGCAGACTATGATGGATCTGACGATTATAGTGCAAGCGTTGCGCCCCTCGTTGGTGTGCATTGGGAGCGTGAGGAAAGCCCAACGGCGGCGGGAGAGGCGTCTGTCTCTTTCGGGCTTCATGGTGCTGGGATTTCAATGATGGATGGCGCTTATCTGGAAGTGGTTCGCGCAAAATTCGGCAATCATATGATCAGCAACAGCATTGGCATTAATTACGAGGGGGGACGCGATGAGGGCGATAATAAGGCCTTGCGAGGGTTAGGGAATATTGATGGCTATGTGGTTGGCACTGTGAGCCTTGAATATAGCCCGGTAGAACCGCAGAGCGCCCATTTCCTGACGGGGGGTGTGGATCTTTCTTTTGATGTTAGCGGGGAAACGGACGGGGTTGTTGCAAGCGCCGGCTTGCAACTTAACCATGCTATTGGGGACAGCTTGGTGATCTCGCATGGGCCGCATGTCACCATGGCCAATGACAGCCATACCCAAGCTTATTTTGGGATCACGCAGAGGCAAGCGGCCAACAGTGCCTATAATCGATATGAGGCAGAGGGCGGTCTCCAAGATGCTGGTTATAGCGTCGATGTTCATTATGGCATAACAGAGACGATTGGCCTGTTTTTTGGCGGGGGCTATAGCAAGATTTTGGGCGATGCGGCGGACAGCCCCTTAGTGGACCAAGAGGGGGATGATGATCAATTTACGGCCTATACAGGGGTCTCTTATCGTTTTTGATCTTGATGTGCGTCTGTATTGAGAAAAAGCGGGCCTCTCATCTAGGGTGGAAGGGATGAGGGGCTATTGGCTCTTTATTCTAAAGACTATATTCTTTGGAAACCCTTTTATTTTTGAGGATGTGGCACCCTAAAAAGTCCTTGCAAAATGATGCAAAATGCGGTGTTCTCATGGGCGAAACTTTAATGGAGTCATTTCATGACAAACCGAGCACAGATCATTACAGGCGTTGCCGACGCGATTGGCGTGGTGCGTTCCGCTGTGCTCGGCTGCAAGACTGTCAGCCATAGCGGGCCAATTTCTGGAATCGACCCCCGCAATCCGTCTGGATTCAACCCAAGACATCATCCGCTGCCAGCAGAATAGTAATCTTTTCTCTGTCAGCGCATTTGAAGGCTGACAGAAAACCCTCCTAAAAAGAGTAGAGCGTTTTTGTCCGTCTTCTTTTTCAAAGAAAGATGGCATGATGGGTGCTTTATTAAAGAATGTCATTGCGCGTTGTGACAAAAAACTGCGCCTCGACATTGACAGGATGCCAAAAGACGGCATCACAGAATTGCCAACCAAATTATATCCGTTTATCTGGTATTTTATCCGGCAGGTCAAAGGCCCAACTCTGGCCATTGCGGTAACGGAAGGCCTTTTTGCGGTCTTGATTTCCGTGATGTTTTGGTATGTCGGCGCTTTGGTCGAACAAGGCGATTACGGCACGGCGATGCTATGGCTTGGCGGCGCTTTGCTGTTGGTCCGCTTTGTCACAGGCACATTGGCCGAGATTTTCTATCACCTGATTTACATTCCCTATGTTTGTAATGTGGTGCGGCATCAACTTTACTGGTACACAGCCCGGCAACCTTTATCTTTTTTCCAAAATGACTTTGCCGGGCGTATTGCCAACAAGCTGCAACAAACGGGACCAAGCCTGCGGGATGCGATTAAGTCAACCATTGGGGCTGTCTGGTTTGCTGTAGCGAGGCGCTTAATTTCGGACAAATTTGCAGCGTTTTCGGACAATGTAGCTATCCACTTGGGTATTTATAGCGCGGCATCCGCTATTGTCTTTTTTCTTCATCTAGTAAAATATATTTTGATAATTCTTGCGCTCTTGTTGTGTAGCCTACGTTTGTCAAAGTGTGTGTTGCTGTTTTGACAGACCATTTGCCGTCGATGCCGCCTCTAAAGCCTGTAAAAATAAGCTGACCTTCTGTAGCGCGACGCTCGCTTTGGCAAACTGAGGCTCACCACCCGGTCCTCTTTTTCACGATGTCAAAGATCAATCTTACTTATAGCAAGGTCAAAACAATTTGATATCAAATTGTGCATGGATCCTTGCGTAAATTCAATAAGATATAGCGCATGCCTTATGATCATTTTATGTGGCATGCGCTATAGTCTGCAAGCTGTCCCTTCAGCCCGACCCTGGCCCTGATTAAGTAGCCTTTTCTTCGATTTTGGTCGCTGTCGGCTTGATGCTGAAAATCTCAGATCCGTTGACGAGCGCGAGGCCTTCAATTCCTTCAAATTTGTCCCAATGATTTTTGATTACGGCCTTATCAAGTGTGACCGTTTCTTTCAAAGCAAATGACAAGCTTTCTTGCTCTTTGATGTTGTTGATCACGTCTTCAATGTCAGACACTTCAATGCTATCGGGTTTCTTCTTCCATTGAGCCGTCCCAGGACCAAAATTGATGGTTTTTTTCTTGCCGTTATCCGTCAACCGGTCGCGATGCGCCGCACAATACCGTTGCAAACACTTAACTTTTGCGGCTATTTTTGTGTTGAGCGGTGCCATAGACGCAGCCAAATCAGATTGGACTTCTTGAATCAAAGCGTCATGTTCCGACTGAAGTCCCGACCGCTCGCGCTGCATTTCAGCAATGTCGGTTAAGATTTGACGAGCCTCTTCATCGCTCTGCGGAACAAATTCTTCCGCGCTTGAAGCTACTTCTCGGTTTGCGTTCATCGAGCTTTCCTTTTAGCTTGGCAACTCACAACTTGCCGATATCAGAAAACTTGTTGTTGTGAGAGAATGAGTGCATGATTTTACCGACCAATATCCGTCTATGCCGACTCGAAACCTTTCGAAAGACCTCTGCATAAT
>DDLW01000128.1 GCA_002340345.1 Alphaproteobacteria bacterium UBA2562 | reverse complement strand
CAGCCGCACTTTGCTCTAAGAGTAAGAGCAGATTTCACAAAGTCGTGGTCAGGGAATCTGCTCTTTCCCACTCTGTGCGCACGGTGGGATCATCATCTTGCGATGCGGTCTCTTCGCGCAGTTTCTGGAACGCGGATGCGCTCATCAAACGCGATAAGGCCCAAATCGCCGCGCCGCGAATCAGCGGTTCGCTGTCCGTGAGACATGGCATCATCGCTGGGACCGCATCCGCTTCACCGCTATTGCCAAGGGCGATGAGAACATTACGCAAAAACCGCCGTCGCCCACTGCGCTTAATCGGGCTGCCTGAAAACAGATTGCGAAAGGCCGGGTCATCCAAAGACAAAAAATCCACCAAATGCGGCGCCATGAGTTCAGCGCGAGGCCGCAAGGCGGGCTCTTTGGTAATTTGGGCGAATTTGTTCCAAGGACAAACCGCCAAACAATCATCACAGCCATAAATATGATTGCCCAAAGCCTCACGAAATTCATGGGGAATCGGCCCATCATGCTCGATGGTGAGGTAAGAAATACAACGTTGGGCCTCGACATGATAAGGCCTGGTGATGGCTTGGGTTGGACAAATCGTCATGCAGCTATGACAGCGCCCGCAATGGTCTTTTTCGGCGGCATCAGGGGGCAGGTCTAAGGTCGTGAAAATCTCCCCCAAAAAGAGCCAAGAGCCAAAATGGCGCGAGACCAAATTGCTATGTTTCCCTTGCCACCCCAAAACGGTTTGGGCGGCGAGGGCTTTTTCGAGAACCGGGGCTGTATCGACAAACACTTTTATGTCGCCTCCGGCTTCTGCCACCAGCCAACGCCCCAGCTGTTTCAAGCGTTTTTTGATCAGGTCATGATAATCTTTATGACGGGCATAGACAGAAATCACTCCGCGATCTGGGGCCTCTAGCAGCTTAAGAGGATCGAGGCCCGGCCCATAATTCACCCCCAGCACAAGGACCGAGCGCACCGCTTGCCAAAGCGCTTTTGGATCTCGACGCTGTTCAACGCGGTTGGCCATCCATCCCATGCTGCCATATTCGCCTTGGGCGATCATCTGTTCCAGCCGTGCCTGGTCTCGTTCAGAGATTTGGGCCGGGGCAAAGCCGATATGATCAAATCCCAAAGCGCGCGCTTTCGCCCGTATTTCCGTGGCCAGCGCCATCGCAGCCTCTGCATCGAGAGCGTCTTTCCTGTGATCTATGATCATGTGAGCGCCTTTCGCGCTTGTCAGAATTCTCTTTATCCGTCTTATTTGACAGAAAACTATCTTGCCAGCAGCCAAAAACCGAGGCAAAAAGAAATCATGAGAGGATATTTTGGTATTGGCGTTGATCGGATCAGCAAACCGATGAACGTTGGAAATTTATTTCGTTCAGCACATTCTTTCGGCGCCAGTTTTCTGTTTCTGGTCGAGCCCGCCTATGAGCGTAAGCCTGAAGAAGCCGCTGCTGTCAAAGACGCTTTGACCCAAGAGATTGGCCTGGAGGAGACAAACGACCCCCAGCCTCCTTTGGTTGTACCAGCGCGTCAAATTCGCAAATCAGACACCTCGCGCAGTGCCGATCATATGCCGCTTTGGGTCTATCCCCATGCGGAGGGTTTGCATCTTCCAACGGATTGTAGTCTCGTTGGTGTTGAATTGACCGAAGATGCGGTGGATCTACCCAGCTTTCGCCACCCAACAAAGGCCGCTTATATTTTTGGGCCCGAGCGTGGCAATCTGTCCGACGATCTTTTGGCGCGCTGTGACCATGTCGTCAAGATCCCCATGAAATTTTGCGTGAATGTCGGCGTGGCAGGGGCTATCTTAATGTATGATCGTATGCTGTGCATGGGACGCTTTGCTGAACGGCCAGTCCGTCCCGGAGGTCCTTTAGAGGCCGTGCAGCGCAGCCGTCATGGTGGCCCAAGATTGCGCCGTGAAGGCCCTGACCGATAGCAAAAGCAAAAATCTGTAATGAAAAACACTATGGGGCGTCCTGCGAATAGGGTATAGATATTTTTTCGCCTGCAAGCCCCCTTTGTCTTCTTGACTCTACGATCCGCAAGTCCCTCTTCTGCCGTTACTCTTTAGACTTCTTTTTGGATTTAAAGCATGACCGAACAGCGACGCATCTTGGTAGTAGAAGATGATGAAGCCATGCGCAATACCCTAGAGGCCATTTTGTCAAGCGCAGGCTATGATGTCTTATGCCGCGCTGATGGGCTTGGCCTTCATGCCGAACTCAAACGGTCCAAGATTGATCTCTTGATTCTGGATCTCAATTTGCCCGATGGCGATGGCCTCAATCTTGCCCAAGAGCTCAGACAGAATTCAAAGCTGGCCATTATTATTGTCACCGCCCGTGATGAACCAGAAGATCGCGCCAAGGGCTTGGAAATTGGCGCTGACGATTATGTGACAAAGCCCTTTTTCCCACGAGAATTCCTGGCCCGCGTCCATAATGTTCTCAGCCGCGTTGCTGGCGAGCAAAAGACACAACAGACCTTGCTCCGCTTTGGCCCTTGGACTTTAGATCGCCAGGAAAGACGGCTGGTCCATGACAATGGCGCTGATGCTGGCTTGACAGGGGCAGAATTTGATTTGCTCAATGTTTTGATTGATCATCCAGACCAGCTCATGTCTCGCGAAGCCCTGGCCGATGCCATTTCCGATAAAAAAGCCGAAGCGGGCCCGCGCTCTGTTGATATTTTGGTCAGCCGTTTGCGCAAGAAACTTTTAGAAGAAGGCTCTAAGGTGGAAACTTGCCGTGGCCATGGCTATCGCTTCACGGCCAATATTGTCAAAATGGATGACAGCACTGCGGCTCCAGACGCCTAAAAAAGACAGACAGAGGTCCCAAAAGGGACTCGATTTTTAGTCTCTAGACGCTATATGATTTTTTCTGACGGGGCTATGGGACATCCTTTATCGTCAGCCATACAAGACGAGGGCCCTTTGCTCTTGGATTTTGGCCGCAAAACGGATCAAAATGATACGACTATCATTTTGCCCTTTGCTCTTGGATTTTGGCCGCAAAACGGGCCAAAATGATAGGCGTATTACTTTGCTCTTAGGCGGGGGCCACCCCTGCTGTTCTTTTTCTCTCTGCTCTCACCCCTTTATGAGATGCGACCGGAGTGCCATGCGTAAAAAAGATCTGTATCCGCTGCATGACGCCTATGCCTCTGGCATGCTCCCCTTAGATGGTCGCCATTCCCTGTATTGGGAACAAAGCGGCTTGCCCTATGGCGTGCCGGTCTTGTTTCTCCATGGCGGTCCTGGCGCGGGGACATTTCCCAATCATCGGCGCTTTTTTGATCCTCATTTCTTCCGTGTTGTCCTCTTTGACCAAAGGGGCTGTGGCCGGTCACGTCCAAGCGCCGACATTCAAGATAATACCACCCAGCATCTTATCGCCGATATCGAAGCTTTACGCTTACATTTGGGGATTGAGCGCTGGATTGTTTTTGGAGGATCATGGGGGTCAACCCTGGCCCTGGCCTATGCCCAAGCCCATACGGACCATGTTCTAGGCTTGGTTCTACGTGGGATTTTCCTGGGCGAAAAGGCTGAGATCGACTGGTTCATGCAAGGGATCCAAACGGTGTTCCCAGAAGCCTGGCAGGCTTTTCATGATTTCTTGCCCCCTTCAGAACGCCAAGACCTCTTGGCCAGCTATTATCGTCGCCTGATCGATCCTGATCCTTGTGTGCATCTCCCCGCCGCCCGGGCCTGGAGTCGCTATGAGGCTTATTGTTCGACGCTGCTTCCCAACCCGTCCATGCATGGGGATTTTGGCGATGATCCGGGGGCTTTGGCCATTTCAAGGCTCGAGGCCCATTATTTTGTGCATCAGCTTTTTCTCGCTCCCAACCAGCTTTTGTCGGGCATCGACAAGATTCGCAGCCTCCCCACCACAATTGTCCAGGGGCGCTATGACATCATTTGCCCCATGATGACGGCCCATCGGTTAGCAAAAGCGTGGCCCGAAGCCAATTTTGTCATTGTGCCAGACGCCGGCCATGCGGCGATGGAACCTGGGATTCGCATGGCGTTAATCCGCGCAATGGAGTCTTTCAAGCTCTCCCTTGGGCCGCGCGGCCATGCGGCAAGACAAACGGTTTAGCGCAATTCTGCGAGAAATAAGGTTAAAATATTCACAGCTTTTTTAAAGCATCCTGATTAACTTGCTTGCAAATAATTTGTCGCTATTCTTAGACCCTATCAAGTAAAGTGATAAGAGCACCGTCTATCAGGGGACATCAGAATCATTATGAATTTGACTATGGCTTTTTCTGTTTTCAAACAGAAATCAAAAACCTTGATGTCGCGCGTGTCGCCTTTTTCCCTGGCTCTTTTTCTGATGGTCAGCGCCATAAGCTTGCCAGATGTCGCTTTTGCCGATGATAATGAACCGGCCTTTATTTCCGGCGGCATTGGTCTGATGGATGTCAGTGAAAATAGTATCCTCGGAGAGTTCCGTATAGAATATCGCCATAATGACCGCTTTTGGATTTTCAAACCCGTTGTCGGGGTCGAAGTCGTGTCCGATGGCGGGTTTTACGCCCATGCTGGGGTTATGACCGATATTTTCTTAAACCGAAAAATCGTTCTCACGCCGAGCTTTAATATGGGCTATTGGAAGGATGGTTCGACCTTAAAACTTGGCTATGAGCTCGAATTCCGTTCACAGCTTGAGCTGGCTTATCGTTTCGAAGACCGGTCCCGCCTTGGTATTTCTCTACACCATATTTCGAATGCCAATCTCGGGGATAAGAATCCTGGGACAGAAGCCGTTGCGGTATATTACTCTTTGCCCTTGAACAAAATCTTTGGCAATTAAAGCCGTCTCTGAGGACATCATAAACGCTTTGCTTGCCAGGCTGCGCCTTCTAACGCGACATTTTGCTGGGGCTTAATCGGCCAAAATCGCTATTCAATGGCAAGAATTGATGCATTTTTAGGCAATATTTGAAATATCGACAGAAAATTATGAACAAAGCTTGATTTTTCTCCCTCTTTTCCCGTAAATCCCACACAGAAACACTCTCTACAGTCTGTAGCGTCAGAGCGCGGCCTCAAAACCGCAAGCGCGCTCTTCGAACGCATCGCCAGCCTGCTGGCTTTATAAGAGGTCTCGAAGGGGGGGCTGCCCCATCGCTACAGAGCTATCAAAAGGGCTTCAAAGATGAAACAATACTGGGTTGTCGGTGGTCGCTATACAGACACCAGCTTTTCCCAAATCCTTCCAGGCGAACAAGAACACCGCGCTGGCCCCTTCCAAGACTATGATCGCGCTAAAAATGAATGGCAACGCATGGCCTGGCAAGCCGTTGATGATGCCCATGCCCGCTATTTCATCGAAGAAGCCGGCGCCGAAGCCGAAGCACAATATTGGGTCGTCGGCGGTATTTATGAGAGCACAGACTTCAAAATCATTGCAGGCAGCGGCGAAGAAGAATGGGTCGGCCCCTTTGACAATAAAGAGGATGCCAAAAAGACCTGGCAAGACCTGTCTTGGAAGAATGTCGATAACGCCTTATGCCGCTATCGCATTGAACGCCGGATGCCAGCCTGATGATTCGCATGAAACGGAAGAGTCCGGCTTCAGCCGGGCCTTTCGGTCTGCTTTAAGTTCAAAGTGAAAGGCTTTAGAGCAAAGCTGGTTAA
>DDLW01000145.1 GCA_002340345.1 Alphaproteobacteria bacterium UBA2562 | reverse complement strand
CTTGAATCTCAACAGACCCTAATGCATTTTCTTGTTGAGAGTCTGTATCACTCTTTACTGTGAACAGGCCTTCTTTCCGAGCAAAACCCGTCATACTAAGAATAGCCACGCGCTAATAAACTCCCGCTTAGAACAAAGATGGTTAAAAAGAGGCCTCTTTAACCATGTATTTTGCTATAAAAACAAAAATATACAGCATTACCTTTGACTCTGAATAAAAGCAAAATGCTGAAAAACTGAAGGTTAAGAGTATAAAGTATGATGAAATGTTTGATAAAAGAAAGACTTTATACCCTGCGAAGAATTAAACCTAAACATATTGTTATAACAGGCGCAACAAGTGGTATTAGACAAGATCTGCACGCGCTTATAAAAAACGCTTTTAGCGATTTTAGAAAGCAGAAAAGCTTATACTTCTGGCGAATGTCTGAGAGTTTACTAAAATACATATCGCGCGGGTATCATCTTGATGTCAAAGATCAAAATGTGATGGTAAAATAAATGTGTGCAATCAGCCACCTGTTGGTGCCTCTAAATTAAGGCCGTCACATAAAAGATTAAAGCCGCTAGAAAAAACAGCCTCGTATCTAAAGCGATGACCAACAATATGGGGCATTTCTTACATAGAAAAATCAGAAACTGTCTTAGATTTCAATGTATTATTTCGCAAAACAGACCTTCGGTATTTATAGGGGAAACCTTGCAAGGACAGATTTAAGGGATTTTCTCAGCGCTTTCCTAAAAGCAACGGGGAAAATGACATTTACATATGATCTGCGTCCTATGCCGACATTTTACCTTGTGGTGCCGCATGGCCAAGGAAAAATGCCGACCTCGTACACCGACTCAGACAAAAGATACATCTTTTGTCTGCCCGTTGCCCTAGCTATCTTATTGTTTGTGCAGCGATATTTACAGACGAAATCCGAGCTGCGCCCGAATCTTTCGTCTGCATCGCTGCACGAGAGAGAATTGAAAGCTTAAACGCCAATGTGCGCCATCATTTGCACAGTTGTAATGGAAAGCCCGCAACAGAACAAAATACGTCAGAATCGCCAAATTTTACTTCTCTAAATTGCGTTTCATGCAGCACTACAAGAAGAAGCCATTCCATAAGCGCTATCCAGACATTTGCTCTTCAAGAGTTTCCTCACTTGTGAGGACTTTTGGGAGCTTAAAGTGAACCGATTCCCTCTTAACAATGATATCTTCAATTTTGACGTTATAACGCTGCATACAAGCGTCAAGGACTTCTTGAACGAGTACTTCTGGAGCAGACGCACCTGCTGTAATGCCCAAACTTTTAACGCCTTCGAGCCATGTCCAGTCAATATCAGAAGCTCTTTGTACAAGTTGTGCTTTAGGGCAGCCAACATTTTTAGCCACTTCGACAAGACGTCGAGAGTTTGAGGAATTCGGCGCCCCCACAACCATCATAGCGTCACAACGCTCTGCAATCGCCTTAACCGCTTCTTGGCGATTTGTTGTGGCATAGCAAATGTCCTCTTTGCGTGGCTGTCCGACTTGGGGAAAGCGTTCCCGAAGAACGGCAATGATATCGGCCGTATCGTCAACAGAGAGCGTGGTTTGTGTGATAAAAGAAACATTATTCGGGTCTGGCACTGTAATATTTTTGGCTTGCTCGACATCTTCCACAAGAAAGACCGTGCCTTCTGGCAGCTGCCCCATTGTGCCGATAACTTCTGGGTGGCCTGCATGGCCGATCAGAATGACTTGGCGACCAGCCTCATATTGGCGTTCAGCTTCGCGATGGACTTTCGAAACAAGGGGGCAAGTCGCATCTAAATAAAAAAGTTCACGCCGCTCTGCTTCTGCTGGAACAGATTTAGGGACACCATGCGCTGAAAAAATAACGGTCGCTTTATCTGGAACTTCGTCAAGTTCTTCGACAAAAACGGCTCCTTTACTTTCAAGCTCTTCAACCACATGGCGATTATGAACAATTTCATGGCGGACATAAACGGGCCGGCCATATTGCTCTAAAGCTTTTTCAACGATTGTAATAGCGCGTTCAACACCAGCGCAAAAGCCGCGAGGGTTAGCGAGGATGAGTTTCAACTCAGGTTGCGTCATAATGGTCTATCCATGCAGATCAGGAAAAAGGAAGAAAGGATGTGTATCCTTTCTTAGCAGTCGCTCTATCGTGGCTTATAAGCGATTTCTCTATTAATAATCATGTCTTTGTTTTAAAAGGTTGAGACAGCACATTGTTTACTGGCCATTGTCGTATGAGCCATTAAGCAAAGGGTCGAGAGGCAGCATATTCTCTCCAAAACATATGGAAAAACTTCTCTGCGATTCAAAAATGCTCTATGTGAAACCTCACAATACAACATATGTTGCGCTTTATAAGATTGCGAATGCCAAGGTTTGTAGACAAGGGTGAAATAGATTATGAAAACCATGCGGCAAGTGCTTTGTATTTTCAAGTCTCTCAAAAACCTAATTTCCTCAGGGCTTCTTGGGATAGGGTTGTTGGCCATCTTGGGGGCTTGTTCAACATATGAAGCTTTAGTGGGACCTGAGGACCCTGAATACTGCCCTAAACCTGGTATTTTGGCGCATGCCGGAGAAATTCATCGTTTTCGCGATGGTGCTGAAAAAGACCCAGCGAACATCGAGTTTGAAGGTAAGATTGTAGATTTAGCTTTGGTTTGCGACCATGATTCTGGCCGCATGGATCTTGAATTGGCTATTCTCTTTGACATGGTTCATGGTCCTGCGAATGAGGGGCTCTCCATCTGGCTTGAATATTTCGCCGCCTATCTTAATGAAAAAGGCGATATTGTTTCGAGAGAGACGTTCCGAAAGGAAATTACATTCGAATCGGCTTATAGCCACCTTGATGTTTATGAAGAGGTTGAATTCTCTGCAAATATTGCTGACGTCGGTAAGAAAATACGCGACCATAAGGTGCTTATTGGGTTTCGCTTAAAACGTGATGAAATTGAGTATAACCGTAATGTTCAGTAGAACCGGCGGTGGCGGTGTCTCGTTTTTATACCAACTGACAAAAATAGAACCCCCACCTGGTTAAGTCTTGCGGCGCTTGAGTAAAATATCAACCGTTAAGCCCGTGTGGCGCTTGAGCAAAATATCAACCGAAGAGTCGTAGACTCTGTCGGTTGGTATGAGAGATGGGGATCGTGTGGGTTGACTCCGACATTTCGCTCCCGTGACAGTCGACCCAATCCACGCACGCTCTCTGTTATCGTCCGAATGGTCAACCCAGCAGGCCCAGCTAAAGCCAGATTCTTTCCGTTTCGTTTGAACCACGAGCAAAATTATGCACCGTGATCATGCGAAAGAGTTGACATATAACGTTTAGGACATATGCTGTTTTGAATAATTTCGCCTAGTCTATAAGCGGGAGACATCGGACCCCCTTAAAAGTCTTACAGTCTGTAAGTTTTAAGAGGACCGAGGCCGAAGGAGCAACCGCCCCGGAAACTCTCAGGCAAAAGGACCGCTTATAAGAAGGCACTCTGGAAAGCAGATTGGTTATAAAGCTTTCACAGCTTTATCTTGAGTACGCTAATCTCACCGAAGGGGTAAACATGCAGGCGCTCTTCTCCTAAAGGATGGGGAGGCCTGTGATTTAAATCTCTCAGGTTCCTGACAGAGGGGGCAGAAGACTAAGGCTGCAAACAATGTTTTGTGAAAAACATGTTTGTAGACTGTGATTCTCTCTCAAAATCTGCTCAGGACGCACAATGTCAGATCAACACCCTTCTTCTCTTTCCGAAACATCCCCCCAGAAAACCGCTTTATGGGCATTGCACAAAGAATATGGTGCCCGCATGGTGCATTTCGCTGGTTATGAAATGCCTATTCAATATCCTGATGGGATCTTGAAAGAGCATCTGCATTGCCGCGCAGCAGCAGGACTTTTTGATGTCTCTCATATGGGCCAGGCACGTTTATCGACCGTCGGGGGCGAGAGTGAGGAAGCGGCCAAAATATTAGAGGCGCTTGTACCAGGAGATTTACTGTCTCTCAAAAATGGCGAAATGCGCTATAGCCTTTTAACTGAGTCCAGCGGTGGTATTCTTGATGATTTCATGATCACACGTAGAGAAGATCATCTCTTCCTTGTCGTGAATGCGGCTTGTAAGGAGGCTGATTTTCAACATATCAGCGAAAAACTGGGCAAAAAGGGAACCTTAGAAATTTTGCAGGATCATGGTCTCTTGGCATTACAAGGACCAATGGCCGTTGATGTTTTATCGGCTTTAGCGCCTGAAGTTGCGCAGCTCACTTTTATGACGGGCATGGATGTTCAGATCCAAAATCATTCTTGTTTTGTGACACGTTCTGGTTACACCGGTGAAGATGGCTTTGAAATTTCAATTCCGAATGAGGGTGTCGAGTCTATTGCACGTCTATTGTTAGAAAACTCTCATGTTAAATTCATTGGTTTAGGGGCGCGTGATAGCCTGCGTTTGGAAGCCGGGCTTTGTCTTTATGGCCATGATATCGATCAAACAACCACACCGATTGAAGCGGGTTTAACTTGGGCCGTTGGCAAACAAAGGCGCCCAGGAGGTCTCCGTGCCGGTGGATTTGCCGGGTCAGATATCATTATCGGTCAGATGGAAGGAACGGCTCAGAGAAAGCGGATCGGCCTCAAACCGCAAGGCCGGGCGCCAATTCGTGAGGGCGCAGACATACAGACACCAGAAGGTGACGTGATTGGCACAGTGACAAGCGGAGGATTTGGCCCTTCCGTCGGTGGACCAATTGCTATGGGTTATGTGCCTATCGCCTATGCGAAGCCAGGAACGCCGCTCTGTTTAATGTTGAGAGGAAAGGCCATTAGCGCAGAGGTGGTTAAGATGCCCTTTATACAGCCCTCCTATAAGCGCTAAGAAACGTCAATCGATAAAGACTCCTGAAAGAAACGCTTTTCGTTCAATACAAAAAATATGGGATTTTTATGATGCTCAAATTCACCCAAGATCATGAATGGGTATTGGTCGATGGTACTATTGGCAAAGTTGGGGTTACAGACTACGCCCAGCAACAATTAGGGGATGTGGTGTTTGTCGAGTTACCAGAGATCGATAAAGACATGAATAAAGGTGACGATGCAGCTGTTGTTGAATCTGTGAAAGCGGCAAGTGAAATCTATGCCCCCCTGACAGGGAAAGTGGTTTCTATCAATGAGAGTCTCCCTGATGAGCCGAGCTTGGTCAATACAGATCCATTGGGTGAAGGCTGGTTTTTCTCTATTGAGATCAAAGATTTATCAGAGCTGGATCAATTGATGGATGAAGCCGCCTATAACGCGCATCTTGAAAATCTGTAATTCTTTAAGTTGAATTAATGCACGCAAAACTTTAAGCGTGATGCGCTTACAGCCCAGAGTGCGGCTTCTATTTTGGCTCACTTTTACGCTGGACTCACCCTCTTTATCTCTGTGGAAAGAGAGTTACGCCTGAAAAGGACCAGAAAAATGCGCTATTTGCCTCTCACCGATGAAGATCGTCAGGAGATGCTGGCCTTAATCGGTGCTGGGTCAGTGGATGATCTTTACTGTGATGTCCCCGTTTCTGCACGGATCGACAAAATTCCAGATCTCCCTGATCATCAAAGCGAAATAGACGTTGAGCGGCAAATTTCTGCCATGGCAGATCGCAATCTCAGCCCAGCAAAAGCCCCGAGCTTTTTAGGAGGCGGTGCCTATCGCCATCATATTCCAGCAAGCGTGGATCATCTCATTCAAAGGGGTGAGTTCTTAACGGCCTATACACCGTATCAGCCCGAAGTGAGCCAAGGCACGTTGCAGATGCTCTTTGAGTTTCAGACACAAGTTGCCATGATCACAGGCATGGATGTCGCGAACGCTTCTTTATATGACGGCGCAACAGCTTGTTCTGAAGCGGTTTTAATGGCAACACGGGTGACAAAACGTCGTAAGGCTATTCTTTCTGGGGGGCTACATCCTCATTTTCATGAGGTTACCCATACAGGATGTGACCTTTTAGGAATCAATGTCTTAGATTGGTCCCTTGATCCAGAGGGTTTCCACAAAAACTATGACGATATCGATGAAGATACGGCCTGCGTTGTTGTGCAATATCCTGATGTCCTTGGACGCTTGCGTGACCTTACACCTCTTGCCGAAAAATGTCATGCCAACGGGGCGCTTCTCATCGTTGCTTTAACAGAAATTGTTGCCATGGGTGCTTTGAAAACACCTGGCGCGATGGGGGCTGATATCGTCGTCGGCGAAGGGCAAAGTCTCGGTGTGCCCCTATCTTTTGGGGGGCCTTATTTGGGCCTTTTTGCCTGCCGCCATAAGCATGTACGACAAATGCCTGGTCGTTTGGCTGGGGAGACGGTGGACGCCGAAGGGCGCAGAGGATTTGTTCTCACACTCTCAACAAGAGAACAACATATACGTCGGGAAAAGGCGACATCCAATATCTGCACAAATTCTGGCCTCTGTGCTCTTGCCTTTTCGATTCATTTGTCTTTGCTGGGAGATAAAGGGTTCAGAGCCTTGGCCGATTTGAACCATGCACGCGCCGTACAAACTGCAGAGGCTTTAAAGACCCTGCCAAATGTCTCTGTCCTGAATGAGTATTTTTTCAACGAATTTACAGTGCGCTTACCGATCTCAGCCCAGAAAGCTGTCAGTATGCTTGCTGAGAAAGGCATCTTAGCCGGTGTTCCTTTATCCAGATTATACCCGGATCGACAGGATATGGAGACCCTTCTTCTGGTTGCGGCAACAGAATGTAATACTGAAAACGATATTCAGGCTCTCACATCTGCTCTTGGGGAGGTGATATAATGGTTGAAGCTCTTGCCTTAAATCAAGGCCGCCAAACCAAAGCTGAAGCCTCAGCAAAAGCTGCTGGTATGGATACTGTAAGTGGAAATAGTGGTCTTCAAATTGAAGAAGCCCTGATTTTCGAACAATGCTCTGGTGAGCGCTCTGGTGTTGATTTACCCCAAGCTCCCGAAATACAAAACCATTTAGGCACCCTTGAAAGAACCGAAACGCTTGGTTTGCCAGGTTTATCCGAGCCACAAGTCGTTCGCCATTATACTAGGCTATCACAAAAAAATTATGCCATTGATACGGGATTCTACCCTTTAGGGTCTTGTACAATGAAACATAATCCAAGATTGAACGAGAAAATGGCCAGGTTGCAAGGGCTTGGTGATCTTCATCCTCTGCAACCCGTTGAAACAGTTCAAGGGGCCTTAGAGCTCATAGACTGTTTGGCGGACTGGCTCAAAAAACTGACAGGCATGCCAGCTGTTGCGATGACGCCTGCGGCTGGGGCGCATGGCGAGCTGTGTGGTATGATGGCCATTCGGGCCGCCTTGAAACATCAAGGACAAGGGGACCGCCGCCGCGTTCTTGTGCCAGAAAGTGCCCATGGCACGAACCCAGCAACAGCAGCAGCCTGCGGTTTTACCATTGATACCATTCCCGTTGATTCGCGTGGGCGCGTTGATGTTTCTGGTTTCAAGACGAAACTAGGGGGTGATGTCGCAGCTATTATGGTCACCAACCCCAATACCTGCGGTCTCTTCGAAAGTGAGATCGTTGATGTTGCAGACGCCCTTCATAAGATTGGTGGGTATTTTTATTGTGATGGTGCCAATTACAATGCCATTGCTGGGCGTGTCAGGCCAGCGGATTTAGGCGTTGATGCCATGCATATTAATCTCCATAAGACCTTTTCCACACCGCATGGGGGCGGTGGTCCCGGAGGAGGACCGGTGGTCCTTGCTGAAAGTCTTGCCCCTTATGCACCGACACCTTGGATTGTTTGTGATACCGAGGGGCGGTTTAAGCTTTTAGAACATCTTGAGGGGGCGACAAAGCACTCCATCGGCCGTCTTAGAAGCTTCCATGGTCAGATGGGCGTCTTTATTCGCTCTTTGGCCTATATGCTGAGCCATGGTGCGGATGGCATTCGACAAGCCAGTGAAGATGCTGTTCTCAATGCAAACTATCTATTGGCGCGTTTACAGGAAGAGCTTACAGCGCCTTTTGACGGACCTTGTATGCATGAAGCGCTCTTTGATGATCGTTTCTTAAAAGACAGTGGCGTCACAACCCTTGACTTTGCAAAAGCTCTGATTGATGAAGGCTTCCATCCCATGACAATGTATTTCCCTTTGGTGGTGCATGGGGCCATGTTGATGGAACCAACAGAAAGTGAGAGTAAGGCTGCTTTAGATCAATTCTGCGATGTCGTTATTGCACTTGCCCAAAAAGCAAAGCGTGGAGAGGCTGATTATTTTGCGCAATGCCCTCAACATACGCCAAGGCGTCGTTTAGACGAGACACAAGCAGCCCGAAAACCAAAATTGCGTTGGCAGAAAGAGCTCTAATGTCTTAGTCCTCCGTTGGGGTGTTTAAATTTGAGATGGAGAGGCAAAAACACTTTTAAAAGGGAAGCTCTTTGGCGGCCTCTCTACCTTATTGGTGCTTTTCCACAAAATTTAAACACCCCAAACAGGCTTGGACCTGTGAGAGGCAATAGACGACATCATGAAACTCCCTTTAAAGGCTTTCTACTCAGATAAAAAATATTTTAGATGTAAAAAATTCATATAAGAATAAATTTTCAACCTTAATGATCAGGTTGCGCATTGACAATCAAATGATTCCGGCTATAGCATCTGGTTTTTACTCAGAATCAGAAGAAATGCTCCATGTCTTTATTTTTGCCACAAGATGCATGGTCAAAGTGAATACACTTTAACCAGCTTTGCTCTAGAGCATTTCACTTTTAT
>DDLW01000130.1 GCA_002340345.1 Alphaproteobacteria bacterium UBA2562 | reverse complement strand
GAAAAGCGAAAGGCTCTAGGTCAAATTGCTTTGATCTTGCACTGTGGTTCAGAAAAACTCTTGACTTAGAGTGCGCTCTAACTTTTATAGATCTATGCGTCGTGATGAGAGTAAGCGGTCATGAAGATTGGAGATCTCGCAAGACGGTCAGGCGTTTCCGCCCATACAATACGCTATTATGAGCGTATTGGCCTTCTTCCAACAGCAGACCGAAACCTATCCGGGTGGCGTGATTACGACGCATCGATTCTGACTTGGCTTGCCTTTATAAGGCGCCTTAAGGCCACTGGCATGCCCATTCAGGATATGTTGCGATATGCACAAATGAGAGAGATCGGTCAAGGCACTGAAAAAGACCGTTATGATCTTCTCATTCAACATCGCGCCCATGTTCGGGCTCATATTGCTGAGCTTCAAGACTGCTTATCCGTTCTCGACACCAAAATCACTAGCTATGCCAAACTTCTTGATGATGAGGTGGATGATGACGATGCACTCCCAAAACAACGCCGAAAGCCGCTATGAGAGAGGCGCACGTGCCCTGAGCGAAATTGATGGCGATGCTGGACAAAGGGTCATAGACGCTTTGGAAGATATCGCGCCAGATTTTGCGCGTTACCTCATCGAGTTCCCTTTTGGGGATATTTATACACGTCCTGGCTTAACGCTGAGAGAGCGCGAGATCGCAACCATAGCGGCCCTCACAGCCATGGGATATGCACGCCCCCAGCTTAAAGTTCACATTCAAGCGGGCCTCAATGTCGGCTTAAGCCGTGAAGAAATCTCTGAAATTATCATGCAAATGGCTGTTTATTCCGGCTTTCCAACAGCCTTAAATGGTCTTTTCGCAGCCAAAAAGGTTTTTACAGCAGCGCCTTCTTCAACAGAAGGATCTGCGGCATGAGCCTATCTCTTTTTTTCAGGACCTTTTTCGCTTACACCATCTTTCTCATGCTTATGCCAATGCTTTGCCAAGCGCAAGAAAGACCGATAGAGCGTCTTTATACAGATGTGAACGCCGCCGTTGGCATGGCCTTTGATAACACAGGCGCTTTATTTGTGGCTGAATGGAGTCGTGGAAGAGTCACGCGCTTTTCAGCCGATGGACAGCGCACTGTTTTTGCCGATGGCCTTTCAGGTCCTTCTGGACTTGCCATCCATGGTGATGGAAGCCTCTATGTTGCGTCTTATTCTTCAGATTTGATCTATCGTTTTACAGCGCAAGGAGAGCGCTCTGTTTTTATCACAGGACTTGCAACCCCTGCCGGGCTTAGCTTTGATCGTTCTGGACAGTTTCTGATTGCAAACCGACGCACCAATCAAATCTTGACCATAACGGATTCTGAGACACTCAAACCGGTTATCAGCACGCTTCAGACGCCGGTTGGTGCTGTTCAAACACCCAATGGCGGCTATGTTGTGTCAAATATTGGTGGTGGGATTACAGTCTTACGGCCAGATGGGACGCGTTTTGAAGCTGGCAAAGCGTTCAAAACACCAGGGCCTGGTATCACCATGACAAAAGAAGGGCGCGTCTTTGTTGTCGATTATGGCGGGACCACCATTCAAGAAATTCTTCCTAATGCAACATCCCGTATCATTGCAGATGGTCTTTCAAGCCCTGTTGGTTTAACAGTATCGCCTGATGAAAAATATTTGCTGACAGCAACGTGGGGCGATAATGCGATTTACCGTATTCCTCTAAAAGATGAGAGCGAAGCGCGTTGAGGGGAGCCCCCTTGAACGATGCATTTTACGGCAAAAGAAAACCATATAGCGGTTTTCTGACTCAAGAGAACAGCACAATACTGTAGATTAGGAAAGAAGCCCTTGCATGAGAGCTTCTTTCCTATCGTCTCACGGTATAAGTGTTTGAATAATCTTTTCTTTTGCAACCATAACGCCGCCTGGACGCATTCTTTCCGCTTCAGCAGAGATCCGGTCCATGACTTCATCCTTATGGGCTGGATCATGGTGAAAGATGACAAGGGTTTTGACATTCGCCGCATCCGCAAGGCGCACCCCTTCTTGCCAAGTTGAATGGCCCCATGTGCGGAAATTAGGATATTCCTCATCGGTATAGGTCGCGTCATAGATCATATAATCAGCACCTTCGACCAATCCGATAATTTGCTCATCAAGATGGCCTTCGACATGCTCTGTATCGGTAATATAGCATACGGAGCGGCCTTTATATTCAATGCGATAGCCTGTTGCATTATTCGGGTGGTTCAAGGCAACCGTCCGAACCAACACCCCTGGTCTGACCTCAAAACTTTCCCCGGCAGGAAAGTCCTTAAAGGTTAGCTCTGCCTGGACAATATCGAGGGGCACCGGAAATAAAGGCGGCGTCAGCATCATTTCCAAAACACCACGCAAGGTATATTCGGGAACCAAATGGCCTGCCCATAATTTAAATTTATTACGCGGATTGAAAAAAGGCACAAAAAATGGAAACCCAATCACATGGTCGAGATGGGTGTGGCTGTAAAAAATGTCGGCGTCAATCGGTGATTGAGACATAAGATGGACGCCCAAAGGTCGCAGCCCTGAGCCACCATCTAAGATAATAATGTAAGGCCCGCACCTCACTTCGACACAGGAGGTATTTCCGCCATAAATTGCTGTTTCAGGTCCTGGGCAGGGAATACTCCCACGCACACCCCAGAATCGAAACCAAAACTCCCCATGTTCGGACACCCGGCTACTCCTCGCCCGATAGATGACCTCTATTGACCTATTCTGCGGACTGATCCTTGAGGCCGCGTTCCTAGACCTTGTTCTAAATAACTATGCCATAAGGATCGCTAACAAATCTTAAATTCCTTTAGGACAGTTACAAGCTTTCCTTTGTTATAGCATTTTAATCAAAGACTGAAAAATGTCTCAATTTTGGTAAAATGCTATATATTTTATAGGGTTATCGCAAAAGATTTGCGATAATTTTGGATCATAGTCTTGATTTTTATAAAGATTAAAATGATCCAAAATGCGTGGTTTTTCGCAAAAAAGAACCTTCAGGGTATATTTCTAAAATTTAGCAAGTGAAATAGCCTAAATGGTTCTGAGATTTTTGCTTATAATACCAGCTTATATCCCCCTGTTTCAGTGACTAGGATCTCAGCATGCGAAGGATCTTTCTCAATTTTTTGTCTTAATCGGTAAACATGTGTCTCTAATGTATGGGTTGTAACCCCAGCATTATAGCCCCAAACCTCATCCAAAAGAACATCTCGACCAACGACTTTATCCCCTGAGCGATAAAGAAATTTGAGAATTGCTGTTTCTTTTTCCGTTAAGCGAATTTTCTTATTTTGGGCCTCATCAACCAGGAGTTTTCCGCTTGGCCGGAAACTATAAGGACCAATCGCAAACACAGCATCTTCACTTTGTTCATGCTGGCGCAATTGTGCGCGCAAACGCGCCAGCAAAACCCCAAGACGGAAGGGTTTTGTGATATAATCATTGGCACCAGCATCAAGGCCTAGAATTGTATCCGCATCTGTATCCGCTGCTGTCAGCATAATAATAGGGGATTTAACGCCCGAGCGACGCATTAACCGACAGGCTTCCCGGCCGTCCATATCCGGGAGACCAACATCCAAAATAATGACATCAAAATGCTGTCCCTTAACGGCTTCAAGACCGGCAGAGGCCGAGGCTGCGTTTTCAGTCTGGAATTCTTCATGGAGCTGCAATTGTTCGCACAATGATTGGCGAAGTGTATCATCATCATCAACTATGAGAATTTTTTTCCGTGCCGCTCCTGCTTCCACACTCACGCGATTCCTCCTTTAGTCTCAATAAATTTTTGGGACTCTCTCCTGAGTCTCTTACAAATCATCACCCTTAAAAGGTATTTGGACAGCATTTCAAGTTTCTCTTTTTACAAATGCTGACCTCTTATAGCGCGTCTTTACAGAAATACCAGGGTCTAACGGACTCTACAAGGAATCGTGATCATCAGAATCCAAAACTTTTGAAGCCTAGAATAACATTTGATGACTCAAACTTAGCTGGTTAGCAAAGCTTATCAACATTTACAAGAAACAGATTCATGGCTTTGAGAACGCTTTGAACGCTTTATTGTTCTTTATTCCCACATTTTTTTCCTTCTCATGAGGATACTGTGCCTTTGGTCATTTCGAAACAAACTTATGAAGAATTTTGCTTTTATTTTTGATGGCGCAGCAAAACCCACTGACTCCAGACATATTACCCGCACTCTTTGGCTCTGCAAAAACAATAAGAGAGAGCCTTTTGTGTGAGTCTATCATCACGCAAAAGGCTCTAGAGTATCCGTGATAA
>DDLW01000050.1 GCA_002340345.1 Alphaproteobacteria bacterium UBA2562 | reverse complement strand
GTCACCAACCAAATCCGGATCAGGCCGGTCTCTCGGTCAATGTCACTGTGGTTTTTATCGCCAAAAACTAGAGCCTTTCTTTTTTATATTGAATCAATGGAAAGGCTCTATGATCTTGTTTTTGCCGCAAAACGCATGGTAAAAGTGATGCCACTTTAACCAGCTTTGCTCTCGCAATAGCGGATCAGAAAAGGTGGGGGCGTTGGTTCATCCTGAAGCCGAACGCCGCCCTGTGATCCCGATATCTTGCCAAGCCCATGTGCCAAGAAATCTTTGGACCCTCGCGCTGGAAATATAAGCAATGGCTGTGCCAAGTTTTATCGTTCTGTGCTTTCTCACCTGAATCAGGCGCAATGCTATAGATTGTTGTTTTTTTTAAGAAAAGCTTTTTGAAAGACTTTTTCTCGAATTGAAAGACTTTTTCTCGAAAGAATCGCTTAGATTTCGCGCAAGCGAAAAAAGCAAGGCATGATCAGAGTGATTTTTCTAATTGTTGGGTCAGGCTTTTTGAGGCGGCACATACTGCCGGGTCTTTACGGATATAGGCAAATCTTTCCAGGGTCTGGAGCGCCCTATAGAGTCTTATAAAGGGAGGCTAATTTTGACTCTTAGCCCTCCATAGGGGCTTGTTTCCAGGGTGATTTCGCCACCATGGCTGCGAATGGCATCGCGGGCAATGGACAGCCCGAGACCCACACCACCCGTGCGGCTGTTCCGTGAGCTGTCGAGACGGAAAAAAGCCCGGAAAACACTATTGCGCTTGTCTTCTGGAATGCCCGGCCCATCGTCATCGATAAAGAGAGACAGCTTATGATGTTTTTGTTCCGTGCTGATCCAGATATGGTCTCCATATCGTTGGGCATTATTCAAGATGTTATCCAGGGCGCGTCGAATGCTTTGGGGACGCAAAGTCAAAGGGAGCGGCGGGAGCGGGGTGAAAGAAATTACTATGCCCGTGCGTTTGGCAGCGTCCACAGCCTCTGCCAAGATCTGAGAAAAATTGCATGCTTTGGCGGTTTCTGTGCCTTCCCCCCGGGCAAAAGCAAGATATCCCTCAATCATAATTTCCATTTCGGCGATATCTTTTTGAATTTCTGCAACTTCATTGTCCGGTGGCAGCATGGCAAGATTCAACTTCATGCGTGTTAAGGGTGTGCGCAAGTCATGGGAAACCCCTGCAAGCATTTCTGTTCTTTGGTGAATTTGACGATTGATGCGTCGTCGCATGAGATTGAAAGCGACAGCGGCGCGGCGGACTTCTAGCCCACCTTCTGGTTTGAAATTAGGAACATCGAGGCCACGACCAAAGCGATCTGTCGCTTCTGCCAAGCGGTGAACAGGGCGAATTTGATTGCGCATGAAAATGATGGCGACGGCAAAAAGCACCATAGAACTGCCCAACATCCACATTAAAAAAATATATGTTGTTGAGCTAAACAGACGACTCCGTGGGGCGACAATGTGAAAGACGCCCTCAGGGGACTGAATTTGAATGACAGCATTGTTTGTGAAGTAACCCACCTCTATCAAGAAAGGATTTTTGAGGCGATTTTCGATGGCGCTGGCAAGAAGCGCTTTTAATTTGCTGCCAGCATGGGTGGGGTCTGTGACATTATCTAAGATACGCCCCTGATGGAATTCAATATCAAGCCACATGACAGTGCGTGCCATCATCAGGTTTGTTTCGCGGTCTTTTGGGTACCGATCATGCAATAAGAGGATGGTGTGGATGTCGCCTGCGAGGCCATCAGCAAGACGTCGGCTCATGCTTTCCCAATGGCGATCATAAAAGACCCAAGTCGAGACAAGTTGAACCAGGACCATGGGGGTGACGACGATCATGAGCGCCCGCCCCATCAAAGTTCCGGGGAGCAGGCGTTTGATCCAGGACCGACGACGGGGCAGAATGTCAACATTCAACCCCCGCTCTTGGTTGTCCTCGTCAGAGTCTTCAAAAGTGCTCTGGTCAATCGGGGTGGAGGACATAACCCATTCCCCTTACAGTTTGAAGATAAATAGGTGTTTTCGGGTCTGGCTCAATTTTGCGCCTTAAGCGTGTGACTTGGACATCGATGGCGCGGGGGTTGCTATCGAGATTGCCTTGCTGGGCAAGATCTTCACGTGACAGCGGAAGGCGTGGAGAAAGGGCAAGAGCCTTTAATAGGGCTGCTTCTGCGGTGCTGAGCCTGACAGGGGTTCCATGGCTGGTGAGAATTTCGCGTTTGAGATCGAAAATAAACGCCCCAAGCTGGATCAAGCTCTCTTGTTCTTCTTGCGGTGGTGGGGCGGGGGCATGTTGCGCGCGTCTCAAAATCGATTGGATACGCAAAAGCAGTTCTTGCGGCTCAAAGGGTTTGGCGAGGTAATCATCTGCCCCAGCGGATAGGCCAGCAATGCGATCGGCTGTTTCTCCCATGGCGGTCAAAAGAAGAATGGGGACCGTGCTGTCGCCTTCTCGCAAGGCATGGGTGAGCTCAAGGCCGGTTTCGCCTGGCATCATGACATCAAGAATCAAAAGATCAAAAGCCAGCCCGGACAAAGCGGACCGGGCTTCTTGTGCATCTTGGGCCGCGGTGACCCGAAAACCATTGCGCGATAAATAGCGCCTTAAAAGGTCACGCAGACGCTCATCATCATCAATGACCAAAAGATGGGGCATATCATCAGGGTCTGTCATGGCGTGGCTATCCTTCAAAGGCTTTTGAATGGGCACTCTTGTCCGTCTTCTACCAACCGACAGAGTCTATGA
>DDLW01000131.1 GCA_002340345.1 Alphaproteobacteria bacterium UBA2562 | reverse complement strand
AAATAAAAATCATAGTAATTTATTTTTTGTCTCTCATAAACAAATGAAAGAGCAACAGCAACTTTTTATGAAGGCGCCTCATGGCGATATGCCCTATGAATTTAATGAAGAAATCTCAAAATATCTTTATGGTTCTTCTGAACAGGCGCGCTTTGAAAGGCTTTTTGCAAAGAATAATCATAATTTATTTTATTATAGTGCGGCTGAGAATTATGAGATCACCATCTTAATCAGTTCTGATACACAGCCTCTCCATAGATTGGGATATTATCGCTATATTGATCAACTTGTGAGTTTTTCTTTCGAGAATATAGAGAAAAAATATTGTGAACTCAATATAGAAAAAAATAAAGAAAAAATTGATTTCATAAAAATAATGGCATATTCTTATAGAAAAGATTTCTTTTCTTTGATAATTAAAATAAAAGATGATATATTAAGTGTATTTGACGCGGACATTATCCAGGCTAATATTAATAATCAAAACATTATTTTAAAATCAAAATATTTCTATGACGCGAAAGATGAGGATGTCTCTTGTCATGATTTTGTTATGTCAAAAATATCATCTTATGATGATGTTTTTATTAGAGAAAATATATCACATAACTATTCTAAGACGGAAAATATCGATAAGAACATATTAAAATATGATCGTTTCTTCGTCAGCTATCTTGAAGAAGATATAAAATGCTATCTCTTTGTGGGGCGGTTAAAAGAAAATAACGAGCGTAACGCTTGGAGAGACCCTTGCCATAAAGAAGAGTCATGGTATTCAGAAATATATTATCAATGGATAAAAGAAACTATCTCAATATTAAAAAATAATATGGTGGGTTCATTTCTTAATAAGAAAATAGATAATTTTGAGAATAAATATACAGATAATAGTTCTATTGTAAAGTTTTATGATGGTAATGAATATGATATTATGGATCAATATCCTGATATTATATTCATTGTCGATGCAGATAATAGGCTCTTATATTTTAATAATAAATTTCTTTCTGTCTGTAAGAATAAAACGATTGAGCTACAGGATGAAATTCATGAATGTCTTGTGTCGAATTTCTCATCCTCTTTTATCGAGCTTGTGAATAGACATCATAAAGAAAAGAATGATATCCGGCAAATCGTCCATTTAACAGATAAGTTCGGACAAAATAGACGCATTGAGTTTTTCTTAAAAGCGATCGAAAGGGGGGAGGGCTCTGTTCAAGAGTGTGTGGTCCGCGGCATTGATGTCGGACATATCCAAATGGGCCAGCAAGAGCTCGAAACGGCCTGTGAAGTCGCTGGTTTTGGCTATTGGGAATATCATCCAGCCTCTCGGCAAATGATCTGTAATGACCATGCTGCCAATATCATGAATTGGGATAGCCGATCTTTTATTGGTGGGTTGCAAGGTTTGTTGCGCAATGTCCATGAGATAGACAGGCAATCTTTGCATCATATTCTAACGGACAAAAGATGGATAACAACTGCAAGCGAAATAAGAGTTTATGATGCGCGCGGTGACATTCGCTATATCCAAATCGATGCCCAACGTCAAAAAGCAAAGACAAAAGCACAACCCTCTGACCCCCAGCTTGTGGGAGAAGAGGGGGGGAAATCGGCGGCTGAAAAAACGCTTATCTTGATTCCAGATGAACGTATTTTTGCCATTGTCCAAGATGTGACGACACGCAAGCAAGCGGCGCTTTCCCTGGCCCAAAGTGAGGCGAGGCTTAAAGAAGCCCAACGTATGGCCCATCAAGGCTATTTTGAATATTCTCTGGATACAGAACGGCTCCATTGGTCCGAAGACACGTTCACAATATGGGGGCGCGATCAAAACCGCGATATTCTCAGTTTTGAGACCATTGAAAGCTGGATTCATCCCGAGGACCGCGCGCAAGCCCGGCGTGATCGTTTGGATGAACGTTGGACAGAAAAAACATGTGTCTATCGCATTGTGCGGCCCAGCGGTGAAATTCGCTATATCGTCATGCGCATGTTCCGTGAGAAAGACGCAGAAGGGCAGAGCAATCGCCTTTTTGGCTTACAACAAGACATCACAGAGCTCAAAAATTCAGAATATGCGCTCAGAGCCAATGCCCTGCGTTTGAAAGAAGCCCAACAGATCGGTCGGATTGGGCATTGGGAAAGCAATCTGCGCCGTCGCACTGTTTGGTGGTCGGATATTGTTTATGAGCTCCATGGCCTGCCAACACCGTCTGAACCAGACGAGCTGTTACGCGAAAGACGGATCGAAATCAATCATTACTTGAAATATATTGATAAGCGCGACAGGTCGACATTTCGTCGCTATTGGACCGATGTGCTCGATGGGGGGGAAGCCTCTGCAGAATATCGCTATTACCATGCGGAAACCGGGGAAACACGTTGGTTACGAACAGCCTGTCGTATCGAGCATGATAGCGAGGGTATCCCCTTGCGGGCGGCTGGTATTTTGCAAGATGTGACGGAGTCTCGCAACGCGGCCGAAGCGTTGCGTGAAAGCCGAAATTGGTTTCGTGACCTGGCCGCCTGTTCGTCTGATTTGTTCTGGCAATCTGATGAGGCCGGAGATTTCACCTCTTTAACCGGGGCGGGTTTAAGCCATTTGCGCAAACATCTGGAGCACCAATCTTGGCTGTCTTTAGAGCAATTGGCGGAAAAACAAATTGGCCATGCCTTACCCCATAGAATTACGGATGCTATTGCTCAAAAGGTGCAGTTCAAGAATATTGACCTTCCTGTGCATCTGACAGGAGAGGGCTTGCAGTGGTTGCGTATTAGTGGTGTGCCGCAATTTAATAGTGATGGGGCGTTTACAGGCTATCGTGGTGCTATCACAGACAACACAGCCTCTCACTTAGCCACCGAGAGAGATGCCCAACAAGGAAAGCTGGTCGCGCTTGGCCAGCTGGCAGGCGGTGTCGCCCATGAAATCAATAACCAACTCCAGCCCATTTTGATCCTCTCTGAGGTCAGCTTGAGTAAGCTTGAAGGTCATCCCGATCATAAAACCCTGCATAAATGCCTAGAAACAATTCGCAATAGTGCGGAGAACGCTCGAAATATTGTGCGCAATACTTTGACATTTGCCCGTAAAGAAATGGCCGAAAACCGGCCCATGGAAACGGAAAAAACAGTTATAAAGGTGATTTCTCTTCTCAGGCAAACTTTACCCCATACGGTTCTTATTACGGATACACTTGATGCGGAGGGTGTGCTAACCTGCACAAACGAAACGCAGCTGACGCAAATTCTGATGAATTTGGTGAAGAATGCGACGGATGCCATGGAGAATGATGGCACAATCAATATTTCTTTGTCGGTGACGTCGCCGCCATCTTCTCTTGATCAATTGGAACAGGGCCGGTTTTATCTTTGTTTGTCTGTTGTGGATACTGGCAGCGGTATGACGACCGAAGTCAAAGCCCGGGCCTTGGATCCTTTTTATACCACCAAACCTGTTGGCGAGGGGACAGGGCTTGGGCTGCCTTCTGTCTATGGCATTGTGAAGGCTTGGTCGGGGGATATGCAGATTGAAAGTGCCTTAGGCAAGGGCACGGCGATTAAGCTCTATATCCCGCTTTTAAACCGCGATGAGTGTAAAGGACTTCCCTTGCAAGAAAGCGATTCTTAAGGCCCGCCTGGTAAACTAAAAGGGCTTGATAACCGCTTATAAAACGGCTCTTGAGCGCAAAGGGCAAAGTGATCGCTGCACCGCTTTGATCGATTTTGCGGCAAAAACAAAAACTTACAGCATTGCCTCTGATCCAGAATAAAAGCAAAATGCTGTAAAGCCTATGAGGTTTCGATGTGTGATCTTGGATTATTATCCTTCAGAATGTTACGCAAGATTTCTTTTCTGATTATGCTCTGCTTGGGTCTTTCTGCATGTGCAGACAATCATCGCAGCTTTGATAACCTCATCGGTGTCAGAGCCGAAGATGTGACAATGAAATTTGAAGAAAAACTTCAGCTCTGTAGTGATGAATATTCTGTAGACCCGCGGGAACTGACCTATCTAAAAAGCTATCAACTTTCAGAAAATGAGCATGGTTGGAGAGAATGTGCCCATGATGCTCTGACAGATTACATGATTCCGTTCACCATGGCGCCTGAACGCTATGAACAATTTATCATGACAGATCTTCGGATGACCGACCGTATTAAAAAACGCATCAATAGCCGTGAAGATCGTAAGCGTGAGCTTCGCCGCCAGCTTATAGAAATTCGTGAGGTTGAAGATCGGCAGATTCGCGAAAGACGGGAAAAGAGCCAAGCGCTCCAGCAAGATCCTGAAGCCTATGCTGAAGAAATCAATGATATCCAGCTTTATGAAAAAAACATGCAATATATTCATAATGCTGTCCGATCTTTTCTGGCATCTTAAAGGCTCCATATCGCTGCATGCGCCGATATGGAGAGGCTTTAATATGCTGACATACGCGTTTTATGTTCGGAGAGAGTCATGACCGCCTTAACATTATACACAAATCCCCAATCTCGCGGTGCGATTGTCCGGTGGATGTTGGAAGAGCTGGGCGCGCCCTATGAGGTTAAAATGCTCAATTATGGGCCTGAAATGAAAAGCCCAGACTATCTGGCGGTGAATGGGATGGGCAAAGTGCCTGCCCTCAAACATGGTGAAAAAATCATCACAGAAGCCGCCGCCATTTGTGCGTATCTTGCCGATGCCTTTCCAGCCGCTGGTCTGGCGCCAGCGTTAGAGGATCGTGCTGACTATTACCGTTGGTTGTTTTTTTGTGCAGGGCCGATGGATGCTGCATGGTTTGTGGCGGCGTGCAAGTTCGGGGACCTGACCGCAGAACAGCAATCCATGTCGAGCTTTGGCGATTTTCAGAGAGTCCAAAATGCCATAGAGCTGGCAATCAAGGGCAAGGATTATATTGCTGGCAATAAATTCTCGGCGGTTGATGTCTTTGTCGGGGCGAGTTTGGGCTTTGGGATGCGCTTTGACATCATTGAGAAACGCCCGGAATATCAGCGCTATGTTGCCAATCTACAAGAGCGCGAGGCTTACAAGCGGGCAACGGCCCTTGACCTTGAAGCCGCAGAGGCAATGGCGTCTTAGAGCAAAACGCATGGTGAAAGGGGCGCCCACTTTAACCAGCTTTGCTATGGGGGGTAGGGCAAAGAGATGGGATCAAAGGGATCGTGCATCCCTTTGATCTGTTTTGCGACGCAAGCAAAAGGCTGTCGTGGAAAATACTCTAGATTCTTGTGTGGTTTTGCTTTATAATCTTTCGCTTCTCGCGCTCATTTCCCATTCTTTCCTCTGATCACACTGTTTCCAAGAAAAGGCTCTCTTGGGAAAGAGCTTTCTATTTTTGGCTCTACAGGATTTCGCTTTTCTTTTACCTCAGAAGAACGGCTGTATGTTTTTGTTTTGCCGCAAAACGGACCAAAAAGATGAAATGATCTTTTTGTCCTTTGCTCTAGCTTGAAAGTGATGTTCCCTCATGTCTCACCCCAATGTCGCCGTGATTATGGGCAGCCAGTCTGACTGGGAGACAATGCGCCATGCAACAGAGACCCTTGATGCTCTTCATGTTGCCTTCGAAGCACGCATTGTCTCCGCCCATAGAACTCCCAAACGCATGGTGGAATTTGCTGAATCTGCAAAAGAACGCGGCCTAAAAGCCATTATTGCGGGCGCGGGTGGGGCCGCCCATTTGCCAGGAATGGTTGCGTCTTTAACCACAATTCCTGTTTTAGGCGTCCCCGTCGAAAGCCGCGCCTTAAAAGGCATGGATAGTTTGCTGTCTATTGTCCAAATGCCAGCTGGGGTTCCTGTGGGGACATTGGCAATTGGCAAAGCCGGGGCGATTAATGCGGCGCTTTTTGCCGCATCGATTGTCGCCCATGGGAATCCAACGGTTGCGCATGCACTCCAGGCGTGGCGGCAAAAACAAAGCGCCAATGTGGCAGAATTCCCTGTTGATGAAACGTCGTAGGGCGCGCTTTTCTTAGAGCAAAGTGTGATCAGGTGGATCCCCCTGATCGCCTTCATTTCGCGGCAAAACAATAAGAGAGAGCCTTTTGTGTGCGTCAATCATCACCCAAAAGGCTCTAAAAACTTGAAATCATAAATCAGTAAAAGACGTCATGGGCGCTTTCTCTCCGGCTGATTCTTTTGTTGGGGAGAGGCTCTGGTTTCTCAAAGAAGGGGCGATGATGAACCTACCATTCGATGGCGGGAAAGGCCCGATCGCAGGGCCAGGGGCGATGATTGGCATTTTAGGTGGCGGGCAGCTTGGCCGCATGACAGCGCTGGCCGCCGCAAGGCTTGGCTATCACTGTCATATTTTCTGTCCCGAAGAAAACAGCCCGGCGAGCCTGGTGTCAGCCCGCACCACCCAAGCGGCGTATGATGATTGGCAGGCCTTAGAGGCTTTTGCAAAATCTTGTCACCTCGTGACCTATGAATTTGAAAATGTCCCCTTAGACACGGCCCATTATGTTTCTCAATATGCCCCGCTGCGACCTGGCCTTGAGGCCCTGCGCGTGGCCCAAGACCGGCTGATAGAAAAACAATTTTGCAATGATCTTGATATTCAGACAGCGCCATGGGCGGACGTCACAGGCCCAGAGAGCCTTGCGAAAGCCATTCACCATATTGGGCGCCCCGCCATTTTGAAAACAGCCCGTTTGGGCTATGACGGCAAAGGTCAAATTTTCTTGCCTGCCGAGGCGGGGGAAGAAGATCCTGATCAGCTATGGGCACTTTTGCTCGAAAAAGCCGGCTATGCCGATGCCAAAAATGCGGACCTACAGGACACAGGCCCCACCGCTATTTTAGAGGGCTTTGTTGATTTTGAAAAAGAAGTGTCTGTGATTATCGCCAGGGGGCTTGATGGACAGACACAATGTTTCTCCTTGGCAGAAAACCAGCATAAAAACCATATCCTGGATCGGTCTCTTGTCCCAGCGCGGGTGTCGCCTTTGCTCTGTGCGGCGGCTGTTGATATCGCAAAGCGCTTGGCCGATCATCTTTCCCTGGTTGGTCTTTTGGCGGTGGAGCTGTTTGTGACCCGTGAGGGCTTATTTGTGAATGAAATGGCGCCAAGACCCCATAATTCCGGACATTGGACCATGGATGCGTGCCGGACAAGCCAATTTGAGCAGCTTATTCGGGCGGTGTGTGGATTGCCGCTTGGCTCTGTACAGCGCGATTTTAATGCCGAGATGATTAATCTCATTGGCGATTACCGCGAGCACTGGGAGCAAACACTTTTAAACGAAAATGCGAAGCTGCATCTTTATGGCAAGGTGGAGAGTCGCCCTGGGCGGAAAATGGGTCATATTAATCTTTTGACAGAAAGAGCGCCTATTCCTGGGGTTAAGCTTGGGGACATCGATCCCATGGGCTGTCCATAGACAAGCATGGTGGCGTGATGTGACAGTGGGATCTTAGGTGTCTATGGATGATTTCTCTTATAAGCTCAAAAAAACAGAAATCGGTGTTCTGCTGTTAAAGAAAAGCTTGGAGATTGCGGCGGTTTCGACGTCGGCAGCGTCTTTATTGGGCCTGGCTGAAAAAGAGCTTCTGGGGCGTAATCTATGGGCGCATCATGATGCTGAAGCCCGCGCTAAAATTGAATTGCTCGTCGCCCAGCTGCAAGACCGTCAAGATCATGTTGCATCGCTGATGGTGCCTATTCCCGGGCGTGTTTTGCATGTGCGGCTCTGTCTTATGCAGGGTCAAGAGGGGGAAGAGGAACAGATCATAGCGGTTCTGCATGCGGTGCCGCCAACAGAAAGCCCTGCCCAGAGTGAAGATATTCTCTATCTCAGAAAAATACCGGCTGAAAAAGGCGACAAAACAGAATTTATTGATGCTGAAGAGGTCTCTTATATTGCGGCAGAGGGACATTATACATATTTACATTCTTCTTCTGATGTTTTCTTCTGTTCTTTATCTCTTTCAGAACTTGAGAGAAGGCTAGATCCGAAATATTTTATTCGGCCTCACCGTTCTTATCTTGTGAATCTCAATGTGATTACCGCCTTTTATCGCCGCCATAATGGCGGTGTTTTGGTGCTTGCGGGGCCGGACGCCCAGGAGATTCCTGTGAGCCGCAGCCGGATTTCGAACTTACGGCAGCGTCTTGCCATTTAGGGGGATATTCCTCTCTTTAGGGGCGAGAGCGGGCAATGATGTATGATATGTTTCTATAAGTCATTATTTTTTGTATGGTTATCGCAAGACCAGAGTGCAGATGTGTTTTTACTGCGCGAAGGCGTGGTTTTCTGTAAAAAATGTGAGTGTCGTGATGTCCTCTAAAACCGAAACCCTTGAAACCGATCGCTATACAAGCTTTAAAGGCATTGATTGCGAAGGCAATACGCAAAAACTCTTAGCCAGAATTTTGATGCATATTGAGGATCCTGAAAAAACAAATGCGTTCTGGGAGAAATTCAAAGCTGAAATTTCCTCTGCGGAGAATATTTATGAACGGAAATTTGACGGCTTATGCTTGATTTGTGCGCGGGTGGCTATTCTTTCGGACTTATTTGAAACTTATGAGGACAGCGAGGGCTTATCCTTATTGGAACAGATCGAATATGAATGTTGCTAGGGTTATATAAGCTTTTTGAGAGACTTTTTCTCGAAAAAGTCGCCTTTAATTTCGCGCAAGCGAAAAGAGCGTTGCTCTCAGGACGTTACCGCAAAACGCATGGTTAAAGTGATGCTACTTTAACCAGCTTTGCTCT
>DDLW01000129.1 GCA_002340345.1 Alphaproteobacteria bacterium UBA2562 | reverse complement strand
GCACGGGAAGCCGCACGTAAAGCCCGCGAACTCACCCGCCGCAAAGGGGCCCTCGATGTCGCCTCCTTGCCTGGCAAGCTCGCCGATTGCCAAGAACGCGACCCCGCCCTATCCGAATTGTTCATTGTCGAGGGCGATTCCGCTGGCGGCTCGGCCAAACAAGCCCGCTCCCGCCAATTCCAAGCCATTTTACCTTTGCGTGGTAAGATCCTTAATGTCGAGCGTGCCCGCTTTGATAAAATGCTCGGGTCCGCTGAAATCGGCACCCTGATCACCGCTTTAGGGGCTGGCATTGGCCGTGAAGAATTCAATCCCGACAAGCTGCGCTATCACAAAGTCATTATCATGACCGATGCGGACGTCGATGGCTCCCACATCCGCACCTTGCTCTTGACCTTCTTCTATCGGCAAATGCCCGAACTTATCGAGCGTGGCTATCTCTATATTGCCCAACCGCCCCTCTATCGCGCAAAACGCAGCAGTTCGGAAGTCTATTTAAAAGACGACCGCGCCATGGAAACCTATCTCACCGATCAAACTTTGAACCAAGCGGTGCTCGAACTCGCCGATGGGCGGAGCCTCATGGGGGAAGATTTGCGCATGCGCATTGAAGAAGCCCGCCAAGCCCGTGGTGCGATCGAAGTCCTCGTCCGGCGCTCCAACGCCCCCACTTTGATCGAACAAGCAGCCATTGCTGGCCTTCTCGACCCCGCCCATTTCGCCGAGGATAGCACTGCCCAAGCCGCTGCCGATCAACTCGCGGAACGGTTGAACCGCCTCGAAGGCGCCCTCGAAGCCAATTGGGGCGGCGAACTTGTCAGAGATCCAGAGGACCAAGCCCATGATGCCCTGGTCATCAGCCGGGTCTTGCGCCGGGTCCGCGAGGCCTTCCGCCTCGAACTGCCCTTGCTCATGACCGGGGAAGCCCAGAAACTCACCAAAATGAAAGAGGCTCTGACCGATCTTTATGATCATCCCGCCACCCTCAAAATCAAGGATCAGAACATTCCTGTCGCGGGCCCCATGGGGCTTTTACAGGCAGTCATGGAGGCCGGGCGGAAAGGCGTCTCGGTCCAGCGTTATAAAGGCTTGGGTGAAATGAACCCCGACCAACTCTGGGAGACCACCCTCGACCCCGAAGCCCGCTCTTTGCTCCAGGTCAAGGTCTCCCATGTCGATGATGCCGAGGAAATTTTCTCCACCCTCATGGGCGATGTCGTTGAACCCCGCCGAGAATTCATCCAATCCCACGCCCTGGAAGTCGAAAATCTCGATATTTAAGCGCTCGGCTTTGCTCTAGAGACATCTGCGGCCAAGCTTTAGAGGGTCTTTGAGTGGCCTTTTTTCGCTGCGCGAAAATGGGGGGCGACTTTTTCGAGAAAAAGTCTGTCAAAAAGCTTTTCAAAAGGCGCCCCTTTGCCGTCTTTGCGGCAGCGCCTTGCCTCTGATCAAGACGGGACCGCGATAGCTGGGGTCCGATGCCAGGCTAGCCGTGCCATCATCATGGCGCGTCCAGCCAGTGAGCGTCATATAGTCCTGCAAGGTCATCCAACGCCCCAGATCAATCCGCCGATCCAACCAGGGCTTTGGTCGTGGCCCGAAAGGATCGACCATCAGCGCCCACCAGGGCCTCATCAGCCAGGAGAATATCCAGCAATGACCGGAATTGGTCCTTCCAAACCCCTTCACCACAAAGATAAACATGGTCCAGCGTGACTGTGGTGCCAAAATAATTCAACACATGCTTGACCATATTTTGGTATGTGCGCCCGACTTCATTTGGGATCAAAAGGCCATTCCTGTCATGGCTGACCACCCAATCGCCCGTGCGAATGTTGAGTGTCATTTTGGACATTTTCAAAACATAGTCGGAAAACGGGTGCGCTCTGCTGGGCTCAATGGCAAAGTTGGTTAAAGGGGCTCCCACTTTAAATAGTTTTATTCTATTGAATCACACAAAATGCTCTATCTTATTGTTTTTACTGAAATATGTGTCGACTGGATGTTCCATCCAGCCGCCCTTTGCTCTCGGAAAATGCTTTATGGAAACGGCAAAAGATTATGTATTTTGTCTCATTTTCGGGTTTGTGACTGTTTTTTTGTTTTGTCTTCCTTCGCCTCTTTATGCCAGTTTTGCTTATAGCTTTTTGATTGTCATTTTTTGAGGGCTTTGCATTTGATCTAAGCATCTGATATAGATAATGTTATATAATTTAAGTATATTTTGAGGATGACGTATTCGTTAGATTTCCACCGTAAAGTTCTTGAAATTCGGGAACGTGAGGGATTGACAATCGCTTAGGCGGCCAGCCGATTTGGCGTCGGCGTCGTAAGCGTGACCCAATGGCTTAAGAAGATCGAGCCGGACGGCCCCGCCGGAAGCCAGCGACGCGCATTGACAGGGATATTCTAGAGCAAAGTGCGGCTAGATGAAAACATCCAGTCAATACGTCTTGCGGCAAAAATAATAAGATATAGCGCATGTCCTATGATCATTTTATGGGACATGCGCTATAGTCCCTGCCAATATCAAGCCGATATTTTCACGGCCTGGATGAAGCAAGATCTGCTGCCAAAAACGCTGGAAAAAGCTGTTATCGTCATGGATAATGCAGCATTCCACAAGCGCGCAGATACACAAGAAGCCATCAGGAAAGCGGGGAACACTCTGCTGTTTCTTCCTCCTTATAGCCCAGACCTCACCCCCATTGAGCATAAATGGGTACAAACAAAGGCTTGAAGAAGAAAACACCGGTGCGAGGTCCACGAACTCTTCAAAATCGAATCATTTGATTTGACATGGGCTATAAAAGCGTTAGAATTAATAGCTTTTTTTTCGATTATTTGAAGCTGATCGACTGCACGCTATTATCGAAGATACAGTAAAAAAACAATCTATATCTTTTGAAAAGGCTTATGAGGAGAGAAAACACTCAAATCCCGCAAAATGTTTTGGATGTAATGAGGACTTTAGAGAGGCTTGTGCGTATCTCTGTGCTGCACAGTCTGGCTTTATCACGGGGCAGAATATCGTTTTAAGTTGAGAACACCACCTATATACTCCTTAAAGGGGCAAAAAGTGAAATGGAATCAATTTTTTTGAACATGTCATGCTTCGGGATTTTATAGTTTATGCAAAACGAAAATGAGAAAGTTTCCTATGTCGTAACTGTCTATAATAAGACCCAATTTATTCCCGATATGATTAAAGGGTTGGAGGCTCAAGAAGGTTCTTTTGAAAAAGAATATATTTTTATTGATGATGGTTCGACAGACGAAAGTGTATCCCTTTTAAAAAAACTGACTTATCACTGGCCTAACGTCCATATAGAAACAGGGGAAAATACAGGCCCAAGCCGTGCTCTTAACAAAGGCTTTCGCCTTGCAACGGGAAACTATATCAAAGCTTTAGATGGTGATGATAGGCTGACATCTTGGGCAACAAGTCATCTATTGACCGCCATAAAAAAAACAGATTGCGCATTAGCCTATGGTTTGCAAAGTTTGATGGGAACTCCACCAAGACCCCTTGAGACACAGGATATTCAAATTTTCTCAGATCCTTTGTATAATTCTTTGACAAATGCCCAGTTAACACCTTCCATGTGGCTGGCGAAGAAAGAACTCATTGATGAAGTTGGTGGCTGCGACCCAAACATTTTTGTACAAGATTATTCAATAGAAATCCGTATGGCGCATAGATCTTCTTTTGCATTTATTCCTTGCGATGTTTTTCAGGCGCCGGTCGCACGTGATGGTCGATTGTCTGAAAATGTTGCGCAGACACTTCATGATGTCAATCTCGCACTGATGAATTTTATAGATGAACATCCAGATCTAGAAAATCGCTACAGGTCTTTGGCTTGGAAACGTGCAAGTGGAAGAGCCTGGAAATGGGCGCGTCGCGAAGCGAAAAAGTCTTATTACTCTAAAGAGTTTTTGGCTTATCTCCAATCTCGCTCTCGGCTTTATAAAGTCTCATATGAAAGATTGAAACAATGCTGTGATATTTACCAGCAAACACACCCCATTAGAATTCCAACACCCTATCTTTAGAAAGGGGCTTTGCTCACTGTCTCGCTTTTTCTGTTTATTGTGTTTACAATTTCTGATTCACCGCTGGAGTCAGAGACATTTCTGAAGTCACGCAGTTACCCCAAATGTTTTTCTACAGACCGACTAAGGCGGGTTTTACTGGCGATAGACAACGTTGGCGCTGCTGGTCTTGCGGATGTAAATACACGCACAGCACGCGCTACGGGGCAGGGAGTGATCCAACGATAAAACGCTTAGCGTTACAGCTCTATTTTGAAGGAATGGGATTTCGTGCTATTGGCGGCATTCTTGGAGTCTCTAATTTTGCTGTTTTGAAAGGGTTAACATAAGCTTTTTGAGAGACTTTTTCTCGAAAAAGTCGCCTAAATTTCGCGCAAGCGAAAAATTATAGGCACTTTGCTCTAATCCCAACCCTCCTCTTTCATGATCTGGCGGGCTTGGGCGTTATAGATCCCAAGGGCGTTCAAAGAGAGGGTATCCTCGCGGAAGGGGCCAAGGCTTTTGACAATCTCGGCCACGGGCACCCCGGAGACAACGGGATATTCTAAAATCTGCTCGCTATAGAGCCTCTGGGCGTCTTCGGTGAGAAGGAACTCGATAAAACGAATGGCAGCCTCTCGGTTGGGCGCATGGCGGGCCAGCGCCACCGCAGAGACATTAATATGGGTGCCATCTCCCTCTTGATCAGGCCAAATGACCCCCACTTGCCGAGCGGCCGCTTGTTCTTGGGGGTTTTCTGACTTTAGAAGCCGCGCCAAATAATAAGTGTTCACGACGCTGAAATGGCAAACGGCCGCAGCAACATATTTGATTTGATCGATATCGTTACCCTGGGGGCGTTGTGCCAAATTGGCCACCATACCGCGCACCCAAAGCCGTGTTTGTGCCGCGCCCTTATGGGCCAAATAACCGGCCACAAGGGATTGATTATAGATGTTTTTTGAATCTCGCAAGCAGAGCCGGCCACGCCATCGGCGATCAGAAAGATCCGTATAGTCTTTCACCGCCCAAGGCTTCACATGCTGGCGGTTATAGAGGATCGGTCGCGCGCGCACGGAAAGGCCAAACCACATCTTGTCTTTATCACGATAGCGCGACGGCAAGGCCTGTTCGATCTTTGCCGAGGACACGGGTTGCAGCAACCCCAAAGCCTTCGCCCGCTCCAACCGCCCTGCATCGACGGTTAAAAGCAAATCGGTCATGCTCTGCGCGCCCTCGGCTGCCAATCTTTTGATCATGACATCAGCATTGCCACTGACAATATTGACCATGATCCCAGTTGTATCTTCAAATCTGTTCAGAAGCGGCTCAACCAAAAAGTCATGGCGGAAGGAATAAATATTGACCTGTTGGGCAGAGGCTTCGGAGATCGGCAAAGCGCCCAGCAATAAAAGCCCGTTGAACAGGTGGGATATAAGGCAAAATCGCAAAAAGAACCGCACCACAACCGGCTTCCCCCTGTTATGTTTGTGGACAAAGACCGAAAAGCGCGCTGGCGGCGCCATCGGCCGCCTGTTTCTGGGCGGACGCCTGTAAAAGCGCATGCAAATTAGCCAAATCCATGGGTTTGCCGCATAGAAAACCTTGGATATAGCTGCATTTTAAGTCTTTCAAGATCTGTTTTTGGGTGACATTTTCAATGCCTTCTGCGGTCACGCTGAGATTGAGAATGTCCTTCAAGACAATGATATTTTTGACCAATTTCCGTTTGACCTCATCCTCTTCCATATCCGTGATAAAAGAGCGGTCAATTTTCAAACCATTGATTGGAAACAAAGTCAGATGATTTAAGGAGGCATGCTCGGTGCCGAAATCATCAATCAGAATCTTGACCCCGAAATCACGCAATCGCCCGAGATAGGCGGCCATTTCTTCCGCAGACGCGCCCAGGGCACTTTCTGTGATCTCAATTTGACAGAGGGACGGCGGGATCTGTAGTCGCTCTAAAGTGCTTGTCAGGACAGAGAATAATTGCGGCTTCAAGACTTGCAGCGGCGAAACATTGATATTGATGAACAAGCCCTGACAGCCTGGGATTTGATGGAGTTTCTGGAGCGCCTCCAGGGCATGGGTCATCACCCAAGCCCCAATATCATGGATCAAGCCAAGCTCTTCGGACAATTGAATAAAATCATCTGGCGACACCCGCCCAAGGGTTGGATGTTGCCAACGGATTAAGGCCTCAAACCCGCTTAAACAATCCCGTTGGGCATCAAAAATAGGCTGAAATTCGAGAAAGAACTGGTTTTTATACAGCGCGTCTGTCAGATCCGTTTGCAGCCTGATGACCCGCAGGCTGCGCTGGTGCATCTCCTGGTTAAAGACGGCCTGTTGGTTGCGCCCGGCATTTTTCGCGTGATACATGGCGGTATCAGAATCCCGTAACAAATCTTCGGGATGGTCATAGACGTCATGGGCCAGGGCGACCCCAACACTGCCAGAGGTAATAAAGTCTTCATTTTTAAGCGCAAAAGGTTTACGCAACGCCTTTAAAATCCGGTTCCCAATCTCTGTTGCCTGGTCCAAGGCCGTGACATGGTCAAGCAAAATCGCAAATTCATCGCCCCCGAGACGCGCCAAACGGTCTTCTCCTCGGATCTGGCTTTGCACCCGGTCTGCGGTTTCAACAATGACTTGATCGCCGGCTTCATGGCCAAAAGTGTCATTGACATATTTCAAGCGATCCAAATCAATGAACAAGACGGCAAAATGCCAAGCCCCTGTGATCTGGGCGATCTCAAAACGTTTTTGTAAGATTTCGCTAAAGGCTCTTCGGTTGAGACAGCCAGTTAAGCTATCGTGATAAGCATTATGGCGCAGTTTTTCCTCGGCCTTCTGCCGCTCGATGATCTCTGTGCGCAAGGACCGGTTGGCCTCGAACAAAGAGGCGGTGCGCTCGGAGACCAACCGCTCCACCCGTTCGATATGACGATGGGAGCGCCATAAATACCACATCAAAGAAAACGTGGTCAGCATGCCAAAAGTGAGGACAATCACCGAAGCATAAGAGCGGTCACCAGCCCCCTCGACGGCGGAAAACATCAGCTGCCATTTTTTCTGGGCAATCATGATATCCGCCACCCAACTTTTAGGCGGCGCTTTAAAAAGCGCTGCTGTGGCGGCAAGATGTCCGGAATCCGCAAACCGCCATTCAGAAAATATTTGCCCTGAGGATTGTCGCCCTGAGGATTGTCGCCCTGAGGATTGTCGCCCCGACGACCGACGCCCCGACGACCGACGCCAAGCCGAGCTATAGATTTGTTTCCGGCCTATTTTGGGGCCGCGTTCAAAAATTGCCAGGTGAAAACGGTTGCTTTGCTCTGGATCGCCCAGCAAATGTTCGACCAAGTCATCGATATGGATCAAGCCCGAGACAAAGCCTTTAAGCTCTGTGGGCGAGGCTCCAAAAACCGGCAAAAAGAGCCGCATCTGAAAACGAGATTTCTGGCCGTCCTCACCATGCGCAATCGGCAGGACATCGGAGGCATAAAAGCCCTCAACCGTCAGAGCTTTTTCCATCGCCATTTTGAAAACCGACGATGAAAAAAGATCCAGGCCAAGAATATGGCCATTTTGGTCCTGCGGCTCCGCAAACAGCACCGGAAAATACACGGCTCGTCCCATGGAAATCCGCTGACTCGCAGCATGATCACGGATGGAGAAATCAAAGGCACCGGTCTGGCGCATGGCGTGTTCTTTTTGCGGACGCTCTGCCGCTGTGACTTTGGCGACCCATTCCAGGGCTTTGATGCCGCCTTGGTTGGTCAAGCCCCGATCGAGGAAAGATTGAAAGACAGACCGCGAGAAATCGCCTTCTAACTCATGGAGTTTCTGTAGCGATACCATGTTGTTTTTCAAGGCGAGAAGCGATTGCTTCAAGGTTTTCACATGGGCGCTGGCTTGTTTTTCAAGCGCTTGCCGGGCTTTGTCTTCTTCCCAGGTTTCTACGATGAGATAGGCATGACCGGTGAGAAAAAGGCCTAGAAAGCAGCACAGAAAAATGGCGGCAAGCCTCGCTTTCCGCGATGACAGCAGACCTGTCCGCATTGTCAGGAAAGAGCGTTTAAATAAAGGCAAAAGATCGCAAAGATCAGCGGCAGAATTCTGGGGCATCGGCGGTGACTGCAAGATAGCTACACTGATAATAATAATGATTCTCATTATTATTATCAGCTTCCCTCCCCCCTGTCGATCCTTTCTTGAAAAGAGAACCAGACTTTCGTCTTCAAAGACCCGTAGAAAAATACACCTTCTGATCGATCTTGCCGGCAACGGTCCTGTCAAGCCGCCTCTTATGCGGTTTTTTGAGGAGCGGTCAGGGTTTTGCACCAACGGTCATTGGGTCAAACGCTATGGCCGGTACCATCGGGCGGCTTTTTTACAAAACTCAACCTTATGGATAGCACCCCCATGATGCTCTCATGCAATCTTGGCTCTATAAGAGTGACAATTCAGTCACCGAAACAAATATGGGGAAAGAGTTTCAGTTTCCTCAATACCGCTTGTCGGTATCATCAAGGATGTGAAGCCAGCGCAAAGCCAAGCAGAGAGCCTTCCCCGCGCCTTTCGACAGAATGGCAAGCCTCTCTTTGGCCAAAAAATTTAAACCCGCATGGGCATTAAAACATAGAGGGCGCGGTTGTCATTATTATCACGGACAATGGTCGGTGCATTCGAATCCATCATGGTGAATGCTGCTGTTTGACCCTGGATTTGCTGGGTAATGTCCAAGAGATATTTGGAATTAAAGCCGATTTCGATCATATCCGCTTCATAGGCCACTTCGATTTCTTCGCTGGCCATGCCGGCCTCTGGACTAGAGGCTGACAAGGTAAGATTGTTTTTGTCCAGTACCAATTTCACCGCGCGGGATTTCTCATTGGAAATGGTGGAAACCCGGTCAACCGCCTGGGTAAAAACTTTTCGATCGACTTCCATCACCTTATCATTGCCCACGGGAATGACACGGTCATAATCTGGAAAGGTGCCATCAATCAGCTTTGACGTCAGAACCAGGCTGTCAAAGGCAAAACGGATTTTGTTTTCCGACAAATCGAGCTTGACATCATGCTCGCTTTCTTCGAGCAGTTTCCGCAGCTCATTGACGGTTTTACGGGGAATAATCACCCCTGGCATGTCCGCCGCCCCGTCTGGGCGTTCAACATCAATGCGGGCCAGGCGATGGCCATCTGTTGCAACAGCGCGTAATGCCGGATCCCCGCTCTCTGCTTTCGCCACATGGAGATAAATGCCATTCAGGTAATAGCGGGTTTCTTCTGTCGAAATCGCAAAGCGTGTGCAGTCAATCACAGCCTTCAAATGATCATTGCTGAGGGTAAAACTATTGGGAAGCTCATCCTCCCCCAGTGCTGGGAAATCCTCACGCGGCAAGGTCGCTAAAGAAAAACGCGACCGACCTGCTTTTAAAATCACCCGTCCCGCTTCGCTATCGGCCTCGATTTCAACCTGAGCACCGTCGGGGAGTTTACGCACAATATCGTAAAATGTATGGGCTGGTACCGTTGTTGCTCCTTCGACAGCCACATCTGCCGCGGTTTTTTCAATGATGGTAAGATCCATATCGGTGGCTGTGAGGGCTAGGGCGTTCCCATTGGCTTCCAGAAGCACATTGGAAAGAATCGGAATCGTGTTTCGTCGCTCAACGACACTCTGGACATGCGCGAGCGATTTCAGCAACTCGGCCCGTTCAATCGTAAATTTCATGATGGGATAAAGACCAATAAGTTATTGAAAAAAAAACCTTTAAGCGCAGAGCACGTCCCTTGCCACTTAAAAGAAGCCTAGATGGCCGCTTACTATAGCAGAGGCAAGGCACAAGAGCAAAGGCATCGTCCGTCTTGCGACCTCACAAAAAAGTGCAAAGGCATCGTCCGTCTTGCGATATCACAAAAAAGTGCAAAGGCATCATCCGTCTTGCGACCTCACAAAAAAGTGCAAAGGCATCATCCGTCTTGCGATATCACAAAAATATGAGGGGACCTTAAAAAAAGGCCCCCCCATATTCCCAAAAAGCTTTTTGAGAGACTTTTTCTCGAAAAAGTCGCTTAAGTTTCGCGTCAGCGAAAAAATACTGAGACGTACCAACAGCATACGCTCTTAAGCCGCCGTTGCAACGCCTTTGTCTTTGAGCAAAGTGGTCAATTCGCCGCTGTCAAACATCTCGCGGACAATGTCGCAGCCGCCGACAAATTCGCCTTTGACATAAAGCTGCGGAATGGTTGGCCAATTGCTGAATTCTTTGATGCCTTCGCGAATGGCTGGATCCATCAGAACGTCGATGTCTTTATAACTTACCCCCAGATGGGCCAAAACTTGCACAACAGCCGACGAAAAGCCACATTGCGGAAATGACCGGGACCCTTTCATGAAGAGCACCACATCATTGTCGGAGACTTCTTTGCGGATACGGTCAAAAGTAGGAATTTCGCTCACAGGGCAGGACCTTTCTCAATATCTATGCGGGTGATCTATGCGGGTGGCCTCTCACGGCCTGGAATGGCTTCGCCAGGACGGAAGCAGGCTCACGGGGTTTTGGTTGTTAAAGCCAAAGCGTGGAGTTCCCCTCCCATACGCCCTTGCAAAGATTGATAGACCATCTGATGCTGTTGCACCCGACTTTTCCCTGCAAAAGCCTGGGAGACGACCAAAGCGGCATAGTGGTCACCATCCCCGCGTAAATCTTCAATGGTGACCTCCGCATCGGGCAGAGCTTCACGGATCATGCGTTCAATTTCTGCGGCTTCCATTGCCATGCTCTGTCGGTCTCCTTTTTTAAGGCCTTTTCCCATCACTCAAAATGATGGACTTCCAATTTTCGCTTAGAGGCCCAATTTTCAGGCCTATGTCATGTCTCACGAGAGTCATTCGCGACCAAACCTAAGTCACGGATGACTCTAGAGTCTTGTTTTTACCGCAAAACGCATGGTTAAAGTGATGCCACTTTAACCAGCTTTGCTCTCGCCAAGCAGAGCCTGACAGGGAAGTAGGCTGGTTTAGACATGGCGCGCCACGTGCAAAGGTCAAGGCTTGACGGGAAGAGCAAGGCCATGAACAGTCTTTATTTGGCCAATTCTTAGGCACAAAGAACCACCCTGTCAAGGTTGCACCCAAAAAAGGCACTCCCGACAGGGCCTCCCAGAGGGGGCCTCCCAGAGGAGAGGCCTTCCAGAGGGCGCGCAAAAGCCCCACCCCCCTTTACGGATGCGCCATATAGCCTGGCATCCAACCTTCATGGGCTGTTTTGAGATCGCTTAAAGGCAAGGAAAAAAGGCCGGTGATGGTGACTTCATCCGGCACTGTTTCGCCCAATAAGAGCGCTGGCACCCCAGCGGCAACGGCGTCTTTCAGCAGCTGTTCGCCTTGGGTGGTCGCGACCAAATAGCGCGCCTGGTCCTCGGCAAACAAGAAAGCATGGGCTGGCAAGTCAATCTTCTCCAAGGAGACGCTCACCCCCATTCCCCCGGCCAAGGCCATATCCGCCAAAGCCAAAGCAACACCACCATCGGAGACATCATGGCAGCTTTGGATCCGCCCCTGCAGGATCTGCGCCCGCACGAACAGGCCATTGCGCTTTTCCGTTTCCAAGCAAATCAAGGGGGGCGCCCCGGCTTCACGCGCGAGACAATCGCGCAAATAGAGACTTTGCCCCATATGGCCTTTGGTCTCGCCGATCAAAATGAGGCTATGGCCAGCCTCTTGAAAGCCCATGGGGGTTGCATGGGCCAGATCTTCCACCAAACCGAGCCCCCCGATCACCGGGGTCGGCAAAATGGCTTTGCCTTCGGTCTCGTTATAGAGGGAGACATTGCCCGATACGATGGGGAAATCCAAAGCGGCACAAGCATCGCCCATGCCCTGGACACAGCCCACCAACTGCCCCATGATCCGAGGCTTTTCTGGATTGCCAAAATTAAGATTATTGGTCGCCGCCAAAGGCTTCGCACCGCTGGCAATGAGATTACGCCAGGCTTCGACAACCGCTTGTGCGCCCCCTGTGCGTGGGTCCGCAAAGCAATAGCGCGGCGTGCAATCGGTGGTCACCGCCAGGCCTTTTGTGCTGCCATGGACCCGCACCACTGCCGCATCGCCGCCAGGCCCTTGCACTGTGTCGCCCATGACATGATGGTCATACTGCTCCCAGATCCAACGTCGCGAGCACAGATCCGGCGCGCCCAACAGAGCCAAGAGGTTACGGCCATAGTCTGCAGGCGCTGTGACCTGGGAGAGCGGCACCGCATCATGGGCTGGTGTTGTCTCCCAAGCGCGGTCATATTCTGGCGCATTGGCGACCAAAGGCGGCACGTCAAGGTCCGCCATCACCAGGCCATGTTGCTTAATCACCAGACGACCGCTATCGGTCAGATGGCCGATGACGGCGAAATCCAGCGCCCACTTCTCAAAGATCTTGCGGGCATTGTCTTCGGCATCGGGTTTGAGCACCATGAGCATGCGCTCTTGGCTTTCCGAGAGCATGATTTCATAGGCGGTCATATTGGTTTCGCGCTGGGGCACCCGGTCGAGATCCATCTCCAGCCCCAAACCGCCTTTCGAGGTCATTTCGACCGAGGAAGACGTCAAGCCCGCCGCGCCCATATCTTGGATTGCAACGATGGCATCGGTGGCCATGAGTTCAAGACAGGCTTCGAGCAGTAGCTTTTCGGTGAAAGGGTCGCCGACTTGGACGGTGGGCCGTTTTTCTTCGGCATCTTCGCCAAATTCCGCCGATGCCATGGTCGCGCCATGGATGCCATCACGTCCGGTTTTTGCACCGACATAAATCACAGGATTGCCAATGCCGGCGGCTTTTGAATAGAAAATCCGATCGGCGGGCGCAAGGCCAACGGTCATTGCGTTGACGAGAATATTGCCATTATAAGCCGGGTGGAAATTGACCTCCCCTGCAACCGTCGGCACTCCCATGCAATTGCCATAACCGCCAATGCCAGCGACCACGCCTGATAAAAGATGGCGGGTTTTCGGATGATCGGGACTGCCAAAGCGCAAAGCATTCAAGTTCGCAATGGGCCGGGCGCCCATGGTGAAGACATCGCGCATAATCCCACCAACACCGGTGGCCGCCCCTTGATAAGGCTCGATGAAAGAAGGGTGGTTATGGCTTTCAATTTTGAAAATCGCGGCTTGGCCATCGCCGATATCGACAACGCCTGCATTCTCACCGGGCCCACAAATCACTTGCGGCCCTTCGGTTGGCAGGGTTTTGAGCCATTTTTTCGACGATTTATAGGAACAATGCTCTGACCACATGACCGAATAGATCCCAAGTTCGGTCAGGCTTGGTGGGCGCCCCATAATTTCGAGGATGCGCTCATATTCATCTGGCTTGAGGCCATGTTCGGCCACCAGCTCTGGGGTAATTTCGGGGTGATTATGGGCTTTCGCGGCTTCTGCTGCGGGGCTCGTCATGACAGCGCCTCCACCAAACCATCAAACAGACGGCGGCCATCGAGACCACCATTCAAAGGATCCACGACACGCTCGGGATGGGGCATCATGCCAAGCACGGTCCCCTTTTCATTGACAATCCCAGCAATATTATCTTGCGCCCCATTGGGATTGCTCTCTGGGGTGACCTGCCCTGCGGCATCGCAATAGCGGAAGACGATTTGGTCTTGGTCCTGCAAGCGCTTCAAGCCATCGCCATCGATGGTATAATTGCCTTCATTATGGGCAATCGGAATATGGATAACCGCGCCTTTGTCATAGCCAGCGGTGAAGGGATAGTGGCTACGCTCGACCCGTAACGGTACGGATTTACAAATGAATTTCAGCCCGGCATTGCGCATTAAGACCCCAGGCAACAGCTTCGCCTCGGTCAACATCTGAAAGCCATTACACACGCCCAGCACGGGCACCCCGGCTTTGGCTTTGGCGACGACCTCTTTCATGATCGGCGAATGGGCGGCCATGGCGCCGCTGCGCAAATAATCGCCATAAGAAAAGCCCCCAGGGAGGACAATAAGATCGACGGCGGGCAAGCTTCCCGAGCCATGCCAGACCATATCCGGTGCTTTACCCAGGCTTTGCTGAAGCGCAACGGCGATGTCCCGGTCGCAGTTCGAGCCTGGAAATACAATAACGGCTGCTTTCACGACGTAATGCTCTCATTTTTTGCTTTGAGGGCCGGACTCTACGCCTTTGTGCGCCTGGGGACAAGATCCTTAGTGCAGAATAAGAAGCCTTTTTTTCGCTAACGCGAAGTTAAACGACTTTTTCGAGAAAAAGTCTCTCAAAAAGCTTTTTTGGGGACGTGAGCACAACACAAACGGCAAAGTTCAGGCAAGCTCAGCCTGCAGGGCGGTCTTTGCGGCATCCCAACCCTGTCTCCCAGGTTCTGAAGGCGTTTGATTATTCGCCGTTTGCAAGAAAGACACCAATGAAAACATCAAAGTCGAAGAATTCGCGCGATGATTTGCTTGGCCATCGCAGCGATGTTCCCGCAGAGCCCGCCGGGCATTGTCGCAGGCTTGGGGCAGACGATCAGCGGTTTTTTGGTAGATATCTCTCCATGCCTTCTCATAGTGTGTAAAGCCAGGCTGTTTTATGATCTCGGCCACCACCTGTTGGCAGGGAGACCCGCCCGCCAAAGCGGTAAAGGCCCGTCTTGTGTAGCAGAAATGGGCCAAAATCCACACTTCAAAACAAGGAACAGATGTGATGGGCGCAATTAAAGGCCCTGTCGCCTCTTCCTGCGCCTTGAGAGCGTAAATTTTTGCCAAATAATGTTCATATTGTTTTTCGCAGCGTCCATCTTCATCGAAAACGAAAAATAGCGCATCGATGCCATGATCTTTTTGCGAGAGCAGCACTTCCCCGGTTTTGTACAGCCCTTCAGGGCTCGAAGTCCTTCCCTTTCTAATATCAATATTGACAATAAGATCATTAAAACTACGCTTAAGCTGAGTCAAATAATAAGTTTCAGTCTTTTCCCCTTCACAAAGAATAACAACCTTTTTCTTTGGATATTTCTGACCTCGTCTATGATGGCGGCGTTCTTCTATACCAGAACGGCTGGATTTATGGCTATGTCTTTTACCCATAGATTTTATCCCCCAATTTCGGCACCGCCCCAAATCGCCCTTCTAAATAGGCTTTTTGCAGATTTTCCTGGGTGCGGAGGTCAAAATCAGACAAACAAAACAAGTGACTTTTGCCCTGATCATTTTTTTCAAAAAGCCAAATCTGATCTGGATGCATAAAATCTTGTTTCAGAATAAAAGTCTCATGGCTGGTAAAAATCAATTGTGCCTGATAGGGGTTTGTCAGTGGATCATTGAAGTAATCGATCAGAAATCGCAAAGCATGGGGGTGAATATTATTATGCAGCTCATCAATAACAAGAGTTACACCCTCTTCTAAAGCTTTCAACCAAATACCAGCTATAACAAAGAGGCGCTGCGTGCCATCAGATTCTTCAGAAAGATCAAAATAAACAGCCTCCCCTCGGTCATTTTCATGCAGGATACGAGGGATGACACGTTCTACATCCTTGACTTCGATGTCTTCAATTCCAAAATCAGGCGGTAATTTTATCCCTTCTTGTAATTGAGATATTATTTTGTCTGGAATAGATCTAAGATCAACGGACTTTCTAAGAAGCTTTATGTCCTTAATATGTGTATCTGCCATTTTCAGGAAATGGAGAATTTGGCTTTTTCTGTTATTATCTTCGCAAAACTTGAATGTAAACTGATGATTCATGTGATCTACGGACCGAAAGACTTGAAATTTTTCACGCAACCATTCAAAAGGTTTCGCGAAACTTTGACTGTTCAAAGCCATGGCGAGAGACAAAAATAGGGCATTATCCCGGGTCATTTCTTGCCAACTTTTGACCGTCGCGTCTGTTTCCGTAACCAAAGCTGGGTTGATATCCCAGCTATAGGCATTCTGTTCTTCTAGAAATTCACGGTAAAAGACGAGAACCTCCGCCTCATCATCCTGGCTCTGCTGGTCAAGCCATTCTTCAAGCACTCTTTCTGGCGTTAGGCAAAAACCATATTTATAAAGTATAGTTTTATAGAGAAAATAAATTTCAAAAACAGTACAGGCCTGGCTTTTATCCGTTTCTAATTTAAAGCGTGGAATCTGAACTGAGCGCCCCTGCTGGCCATGCTGGACAGAATTTTCGATAAAGTCTTTAAAGAAAGCAAGTGCCTCAACGAAAGACGATTTTCCCGAACCATTCGCCCCCAAAAGACAAGCCGAGCGCAAAATAGACGGAATTTGGGGATGGTCAGAGGTCACACTCCAATGCTCATGGGCCGCTGCCTCCGAGCCTGCGGTCAAGGATAAGGTTTGCCGCTCTGCCAAAGAACAGTAATTCTCGACACTGAAATGTAAGAGCATGATAAAGGGCCTCCAGCCCCCTTTTTTTGCGCCTCTCACGGAAAGGCCAAAAGGATGATTTCTTTGCGACAAAAACAAAAACAGCGCCCAGTGCGGCCTTTCAGGCTGCACTGGGCGCTGTTATACTCTGTTTCATTGGTTTGTCTATGACACTTTTCAGGACTTACGTCCTGATAGGGGCCTCCGGCGGCCAAAGGGCGAGCCCTTTGGAAACCTTTTTTCTAGAATTGATAGCGAAAGCCGATCATCACATGGGCCGTGTCTAAATGCGATTTTAGTTGTTCGCCTGCGTTAATGCCAGCACCGCGTTGGCTTTCTCCGCCCGTTGTGACCCCTGTTTCGACATCCCCGACAAAAGTATAGCCGCCAGAGACCACAATGCTCCCCTGTTCGCTGATTCTATGGCCCACGGCACCCCCGACATTCACCGCCCATGTCACATCATCATTGTCTGGGAAGTAATTGTCTTCCCCAAGATTGCGGCCCTGCTTGCCTTCGATATCCACCAAAGCCAGCCCCGCGCCGCCATTCACCTCTAAGAAAAGACTGTCCGTCACCGGCTGATGATAGCCCGCTTCTGCCATGAAGCTATGGGCTGAAACCTCGAGATCTTGGCGGAAATTACCCCCTAAGCCGAAATCCGCATAGCCTGATGTCTCATAACGGCCAAGATGCGTATAGCTCGCCCGCATAAAAACTTTCTCATGCACGAAATAGCCGATTCCCACCTTGCCATTAAAAGACACGTCGACATCATCAATCTGTGTCAAGAGAATCTGGTTGCCGCTCGTATTATTCGTGGTAAAGGGCACACCCGCAGGATTCACGAATTCCAACTCATCAAAAATCCCAAAGCCTGCGCCAACAGACCCTTCGATAAAGAAGCGATCGTCCGCAAAAGCAGGGGTCGAAATACAAACCGCCAACACAGTGCTGGCCAAAAGCTTTTTACACATGACAAAATTGTTCATGCTGCTTCCTCCTGAAGACAAGCGGTCCCCGCGCCTTGGATTTTGCGGTGCGACGCCTCGGACATTTTTGAAAGGACCAAGACTAAAAATCGACAAAAGCCATGGGGGGGTCCAAGCAATTGAACCGAAAATATATCTTTTTACATAAGACTTAAAAAAATCTTTTATCATGAGTCACAGTCGAGAGCAATCCTTGCCCAGCATGACCTTGCCCAGCATGACCTTATCCCAACCAGCGATAGGGTTTTATTTTTGTCGGCGAGAGCAAAGCTGGTGAAAGTGGCAGCCCCTTTAACCCTGCGTCTTGCGGCAAAAACAATAAGAGAGAGCCTTTTGTGTGCGTCAATCATCACGCAAAAGGCTCTAGTGGTTCGAACGAAACGGAAGAGTCCGGCATCAGCCGGGCCTTTCGGGTCGATAATTCGAACCATAACAAAAAGATAGCGCGTGGATTGGGCCGACCTTCGAGGGATCGAAGTGTCGG
>DDLW01000251.1 GCA_002340345.1 Alphaproteobacteria bacterium UBA2562 | reverse complement strand
CCCGTGCGGCGCTTGAGCAAAAGACTAGCCGAAGAATCGTGAGCTCTGTTGGTTGATAGAACACCGTCAATGATTTTGTCGTCTGCAAGATAAAGTGAAAGGATGTTCGATTTCTCTCAGTCCATGTATGAAACCATATTAAGGTTAATGGAAACCTACTTTTGCCGTTTCTTTCCCAGACAGAGGAAAAAAGATTGCATAAAGGCGACGATTCTGGGATGAGAGCAACAGAAAAACGGATCAAAAGGATAAGTCTATCCCTTTGCCCCTTGCCCTTTGCTCTAACTCTTAAAGTTGTGAGATCATGAGCCTTCAAACCCATATCGTCACTTTGATTGCACCGCCAGACAAACTTTCTGGCGCCGAAATCACCTTTGTCACATCTTTGCTCACAGATCGAGGCCTGGCCGTCGAAGATCCCGTCTGGTTAGAAGGGGGCAGGGCCGCCGATGTGCGCTTTTCCCTCGACCAAGACCAAAGCCACGCCCTAGAAGAGGACTTACGCCAAGCTTTGGCAAGTGTCCCCGTTGATTTTGCCCTGCAAGCGCTGCTTCCAGATCAGCCGCGTAAACGCCAATTGCTCTTGGCGGATATGGATTCGACAATTGTGACAGGGGAAACCCTGGATGAAATGTCCGACCATTTGGGCTTAAAAGACAAAATCGCAGCGATCACGGCAAAGGCGATGAATGGTGAAATCGATTTCCAGGACGCTTTGCGTGAGCGTGTTGCCATGCTCAAAGGTCTTAAAGAAACAGCTGTGCTTGAGACGTTAAAACAGATTGGCTATACCAGCGGTGCTGCTGATCTCGTACGCACAATGCGCCTACATGGTGCGCGCTGTGTGTTGGTGTCTGGGGGCTTTGAGCATTTCACATCGAAAGTGCGTGAAGAAATCGGCTTCCATGCAGATTTTGCCAACCGTCTTGAGGTCGAGGAATCCATGCTGACAGGCCGGGTGTTAGAGCCTATTCTGGATAAATCGGCAAAATTAGAAAGGCTGACTGCTGAATGTGAAGCGCTTGGTGTTTCTCCCGCCGCTGCTGTGACGGTAGGGGATGGGGCCAATGACTTGATGATGATTGAGGCCGCAACCGACGCAGGGGGGCTGGGCGTTGCGTTCCATGCAAAACCAACAGTTGCCGCAAGGGCGAGGTTTCGTATTCAGCATACGGATTTGCGCTCTTTACTCTATATCCAAGGCTATCATTGTGACTCTATAGAAGATTAAGAGAATTTCTATGAGCACGGCATAGCCTCAATATAGAAAAGTAAGGGGTAAAAAGGGATGGGATCATCCCTTTTTACCCCGTTTTGCAATAAAATCCTATTCGTCTTCTCTATACTCATCTTCTTCTAAATAATTCTCATCATCATCATAATCTTCATCGTCATAATCGTCATCTTCAGGGCCTCTATATTCATCTTCTTCTAAATAATTCTCATCATCGTCATCAATATCATCGTCATAATCTTCGCCGTCTAAATCTTCCTCATCATCCATAGGAAGAGAATCAAGCCAGCGGTCTTCGGCATCGCCAAGCGCTTTTTCAATGAGATCGCGTGGATCATAATCACCAATAGGACCGCCGCTAATATCGAGCAAATTGTAATAACTATTTACAAAAGTTTCTAAGTTTGCAGACATTTGCTTTTCTGCACCTTCAATATCTTTTGTCTGATCTTCAACAGTTACATTTTTATTACCAGACATGCGCTGTTTCCCTTATGCCGATATTTGCGCTGCGTTATGGCCCATATTGTGATCGATAACTCTAGAGCCTTTCGCTTTTAATTTGAATCAGGTGAAAGGCTCTCTGTTTTTGTTTTTGCCGCAAAACGCATCGTTAAAGGGGATCCCACTTTAACGCGCTTTGCTCTCTCGAGAAGGATAACGTTTTAAAGCCTGCAAAATAAAGTTCTCTTAATGGAATTTTTAAAGCCGAATCGCTTGTTTGTTTTGTTGGAGGAAGCGATGTTTTATAAAACAGAAGCTTAGATGTTTTCTCTGAAAAATACCTTAAACTGTGGTGATTTTAGGCCTTGATATGAGATTTTTATGTCTTTTTCTATAAGTGTATGGATGAAAACATTTTTAACAGTTGAGAGGGTCTGTTTTTCTATTTTTTGGGAAAAATTTCTCGCTCTGCAAAAAAAATAATGCAATAGTCCCTAAAAAAATGATCTTTTAGAAGCAAAGCGTTAGAGGCAAAAGGCTCTTTTTTACAAGAACCACTTGGAGTTTTCTAGATTTTGGAATACTGTACCCAAGGGTGCTGGTGAAGTTGTGTTCTGACGGGGGACCTTAGGAGAGGTGTGGGATGATGGAGACTTTGAGCTCTTCTTTGGAAAGAGAAAAAAAACCTGATCCTTATGGTGGGCTCTGTGATGAATCGATTTACGGTCGTCTGCCAGAACCATGTGCGATTTTTAAAGAATATCCAGTGGCGCATTGGACAGAAGAACGCAGAATGCAGCTTATTCTCGCAATTTTAAAAGGACGTATCACAGAAGCGCAGGCGCGTCATTTGTTCCACCTTTTACCACAGCAGCTTGCCGAGTGGCTTATGACCTATAAATCTTATAATCAAGACTATGCCTAAACTTAGAGCAAAGTGCGACCATGTGGATTCCCCTGATCGCTTTCGTTTTGCGGTCAAAACAAGACTCTAGAGTCATTCGCAGCTTAGGCTTGGTCGTAGAGGACTCTAGATGAAAATATCCAGTCAACAGGTCTTGCTGCAAAAACAATAAGATAGAGCATTTTATGTGCGTCAATCATCACGCAAAAGGCTCTAAAATCTTCAAGGGTGGCAGGGGCTTTTTTTGACATGTTTGAGTTGTTTTTGTAAAAAAAATGATAATTGCTGCGTCTCTTGAAGAGATTCCTTTGCAAGTCGCTTTATTTCTCTCTATATTATGAATGTCGGCTTGTTCCGACTATGACGCTAAACGGGCATTTGGAATAAGCGCAGCGGACCCGGGGGCAGTACCCGGCGCCTCCACCAAATTTATATCGTCTGGACGATGTTTTTGGGGGCGAATCAGGATCGACGCGCGTGGTAAAGAGATGTTCGGTGTTCGGCATGGTACCACCGATATCGGGCCATTTTAGAGATGCGAACGATAATGAACTCGCACTCGCTGCCTAATTAGGCTAGCGCGGTTCAGGGAGCACCGGGCAACAGAAGCTCCCTACTTTAAAGAAAAGCCGATCCAGCCGAGCATATTGATCTCAAAACAAAATATATCTTCTATTATATCAATATGTTCAATAAAGTGACCAAGTCACTTTTTAATCGAGCTTTTTTAGGGGCGAAATGAGAGCAAAGGCCAGTCTTTTGGCCCATTCTGCGCCGAAAATAAAGACAGAAAGCCTTTCGTTTCAATCTCAATAAAAGCGAAAGGCGCTAAGAATGAAGCGTATTTCCCAGCCATAAAATAAAATTCCAGATTTTCTTCTTTGAGAAAAACTTTAGAGACAAAATTTTTATAACATAACATTTTTATTTATAGCATTGTGCGTTAGAACAAAGGGCAAAGTGATTCCATTTTTTAACCAGCTTTGTTCTAACATGCTTTTATAATGTGAAACCTTAAAAGTGATGATTATTTGCCAATTTTTTAATTGGTATACTTTGTCCTGCCCCTATAAAGTCTTTAATAGAAACTTTTATGGGCGTCATAAAAAAGAAAAGTTGTGGGAGAGAAATGTGACTGGGCAAAATGGCGGCAGCTTTGATAGTTCCCGTGAATTACGATATGACAAAATGGTCGAAAATGCTCTGCGCAATGTCGTGCGTCAGGCGCTTGATGAAGTTGCTGATGAAGGTTTGCCTGGACAACATCATTTTTACATTACTTTTCGGACAGATCACCCCAAAACAGACGTACCAGCGCATTTAACAGCACAATATCCTGAAACAATGACAATCGTTTTGCAGCATCAATTCTGGAATCTTTACACAGATGATGATGGTTTTTCAGTAACGCTGAGTTTTAATAAGAAGCCTCAGCCTTTACGTGTTCCATGGGCGGCTTTACAAGCTTTTGCTGATCCTTCGGTGAATTTTGCTTTGCAATTTGAAGTCCTCTATCCAGAGCAGCTTGGCCAAACGGAAGATCTGCATAATGCTGATCTTTTGCAGCCCGAAAAACCAAAAATGTCTGTTGTTGCTGTTGAGACATTGAAAACAGGACCTCAGCCTCCTGTCAAAAATGAGTCCTCTTCTTTACGATCTAAAACAAAGGCGCCAGAGGCAAAGGGGGAGGCTGGTGACACAGGGGATATTGGACCCGATGAGACCCCCAAAACGGGCGAAGTTGTTTCTTTTGACCAATTCCGCAAAAAATGACCATATGGGTCG
>DDLW01000250.1 GCA_002340345.1 Alphaproteobacteria bacterium UBA2562 | reverse complement strand
TAACCAGCTTTGCTCTAAGACCCGTAAGGGTCTTCAGATATGTTTTAAGGCTCAGGGCCGAATCTCAATCGGGGTGCCATTTGGAACCGTGCGCCAGATTTCTTCCATCTCAGCATTGCTCACGGCAATACAGCCATCGGTCCAGTCACCGGGAAGTTTCTCGAGCAAGCCTGCGGCCAGCTTGGTGCTATTGGGCTGGCCATGGATCATGATGTCGCCGCCGGCAGAGCGGCCTTGGGCTTTTGCTGCGGCGTGTTGGTCTGCGGTGGGATAGGAGATATGGAGCGAAAGATGGAATTTAGAGTTAGGATTCCGCCAATCGAGGACATAGCGGCCTTCGGGAGTTTTGCTGTCCCCTTCTTGTTGTTTGGGGCCGAGAGGTGCGCCCCCTAAGGCGATATTGTAGCTTTTGAGGGGTTTATCCTCTCGCAAAAGCGTGAGGCGCCGGGCGGCTTTTTCGATGAGCACGAAATCAGCGCGGGCGTCTGGGGGCAATAAGGCGGGGCCTTCTCCGCGCCAAGGCGCCCACATCATCACCATGACGGCCAGCACAGGCAGGAGGGGAAGAACCATGAGAAGGCGGAACCACCACTTTTTCTGCATTCTGAAACTCTTATAGCAAAGCTGGTTAAAGGGGGAGCCCCTTTAACCCTGCGTTTTGCGGTAAAAACAAAAGGCTCTCATCGGAAATCTTTTTCGCTGACGCGAAATTAAGGCGACTTTTTCGAGAAAAAGTCTCTCAAAAAGCTTTTTCTAGCCCCGCAAGCTTGCGCCTGTTTGCTTGGTGACATTCGCAATGACCTTGGAGCACACCGCCTCAATATCCTCATCGGTCAGCGTTTTTTGTTTCGGCGACAGGGTAATCGCCAATGCCACAGATTTTTGCCCCGGTTCCATGCCCTTGCCCATATAGATGTCGAAAATACTGACATCGGTGATCAAGCTTTTATCGGCGCCTTTGGCGGCTTTGATAAATTTCTCTGCTGGCACCTCTTCAGCGACAAGGAACGCAAAATCCCGACTGACAGGCTGGAGCGCTGACAGTTCTAGCCCAGGGCGGGTTTTCGTTCCTTTGGCTTTTGGAAATGGCACGGCGCTTGGAAAAATTTCGCAGCCCACCGTTGGTCCTTTTATGCCAAGCTTTTTCAGAACCGCAGGGTGAAGTTCGCCAAATGTCCCCATAATTTTCGGCCCTAAGCGCAAGACACCAGACCGTCCTGGATGGTACCAACTTGGCGCGTCTGTTGTGATTTGCAATTTGTCAACCGGCGCATCACAAGCTGCCAAAGCCGCCATAGCATCCGCTTTTGCCGTAAAGACATCAACAGCTTGGGGCTTCACGGCCCAATGGCGCGGCCCGGTTTGGCCTAATCGTATGACGGACGCTGCCAGGGTTTGATCTTCGGGACGCGCGCCTGTGAATTGCGGGCCAATCTCAAACAAAGAGAGTTCTGTTTGCCCACGATCGGCATTGCGCTGGGCCGCCAACAGCAAATTGGGCAGAATCGAAGGCCGCATTTCATCCAGATCGCTGCTGATCGGATTGATGAGTTTCAACCCCGCATGATCGCCCCCAAAAAGCGCCGTATAGTCCGAGGACATGAATGAAAAGGTGACAACTTCATGGAGGCCCCGCATGGCCAAATGGCGACGCACCGAGGACAAGCGACATTGTAGCGGCGTGCGGGTGGGTTTCCCAATCACATGCAAGCGGGGCAAGGCCTCTTCTTTTAGGTGATCATACCCGTAGATCCGCGCGATTTCTTCAATCAGATCGGCTTCGCCCTGGACATCTGTACGGAAGGACGGGACCTGTGCCACAAGTCCGCCTTCCGCTTCATGGACATGATAGCCCAGACATTCGAGGGTTTCTTTCTGGGTTGCAAGGGGCAGATCCATGCCCGTCAAGGCTTTGATTCGATCGCCTCGCAATGTCACCGTCCGCTGCCAGGCAGGCTCTTCCCCCGACACGACAAGCGCCGAAGCTTCCCCTCCACAGAGATCCAAAATCATGTGCGAGGCCACAGCCGCCCCGTCAAACACAAAAGCCGGATCAACACCGCGCTCGAACCGATACCGGGCATCGCTTTGGATATTCAGCTTACGCCCGGTTTGTGCGGTGACAATCGGATCAAAAAGGGCGACCTCGAGAAAGACATTCTGTGTCTCATCGACACAGCCGCTGTCTTCGCCCCCCATGATGCCGCCAATTCCAAGTATTTTACTTTCATCGGCGATCGCGACCATAGAGCTGTCAAGGCAATATTCTTTTTCATCCAGAGCCTTCAGACTTTCGCCCTCTTCTGCCAGGCGCACGACAATACCACGGTCCAACTTGTCCGCATCAAACACATGCAGCGGTCGCCCCAAATCATAGCTGATATAGTTGGTGATATCGACGAGCGCTGAAATTGGACGCAACCCAATCGCCCGTAAGCGTTCTTGCAGCCAGTCGGGGCTCGGCCCGTTTTTGACATTTTTGAAATAACGCCCCACAAAGAGTGGCGAAATCGTCTTTTGCTCTTCCGGCAGAGCATGTCGGACCGTCAAAGGGCTGTCGACGCTGGTCGGTACCTCGGGAATCGGCAAAGGCTTCAAAGTCCCAAGGCCGGTGGCGGCGAGATCCCGTGCAATGCCGCGCACCCCCAAAGCATCGCCACGATTGGGCGTGATCGCAACCTCGATCATCACATCATCCAACCCCGCCCACGCCGCATAAGACACCCCAACAGGGGCGTCTGCAGGAACATCAATGATGCCATCATGTTCGTCTGAAAGCTCAAGCTCGCTTTCCGAACACATCATACCATTGGACTCAACCCCGCGAATCACACCTTTTTTCAAGGTGATCTCCAGCCCCGGCACAAAGGTCCCAACAGGGGCAAATACCGCTTTCATGCCCGCGCGCGCATTGGGGGCGCCACAGACGACTTGCAGTGTTTCTTGGCCTGTGTTCACCATACAAACCCTGAGTTTGTCGGCATCAGGGTGTTTTTCAGCGGCCGTGACCTCGGCAATAATGAAAGGCGCCAGTTTTTCAGCCCGATTGTCCAGGCTTTCCAATTCCAAGCCGATCATGGTCAGCCGTTCGCAAATCATGTCGAGATCTGCATCTGTTTCGAGATGATCTTTCAACCAAGATAAGGTGAATTTCATGACAGCGATCCGCTTACCCGTTTTGGCCCTTCAAAAGGCCTTCTGTTTTGTCAAGAGTGTGGCCCTTAAGGTTCCCTTGCAAGCGCCCATGCGCGCCAAGAAACCAGCTCTCTCTGAGCGCCTTCGAAAAGGATTACCGGCTTAGCCCCTCATAAAGATTGGGAATATCCAGCCCAGCAAAGCCATAATGGCGCAGCCAGCGCACATCGGCTTCATAGAACGTGCGCAAATCAGGAATGCCATATTTCAGCATGGCAATCCGTTCAATGCCCATGCCAAAGGCAAAGCCTTGATAGACATCGGGGTCAAGCCCGCAATTGCGCAACACTTTCGGATGCACCATGCCACAGCCAACAATTTCAAGCCAGTCGTCGCCGGCGCCAATTTTGATTTGCCCATCGCGCTTCGCATAGCCAATATCCATTTCAGCACTGGGCTCTGTGAAGGGAAAATGGCTGGCCCGGAAGCGCACGGGGACATCTTCCACCTCGAAATAGGCTTTACAAAATTCGATCAAACAGCCTTTCAAATGCCCCATATGGGTGGCCTTGTCGATAACCAACCCTTCGACCTGATGGAAATTCGGGCTATGGGTCGCGTCATAATCCGCACGATAGGTGCGCCCTGGACAAATGACACGGATGGGCGGCTTTTGCCCCATCATAGTGCGAATCTGGACAGGAGAGGTATGGGTACGCAGCACCATATGCGCCTGATCTTCTGTCACCGGTGGCAAATAGAAGGTGTCATGTTCTTGGCGTGCTGGATGTTCTGGGGGAATATTGAGGGCATCAAAATTATGAAAATCATCTTCGATATCTGGCCCTTCTGCCACCGTGAAGCCCATATCGGAGAAAATCGCCGTTAATTCATCAATCGTCTGGCTGATCGGATGCACAGATCCCACGGGCTCTGGGGCAACGGGCAAAGTGACATCCACGCGCTCTTCTGCCAGTCTTTTTTCAAGGTCGGCATTTTCTAAGACCGCTTTGCGCGCATCCAACGCTTTTGCGACATGGGCTTTTACCTGATTGAGGGCTTGGCCCATCTGTTTGCGCTGTTCAGGGTCCATCCCGCCGAGCTGCTTCATATGCGCTGTGATTTCGCCTTTTTTGCCAAGGGCGGAAATGCGCAAATCTTCAAGCGCCGCCAGATCCGCGGCCTCTTCGACAGCAGACACAAGACGGTCGCGCAAAGCGTCAAGATCGGTGGTCATGGGCCGAAATCCTTTACTGTGGGAAATGCTCTTATGCATTTAAACTTTTGCGGAAATCAATATGACAGCATTGTGCTTTTCCCCTGGATTAGAAACAAGACTGTCTATTTTTGTTGTGCTGCAAAACGGAGGGATCTCTCCGTTTGCCCTTTGCTCTGTGGTTGGTCTTAAGGACACGTCCTTTACCAAAAACGGAAAAGGGACAGCGTTAAATTTCTCATATTTTGCTTTTTAACGCCAAAAATTGTGAAAAAACACTGGAAACATCAGCATTGAAAACACACCTGAAACAGAGTGTCATAAATCCATAAAGACACGCCCAGACACACAAAAGACCAAAGCATTTTTCATAAACAACAACAAAACACAATACTGTAAAAAGGCGGGGCTGGAAAAAAGGCGGACAGGCCATTACGAACCATAGTTTCCGTCATTCCCGGAAAAGAGATCGTAATAGCCCGCCAAAGTAGGGAATTGCATCCGAAGACGGCTCGCGTGACCAAGGAGCCAAAATGCAATTGCCTCACTTGGAACCATGGGGCTGGAAAAGATCTACAAAAGACGCAAGGGCGGCAACATCACCCTATGCTTTTGAGACGATGACCACGCCCCAGGGTTCAGCCTGCCTCTCAAAAATCATTCGAGAGGCCGCGTTTCACTCTATTTCAAAGCCGCTTGTGCGGTTTCGACCAGGCCTTTAAAGGCTTCTGGATTGTGAATGGCCAGGTCAGACAGAACTTTACGGTCTACCTCGACATTGGCTTTATTCAAACCGTCAATAAAGCGAGAATAGGTCAAACCATATTCGCGGACCCCAGCATTGATGCGCTGAATCCACAAAGAGCGGAAATCACGTTTCCGTTGACGGCGGTCGCGATAGGCATATTGCAAGCCTTTTTCGACCCGTTCTGTTGCAATGCGAATGGTATTTTTCTGACGTCCCCGATACCCTTTCGCCAGTTTCAGGACTTTTTTATGACGAGCATGGTTGGTAACGCCACGAGAAACACGTGCCATAGCGGTGAAGCTCCTAAAGCAAATGCGGCAAAGCCTATAAAGAAGAAAGCACAGAAGATGAAAGCCGGTTATGAGGAAGGCTCTTTTCCCTTCTGCCATTGGACACTCGCTTTAGGGCTTAACGGCCATAAGGCATCCAACGCTCAACAATCTTGGTATCCACCTCGGTCATTGTCTCGGTCCCACGGGCCTGACGAATGAATTTATTGGTGCGTTTGCGCATACCATGACGCTTGCCTGCGGGCATCCGCATGACTTTGCCAGTGCCTGTAAAGCTGAACCGCTTTTTGCAACTGCTTTTGGTTTTTAATTTGGGCATTTTGCGTCCTCTGCAAAATTAGGTTTAGGGCAAAAGGCAAAAGGATAGACAGATCCCTTTGGTCCATTTTGCGATAAAAACAAAGACTTACAGCCTTGCTCCGGCTTTAACGATATGCCGAATGCTGTAAAACTGTCCCGCCATATGCGTTGCAAGCCATCACGCGCGTGATCTCTTGGAACCTCCAAAAAGGAAACAGAGCCTTATAGCCGATCGGACGCCTAAAAACGAGACCGCGCCTTAAGCTTTGTTTGACCAAATATGGCAGGAGAGGCGGTTGGGCATGCCCATACGGACCCTATTGCAGAAAAGCTTTTTCGTAAAAAAGCCCTATCGGTTTTCAACAATGCTTTACCACATGATAAAGACAGAAAACCAATCCTGACATCCCTGAACTGGGATGGGGGACCTGGCCGCGCCGCTCTCTGGGAAAGACGACGCTTATAACGGAGTTTAAAACAGAAATCAAGGTCCTACGACAAAGACTTTGGACCAAAGCCCTCTTTCTTGCCCGACCGTGCTTTTGCGCTTAATGCTCTTCATCCCAGAGTTTAATCCGGCGCTCGGATTCAATAATTTCCTCGTCCGTGGCGCGTTCTAGCAAATCTGTATAAAGGGATTGTCCGAGGAAATGGCCTTTATCCGCAGCAACATAAGCCCATTTTAAAGCCTCTGACATATCTTGTTCGACATGATGGCCTTTTGCATAGAGTACGGCCAAGCGGATCATCGCATCATCATCCCCCGCCATCGCTTTGGGATGCGATATTTCATAGACGGTTTTATAATCACCTTTACTGGCCGCATCGACCACAGGCCGATCCGTCGCACAGGCGGCAAGAAGCCCAAGACAAAGGATCAGAAAAAAATATAGCGGGCGTGCCAAGGAGGGTGCCAGGGAGCGCAACAGGGATGAAACAGACATAGCAGCTTGAAATCCACTTAAAAGATCAGAGACAAAAACTTGGCTTTTACAGTATTTTACTTTTATTGTCGTGGCGCAGCAGGGACCAAAAGGACGGATTTATTCTTTTGCCCTTTGCTTTAGATTTCATGTATCCGATTCTGGCCCAGGAATCCACACATTTGCGACCGCCCTATGCGCTCAGCCAGGACGTGTTTCCCGGAAGCGTTTTATCATCTTGGGATCAAGGCTCGAAAAGCTTGGCATAGGCGCCATAGCCTTCTTCTTCCAAAGCCTCTTTCGGAATAAACCGCAAAGACGCCGCGTTAATGCAATAGCGCAAACCTGTTGGGGCCGGACCATCATCAAACACATGGCCAAGATGAGACTCACCATGGGTCGATCGCACTTCTGTACGCAGCATGCCATGGCTGCCATCTTGTTTTTCCACCACATGGTCCTCTTCTAAGGGACGGGTGAAACTCGGCCAGCCACAGCCGGAATCGAATTTATCAAGAGAAGAGAACAAAGGCTCTCCACTCACAATATCAACATAAATGCCAGGCGCTTTATGATCCCAAAATTCATTCTGGAAAGGCGGCTCGGTGCCATTATGTTGGGTGACATAATATTGCTGCCGCGTCAAACGCCCCAGCGCCTCTTCACTTTTCGTATATTTCGGTGCCATCGTGCAACCTCACCTCACAGCGCCCCTCACAGCCCTGGCAAAAGGCCAAAACCTTTGGGTTTTGTCACCATTTCAAACTGGTGGCTTTGGAAATCTTTATCATCATAAATGCCCACATAAGACTTATCAGGCCTGCCTAAGGCAGCACCAGGCGTTATGGGCTGTGCAGGCTCCCAATCAATAGAGCTCTGATCCAAGGCTTTCAGCCATTTTGGGAAGCGCAATTGCGCAAATCGTGGGCCGGGATGACGATAAGCATTGAACAGCGTTTGGCCTTGATCACAGCCATTGACCACCCAGTAATAGCCATAAGACGGCAGCCTCTCCCCATCGGGCGCAAGCGCATACGCCCCATCTTGGCGGAGAGCCTCTTGGAGCGCTGCCATATCAGCGGGGGTGAGGCTTTGGGTGGTTTGCGGGTGATGCCAGGCGTCAAAAAGCGTCTCAACGGTTCCAGAAAAAACAAAAGGTCGCCCTTCGCCTTTGACCGTCACCGTCATCTCTCCCCCTTGTTCGAGGGACCCTGCAATCTCATAAATCCGCACTTGGGTCAGGTAATCCGCATTATAGATCAACCGATAACGCACAGGCGCTACCTCAGAAGAGACCGCTGGGCCACAGCGATCGCGTAAGCCCCCACCATCAAGATAGCTAAACCAGGTGCCTTTTTGCACAATTGGATTGTCAATATATCCTGGTGCCGCACAGGCCCCAACCGCCCCCAAGAGCAGAGCAAAAGCCACCAAAGAGCCCTTCGATCTCAGATTTTTTTGAAAGCCTGTCACCTTCAATTCTTTTTGGGCAACACGCTTTTTCTGATTATTTTGCCACAAAACACGACGCCCCATCGCATCCGATGGATCGCACTTTGCTTTAAACGCTCTGATCAACATGATGTTCCTTATGATGGAGGAATCGTTTTCTTATCAAAATGATATGGCCCATCAAAGGGCTTGAGCCGCCGCCAAAGCCGGGAATTTTGCTGCCCGCATAAGGCTGTAAGTTTTATGTTTTCGCCGCAAAACAGACCAAAGGGACGACCCTATCGCTTTTCCTTTTTGCGCCATGCCCGCCAAAGATCAGCTTAAGGCAATATTCATCAAGCTCTGTCATTCTTTCTAGACCAAGATGCCCTAAGACGAAACTGTGGGTAAGGCAAGACTTGATGGTCAAAACAGGCCTAAAGCAAAGCTCGTTAAAGTGGGGACCCCTTTAACAATGCGTTTTGCAGCAAGGGGATAAACTTACAGCATTTTTTCCATGCAAGGGAATAGCATAATGCTGTATCTGAAATGTGACAGGCTTTAAAGAGGCATATTGAAGGCAATGATGATGCGATTCGGTATTCTGCTTTTCATGGTGATCGGAGTGATGCTGCCGCAGAAGGCGCAAGCAAATCCGAAATATGCGTCTTTGGTCATTGATGCCGGCACAGGAGAAGTGCTGCATGCGTCCCGTGCTGACACTGCGCGCTATCCTGCGTCCTTAACAAAAATGATGACGCTTTATATGGTCTTTGAAGCCTTGGATAGCGGGAAATTGCGGAAATCCACCCGCTTAAAAGTGTCTTATGCGGCAGCAAAGCAACCGCCTTCAAAACTAAGATTGCGCGTCGGAAGCACAGTGTCCGTCGAAGATGCCATCTATGCTCTTGTCACAAAATCAGCCAATGATGTGGCCGCCGTGGTCGCGGAAAGACTTGGACAAACCGAATCAGGCTTTGCACGCCTCATGACAGCAAAGGCAAGGCGGCTCGGCATGACCAAAACCACCTTCCGCAATGCCTCTGGTTTGCCAGATCGCCGCCAAAAAACAACGGCACGGGACATTATCAAACTGTCTTTGGCGCTGTTGCGAGACTTCCCGCACCATTATCATTATTTCTCGACCCGCCATTGGCGCTATCGCGGTGTTTCTTATCGTAATCATAATAAACTCTTAGCCAGCTATGCTGGCATGGATGGGTTCAAAACCGGCTATATCAATGCCTCTGGTTATAACCTCGTGGCGTCTGCTGTGCGCAATGGCCGGCGCGTTATTGGTGTGGTTTTTGGAGGCCGGTCTGGCCGCACAAGAGACCAACATATGGCCCGCTTACTGGACAAAGCCTTCCTGACCCCAGCCCGGGGTAAAGGCAGCTTTGTTGTTGCTGGCGACGCCGGCATTCGCCGTGCCCGCCTCCCGCAAGGTCTGCCAAAACCAAAACCGCTTATCGCAAAAGCACCCATGGCAAGCCCTCAGGCCGCACCTAAACTGTCTGCGGCCCTCTCTCCCCCGTCGATGCCCTCTTCAATGCCCCTGGCAAAGCCAAATGTCTTAAGGCAGCCCAGCACTGTTGTCCAAAAGACGGCCGCGCCAGCGTTGACCTCACAGCCAGTGCCCGCGCGCAATGGTCGCATAACCCGCCATGTGGCTTTAGGTGGTGACTTGACAGGCTTGGAGAAAACACGATCTTGGGGTATTCAAGTTGGCGCTTTTACACGCTATGCGCCAGCCCATTTGGCGGTCACCCAAGCTGCCAGAAGCCTCCCCCATATCTTAATGCGCACCCATGTTGCCATTATCCCCGTTGATCGGGATGAAGGCACCCTTTACCGCGCACGGCTAATTGGCTTGGAAAAATCAGATTCGAAAGAAGCCTGTCGTCTTTTGCGGGCACGACGGGTGCCTTGTATGCCTTTCCAGACCAGTGCCCAGTCGGAAGACAAGCAAAAAACGCGTTCTTAGCGCAAAGCGCGATCAGGTGGCGTCACCTGGTCGCTTTCGTTTTGCAGCAAAAACAATAAGATAGAGCATTTTGTGTGCGTCAATCATCACGCAAAAGACCTCTGCATAATGGTTGATTTTTCTGTTTGTCTTTTTCGGCTTCTGTTTTTGCAGGTTATTTTGGCCGAATTTGGCTCTATAAGTGGCACTTTAGGGTTGTTTTCGGCTTTCTCCTTCCTTTTTAGGCGGACTCCGG
>DDLW01000248.1 GCA_002340345.1 Alphaproteobacteria bacterium UBA2562 | reverse complement strand
TAAGAGAGAGCCTTTTGTGTGCGTCAATCATCACGCAAAAGACTCTAGCCTATTTGAGACATCTCATGGATCGTGAAGGTTTCGACAGCGCCATCAGTTGCTTTTAAGTAAGCGGCGAGATGGGGGGCCTCCATATGGATTTGCCAAAGCTCTCGTGAGTCCCAAGTCTCATAAAATAAGAAATGGGCCGGATCGTCGTTATCTTGGTGCAGGTCATATTTCACACAGCCTTTTTCTTGCCGCGTGATGGGGATAAGCTTTTCCAGCTCGGCTTTGACCAAATCAATATGATCTGGTTTTGCGTGGATATTCGCAATAATTGTCAGTTTAGCCATAAATCGAGGACTCCATTTGCCTCTGGCAACCAAAGGACATGGCCTTTAGAAACCTGGTTTTGGTGAGAACCTTTCGCTTTCCATTTGAAGCAGGTGAAAGGCTCTACATCTTTGCTTTTAAGGTTTTTCCGCAAAACACAGGGTAAAAGGGGTGCCCCTTTCACCAGTTTTGCTCTCGGTCTGTTATTATAATTCTTTGCTTAAAATTTAGAATGTGGAAAAAATAGGGATCAGTTTCCGATTTTTCCGGATAATGAATCATGAATCTTGATCATCTCAAAGTGTTTCTTTGTATTCTCGAGAAAGGCAGCCTGGCGGCGGCTGGGCGTGAGCTGGGGCTTTCAACGACCACAATGTCTGAAAGATTGGGGGCGTTGGAAGAACGGTATGGGGTGACGCTTTTGCATCGCACAACGCGGGCTTTATGTGTGACTGAAGAAGGGCGGATTCTCGCAGAAGGGGCGCGGCATCTTCTTGCAGAGGCGCAAGATTTAGAATCCCAGCTTCTTTCCGGAGCGCAAACCTTGTCTGGTCTGATTCGGGTGAGTGCGGCCTTTGACTTAGGGCGCTCCACGGTCGAGCCCGTAATGACGGCCTTCTTGGCTGCGCATCCTCAAATTACGATCGATCTTGTTTTAAGCGATGGCTATGTCAATTTACTGGATGAGGGGATTGATATGGCTGTGCGCTTTGGTAATTTAGCGGACAGCTCGCTTTTGGCGCGGACTGTTGGTCACAGTCAGAGAATTTTCTGTGCCTCTCCGGCCTATCGGAACGCCGAAGGTCCCAGAAGATTTAGCCGATCACAATTGCTTACTCATGCGCTTTGGGGCCGAGCTTGATCATCTGTGGCAGGTTTGTGAACAAGGCGAAGAGCGCCATATCGCTGTGACAGGCAATCGGATCACCAATGATGGCCGTTTGGTGCGGGATTGGTGCCTTGCGGGTTATGGCATTGCCTTTAAGTCTTTTTGGGACGTTCGCGATGATTTGGAAACGGGGGCGTTGGTCCAGCTTTTAAAAGACAAGACCTTGCCGCCAAAGACGATTCAAATTTTATTCCCGCCCAGCCGCCGTCAGCCTCTAAGGGTTAAGGCCTTTGCGGATGCCCTTGCGAAAAAGTTTCTTTCTTGAAGGGAGGATCTCTCCAAGTCCCGGGATCCCAAAGGGCCTAAGGCCCTTTGGTTTTATATAAAACCCTTTGGGTTTTATAGTTTGCGTTCAAGTACCACGCGGGCTGTGCTCCCGTCGGTCGCTGGTCCTGGTCTCCAAGGATCCTAAGGGATCCTTGGATCCTGCGTCCAGGAGGCCACCTTGTGAGGTCTGGTTTTGTTAAGAGGAGAGGCCCTCTCCAAGTCCCGGGATTCCAAAGGGCCCAAGGCCCTTTGGTTTTATATAAAATCCGTAGGATTTTAGAGTTTGCGGTCCCCCTCCGGTAAGGATCACCCATCAAGCTTTTTACGCAGCATCTCATTCACCATGGCAGGGTTGGCCTTCCCGCCCGTGGCTTTCATGACTTGGCCGACAAAAAAGCCGAAAAGCTTATCTTTCCCGCCTTTATATTGTTCAACCTTATCTTGATTCGCAGTGATGACCTTATCGATCTCAGCGTCAATGGCCCCTGTGTCTGTGACTTGTTTTAGGCCTTTTTCTTCAACAATGATGGCGGCATCTTTGCCGCTTTCAAGCATGTCTTCAAAGACCTGCTTGGCGATACGGCCAGAGATTGTGTCGTCGGCGATCAAATCAATGAGCCCCCCGAGTTGCTCGGCACTGATGGGGCTTTCGGTGATTTCTTTCCCGGCCTTATTGAGGGCGGCGAAGAGGTCTCCTGTGACATAGTTTGCACACATTTTAGGATCGCGTTTGGGCTTGCCGTCTGCGGTTCCCACAACCTCTTCAAAGAAAGCGGCTTTTTCTTGTTCTGCGACCAGGACAGCCGCGTCATAGGGGCGCAAGCCATAATGATCGATGAAGCGGGCCTTTTTCTCATCTGGCAGTTCAGGCAAGCTGGCTTTGATCTCCGCGACCAGACTTTCTGGCAGAACAAGGGGCAGGAGATCAGGATCTGGGAAATAACGATAGTCATGCGCTTCTTCTTTGCTGCGCATGGGCCGGGTTTCGCCTTTATTGGGGTCGAAGAGGCGCGTTTCCTGATCGATAGAACCACCATCTTCGATAATTTCAATTTGACGTCGGGCTTCAATCTCAATCGCTTGTTTGACAAAGCGGATGGAGTTGACATTCTTAATCTCACAACGGGTGCCAAAGGCGTCTCCGGGCTTGCGGACAGAGACATTGACATCGGCGCGCATGGAGCCTTCGGCCATATTGCCATCACAAGTCCCAAGATAGCGGACAATGGCCCGAAGCTTGGTCAAATAGGCGGCGGCTTCGTCCGGAGAGCGCATGTCGGGCTTTGACACGATTTCCATCAAGGCAACACCAGACCGGTTAAGGTCGATATAAGACTGGCTGGGATGCTGGTCATGGATGGATTTCCCCGCATCTTGTTCAAGATGGAGGCGCTCGATCCCGATTTCTTTGACACTGCCATCGGGCATGTCGACGGTGACAACGCCTTCCCCGACGATGGGCTGTTGGAATTGGCTGATTTGATAGCCTTGGGGCAAATCGGCATAGAAATAGTTTTTGCGGTCAAAGACGGAGACCAAATTGATTTGCGCGTTCAGGCCGAGTCCGGTGCGAACGGCTTGTTCGACACATTTCTCGTTAATCACAGGCAACATGCCGGGCATGGCAGCATCAACGAGGCTGACCTGTGTGTTGGGCTCGCCACCAAAAGCGGTGGAAGAGCCCGAAAAAAGCTTAGCATTCGAAATCACTTGGGCGTGCACTTCGAGGCCGACGACGATTTCCCAGGAACCGGTGCGTCCTTCGATCAACATTGTCACTCTCTCCTTCAGGGGCACAGGATCAAAGTTTGGCAAGGCCAGCAGGCAGGCTGTTAAAGCCTGATTGCTGTTCAATGACATCGCCGATGCGCAAGACGGTTTCTTCATCCCAGGCCCGACCGACAATTTGCAGACCCAGGGGCAAGCCTTTTTGATCCAGGCCAGCGGGAACGCTCATGCCAGGGAGGCCTGCGAGATTGACCGTAACGGTGAGAACGTCATTGAGATACATGGCCAAGGGGTCATCGGCATTCTCCCCAATGGCAAAGGCCGGCGTCGGGGTGGTTGGGGTCAGGAGGGCATCACATTTTTGGAAGGCCTCGGAGAAATCATTGGAGACCAAGCGGCGCACTTTTTGCGCTTGGCGGTAATAGGCATCGTAATAGCCGGCAGAGAGCACATAGGTGCCCATGAGAATCCGGCGTTTGACTTCGGGGCCAAAGCCTTCGCCTCGGCTATTTTCGTACATCTCGGTCAAATTGGCCCCAGAGACGCGTTGGCCATAGCGCAGGCCGTCATAGCGCGCGAGGTTCGACGAAGCTTCGGCGGGTGCGATGATATAATAAGCGGGCAGGGCGTATTTCGTGTGGGGCAGGCTGACCTCGACAATCTCTGCGCCAGCATCTTTGAGCCAAGCAATGCCTTGTTCCCAGAGGGCTTCGATCTCTGAGGTCATGCCGGGGGCACGATATTCTTTGGGAACACCGATTTTGAGGCCTTTGACTTCTCCGGTGAGGGCGGCTTCGAAATTGGGGACGGGTTTATCAACGCTGGTGCTGTCTTTCGGGTCAAAGCCCGCCATGGCCTCGAGCATAATCGCGCAATCGCGGGCGGTACGGGCCATGGGGCCGGCTTGATCGAGGGACGAGGCGAAGGCAACAATGCCCCAACGCGAACAGCGGCCATAGGTCGGCTTCAGACCGGCGATGCCGCAAAAGGCGGCGGGTTGACGAATGGATCCACCGGTATCGGTGCCGGTCGCGCACATGGCGGCCCGGCTGGCAACGGCAACGGCGGAGCCTCCAGAAGAGCCCCCTGGCACGAGGTCAGCCGCATCATCAGCGCGTTTCCAAGGGTTTTTAACCGCCCCAAAAGCGCTGGTGGTGTTGGAAGAGCCCATGGCGAATTCGTCATTGGAGACTTTCCCCAGCATGATCGATCCATGGCGCAAAAGATTTGCGCTGACCGTGCTTTCATAGGCGGGGACAAAGCCTTTTAAGATCTTGGAGCAGGCCGTGGAGGGGACGCCTTCGGTGCAGAACATATCTTTGATGGCGATAGGGATGCCTTCCATGCTGGCGCAGCTGCCGCCGATTTCCCGGATATGGTCGCGGCGATCATCGGATCTTTTGGCCGCCTCCATGGCTTTTTCAGCGGTTTCGGTGACATAGGCATTGAGAGGACGGGTGGCGTCCATGGCTGCGATATGGGCTTCGACCAATTCGCGGGCAAAAAATTCGCGCCGGGCCAGCTTGTCTCTTGCCTCGGCAATGGTGAGATTGATCAGTTCAGAATGACTCATTGGGCTTACTCCACCACCTTTGGCACACAATAGAAGCCTTGGGCGGCTTCGGGGGCATTGCCGAGCACTTTGTCCTGGCAATTGCCGTCATCTACATGGTCCGCACGCCACCGCAACCCTTCTCCTGCCACACCGCTGGTCATCGGTTCCACTTGGTCTGTGTCCAATTCGCTCAATTGCTCAACCCATGTCAGAATTTGCGAAAGCTCTCCCGCAAAGTGATCAAGTTCATCATCATCAAGCTTCAAGCGCGCAAGCGTCGCCATGCGGGCAACGGTGGCTTTGTCGAAAGTGGACATGGAAACGACTCCAAGAAAGAAGGCAAAGACCGAAAGACAATGAGGGAACGCCTCAAATGATGGTCGTTATGTGGTAGTTTTTTGAACATTACAGCATTTTGCTTTATATCCTGAATCAGGAAAAATGCTGTAAGTTTTTGTTTTTGCCGAAAAACGGATCAAAAAGATGGATCCATCCTTTTGCCCTTTGCTCTTAAGTGTCTTTTCCCAATGGTTAAAGACCCCAAAGGATTTTGCACCGGTCTTGAAAGACTCGGGGCCAAAGATAAGGCTTGCACATATCGTAAAGACGGAAAAAGAGCAATTCTAGTGCGCCGACTCAGACAAAAGATATATCTTTTGTCTGCCCGTTGCCCTAGCGATCTTATTGTTTGTGCAGCGATATTTACAGACGAAATCCGAGCTGCGCCCGAATCTTTCGTCTGCATCGCTGCACGAGAGTCATCCACGACCAAACCTAAGTCGTGAAGGGCTCTAGACTATTGTTTTTGTCGCCCCGGTTCGCGGGAGAACGCTTTCTTTATACATTGGCTTTTCCAAATCAGAGCCAAGCTTCACCCGAATCTCTCGTTTGGGCCAATGCATTAGGAACAAAGTTTTGGGAAGGTAGCATTGGCCTTAAGGAGACACAAGCGCTCTCGAAAGGGCTTTGTGTCACCATGTCACCGAAGGACACCGAAAGCAAAGCTCTTAAACGTTATAAGGCCTTAAGAAACAATGCAAGGCTGAACCGATTCTCGCGCTGTGAGCCAAAAATAAAACATCTCTTGTGCGATAAAATATCAAAAATACAAATTAAAGTTGTTTTTTGTCGCTCAAAACTAAGAAAATGCCGTCTGATTGTTGAAACCTTAAGAGAAATGGCGCATTTCGGACAAAATGTGACATGACTCACAGCGAACATCATAGGGTCTACCTTAATGTCAATTTTAGCGTTATTCGCCTCATACGGTAATAGAGCTAAGGCTTCATTACAACAAAACGCAGAATTCCAGGCCTACTAACTTTGGTTTTAAAGGTTACGAACAGGGTTTCAGTCTGGCCAGTTCTTGGATTGAAGCAAAACTATCAGGGATTTTAGGAAAAAATATTTGAGTGTTGAGATAAATGCGACATATTTTGTCACAATATTGCAGGTCTTTTCATGACTTTTGACGTTTTGGAAAGATCTACTTGATTGAAAATATCGAGCTGTTGGTGTAGGATAATCAAAGCTTGGATATGGTATCTTCACAAATATTTGCCTTGCAATCGGCTGTGAAAGATGTCTGCTGCTTGATTTTAGAGACCAAAAGTTCCGAAAGCTTCGGGGGATAGAGAGTATGAAAATCGCTTCTCGTTTGGCGCTGTCCGCGTCTTTTGCCGCTCTGATGGCGATGGCACCACTTAGTGCTGCGCAGGCCGATCAGATGGTTGTTTTAGCCTCTAGCAGTCCTGCCATATCAGAAGGTGGTATGGTTGAGAGTGATCAAACTTTGACACTTGCTGCTGGTGAAAATGTGACTCTGTTGAGCATGGGCGGCCAGACTGTGAAATTGTCTGGACCTTTCAATGGTGTGCCAACAGCGCAAAAAGCCTCAGCCGGAGGCAACAGCAAGGCTATGGCCGCCATCTCTGCTATGTTTAAAAGCCAGAAAAAATCAACAGCGTCTCTCGGGGCCGTGCGCGCGGCCAATGTCGAAGCCGCTGAAGCCAAAGTTCCTGATCCTTGGCTCGTCAGTGTCGAAAACTCTGGGAATCGCTGCTTGCGGAGTGGGAAGCCGGTCCTGTGGCGGGCGTCTGCCGGTCAGTCCGACTTTAAACTCCAAAGTGCTGGCGCACTGAAAAAGAAAATCGAAGGCCCTTGGCCTGCTGGCAAAAGTCGCATTACCATGCCAGACAATTTCTTCGTAGACGGTAAAACCTACGAAGCGATTTTGGATGGCAGAACAGTGGAAATTACGACACATATGCTGCCAGCAACTTTGAACTATGCAAATCCAGCTGAAGTTGCGAGTGAAATGGCACAACGCAATTGCGTCAATCAAGCCATGGCACTCCTAAACAGCTTGCAATAAGAAGCATTTAGAAGCCGAGAGCCCGAGCCAACATCCTAGGAAGTGGTTTTGGGCTCTCACCGAGGCTTGTCATAAATTTGGTCTTCTAAAGAAAAGGCTGAAAGCGTGAAGCTTTCAGCCTTTTTTTGCAAAAGAAACCAACCTAAAAACGCGGTCTTTCCCGGAAAACTTAAATAATCGTTTAACCACAAAGTCATATCATCGCTGTAAATGGAAATAGTCTGAAATAAAGTTTGATTGGTCTCTTCCACAGAAGCTTGGTAGGTAAGAGGGAGAAGGATACAGCATCTAAGACCTCTAGATGGGATCTAAGGCCAGAAAGCGGTCTTAGGATCTGAAAAATGATCACAGGGTCTCAGTAAGCTTTTAACAAACAATAGCATTATGAAAAGAGAGCGGTATCGTGGGCGTAGTGACCAATATCAGCGAAGTCTCGGGACATATCTCCGGTTTCGTCAATCAACGAACCCTCAAATCGGCTATTACCTGTAGCGGTGTTGGTCTCCATTCAGGCCAGAGAATCACAATCACCTTACGGCCTGCCCCTGCAGACCATGGTATTGTCTTTCGGCGTGTTGACAAGATCTTGAATGGCGAGCCCGTCTCCATCCCCGCTGACTGGCGTCATGTTGTCAATACCATGCTGTGCACAGTTCTGGGAAATGGTGATGATCTCACCATTGGAACGGTCGAACATCTCCTGTCTGCCTTAGCAGGCTGTGAAGTTGATAATGTCGTGATCGATATTGATGGGCCTGAAGTTCCAATCATGGATGGCAGTGCTGCTCCCTTTGTGTTTCTCATCGAATGCGCTGGAACCGTGGCCCAACAAAAACCACGCCAAATGCTGAAAATTAAGAAGCCCGTGACCTTAGAAGACAAGGGCAAAAAAGTTTCTTTATCGCCTTTAGAAGACTCCGACAGTCAAACTTTAGCCATTGATTTTGAAATACAATTTGATAATGCCGTGATCGCACGCCAGAAAACCTCTTATCATGTTGGGCGGGCGTCTTATAAAAATGATATTGCCCGCGCCCGCACCTTTGGGTTCCTGCATGAAGTTGAACAGATGCATGCGGCAGGCTTAGCCCGTGGGGGGTCCCTTGAAAATGCGGTTGTCCTCGATGGCGATACGGTCATGAATGAAGAGGGGCTACGCTATGCTGATGAGTTTGTGCGGCATAAGGTGCTCGATTCCGTTGGCGATCTTTACCTCGCAGGCGCCCCAATTTTAGGGCGTTATCAAGGGGTGAAGGCCGGTCATGCTTTGAATAATGCCATTTTAAAAGCTCTCTTCCAATCCCCAGAAAGCTTCTGCTGGCAGGCGCTACCAGAGTCGCAAAGGGGATCTGCCGGTGGCGTGCCAAATTTGATGCGCGCGGTTGCCGCAGCGTTTTAAAGCGAAAACGCGAAGCACATGTTTGTTCATGAAAGATTTACAAAAAAGCCTCCTTGCTCTATGTCTGGGCAAAGGGGCTTTTTTTATGCTATAGGTAGGCCTCCCTATGAAGAGCCTCTGGCGGCCAAAGGGCTTGCCCTTTGGAAACCTTTTCTTGGGGTCTCTGTGCTATAAAGGGCAATCATCGCGTGCGGTGAGTCTGAAGGGACAGAAAAGCCAAATATGGAAATGGTAGATAGTATGATTCATGGTCTGTGGCAGCAAAATGGTCGAATGAGACTTTGGCGCAAATGGCGAGCAGGGTCTCTGATCGGCGTGGTATGCCTAAGCCTGCTGGCATGTAGCAGCGATGGGGACGAAATCGAATATAAAGAACGCCCCGTCGAAGATCTCTATAACACAGCCATGGATGAGCTCTCAGAAGGCGGCTCTAAGCAAGCCGCCCAGCTTTTTGATGAGGTCGAGCGCCAACATCCCTATTCCGTTTGGGCGACAAAAGCTCAGCTCATGTCCGGCTATGCCTATTATAAAGCCGATGCTTATCCAGAGGCTGTGGCGGCTTTGGATCGGTTCATCCAGTTGCATCCAGGCCACCAAGACATTGCTTATGCCTATTATCTCAAGGCCTTATGCTATTATGAGCAAATTTCTGATGTGGCGCGCGACCAAAAAATGACCAAAGACGCTTTGGAGACTTTGGAAGAAGTTGTCAAACGCTTTCCCAATACCCAATATGCGCGTGATAGTAAGCTCAAAATCGATTTGACCAAAGACCATTTGGCGGGCAAGCAAATGGCGATTGGGCGCTATTACCTGAATAAAGAAGAATATGTTGCCGCCATTAATCGTTTTCGGATTGTCGTTGAACAATATCAAACCACGACTCATGCCCCAGAAGCGCTCCACCGTCTCACAGAAGCTTATATCGCCCTCGGTGTTGTCAAAGAAGCCCAGATGGCTGCCGCTGTCTTGGGGCATAATTTCCCAGGGTCCGAATGGTATAAGGATAGTTTCGAGCTGTTACAGGGACGGAATTTGAGTCCAGAACGGGATTCTGGGTCTTGGCTCGATTGGATTTTTTAGCATACTGAGCCTCCGGCGGCCAAAGGGCTCGCCCTTTGGAATGTTTGACTTGGAGGGATTTCTCCCATGTTGGTGAGCCTTTCGATCCGGGATGTGGTTCTGATTGATCAGCTCGATTTGGCCTTTCACCCTGGTCTTTGTGTCTTAACAGGGGAAACAGGGGCTGGGAAATCGATTTTACTCGATTCGCTAGGATTGGTGCTCGGAGGACGTGGCGATAGCGGTCTGGTGCGCTCTGGTGCCGAAAAAGCCAGTATCACAGCTGAATATGACGTGCCCCTTGATCATCCCATACGCATGATGTTGAACGAACAAGATCTGTGTGATCCAGAGGAGGCGGGGGCTGCGATTGTTTTACGGCGACAAGTGACAAAAGATGGCCGAAGCCGTGCCCATATCAATGGCAAAGCGGTCAGTATCTCTATTTTGCGTGATATCGGTGGGCGATTGACAGAAATCCAAGGGCAGTTTGACCAATATGGCTTTATGGATCCCACGAGCCATGCTGCTTTATTGGACGCCCATGGCCATCTTGCCCCCCATTTGGAAAGTGTTGCTGTGCGCTTTAAGCATTGGCGCATGGCTGAAAAGCGACTTGCCGACGAAAAAGCGGCTTTAGACAAAGCGCGCTCTGATGAAGATTTTTTACGCCATGCGGTCCAGGAATTAGAGCTTTTTGCCCCGAAAAAGGGGGAAGAAGCAGAGCTTACGGAAATGCGTCAAAGCATGATGCATTCAGAGCAAATGATGGGGGCTTTGAATGGGGCTTTTGCGGCTTTAAGCGAAGGCCAAGATCTGGGCGGGGTTGAGGAGCGTTTGAATCTTGCTCTTTCTCGACTCGAGCGTATTACAGATATGGCGGGTAAGGCCCTTGAGCCTGTCTTACGGGCTTTAGAAACTGCTTTGGCCGAAAGCCGCGAGGCCATTGGACTGTTAGAAAGCTTCACAGCCGCTTTGGATATGGACCCAGCACGCCAAGAACAGGTGGAAGAGAGGCTTTTTGCCCTCAAAGACTTAGCCCGCAAGCATAAATGCGAGGCTGAGGACCTCCCCGCTCTCCTAACCCAGCTCCAGGGGCGGTTGGAGGCTATTGATGGCAGCGATGGCCATCTAAAAGCGCTACAAGACAAGGCGGATCAGGCCAAAACCGCCTATCAGGAGGCTGCGGAAGACTTATCCCAGGCGCGAAAAAAGGTGGCTTTGGCCCTCGATCATGCTGTGAACACAGAACTTCCCCCCTTGAAACTCGAAAAAGCGCGCTTTGAAACAGCCCTCACACGCCGGGCGGAAAAACAATGGGGGCAAGATGGGCTTGATGATATCGAATTCCTGATTGCCACGAATCCAGGGGCAGAGGCCGGGCCCATTGGTCGTATCGCGTCTGGCGGTGAGTTATCACGCCTGATGCTGGCTTTAAAGCTGGTGTTGGTGCGGGATAATCCGGTGTCCACTTTAATTTTTGATGAGGTTGACAGCGGCATTGGCGGGGCGACGGCTGCGGCTGTTGGGGAAAGGCTGGCCCGGTTGGCCAATGATGTGCAGGTGCTTGTTGTGACCCACAGTCCGCAGGTTGCGGGTCGAGGAAATCAGCACCTTCTTGTTGCAAAAAGCGAACAAGAAGGACGTGTCACCACAAATGTGTGTGCTCTCGAAAATGCGAATCGGCGGCAAGAGGAAATCGCACGCATGATTTCTGGCGCTGAAATTAGCGATGAAGCCCGTGCTGCGGCCGCAAAACTCTTACAAGACACAGCGCCAAAGAAAAAAAATCAAGGTGAGCTCTTTTAAAGATCGTCGGGTTGCAGGTTTTCCAAAAGCTTTTTGAGAGACTTTTTCTCGAAAAAGTCGGCCTTATTTTCGCGCGCGCGCATTTTGCGTGATGATAGACTCACACAAAATGCTCTATCTTATTGTTTTTGCCGCAAAACGCATGGTGATAGGGGCTGCCACTTTAACCAGCTTTGCTCTAAGCACTTTAATGCGCA
>DDLW01000171.1 GCA_002340345.1 Alphaproteobacteria bacterium UBA2562 | reverse complement strand
TTTTCTCTCCCGCCGACACAGCCATGCCCGCAGGGCCTGCTTGACCAGAGAGCGTTTGGCCAGACAGAGTTTGGGTCGAAAGATCTTGCCCCGACCCAGACGAGGCCGGGCGAGGCCGGCTTGCCGCCACAGCAAAAAGCGGGAGATCCTCCGCAAGATTTGCCAGACCATTGCCTTGTTCTCCCGCCTCTAATTTTTGCAAAACATCTTCGGCGCGCTGAACAACCAAAGACGGCAAACCAGCAAGTCGCGCCACATGAATCCCATAAGATCGATCCGCCGCCCCAGGTCCCACTTCATGCAAGAAAATAACATCGCCCTGCCATTCTTTCACACGCATGCTATGACAGGTAAATTGGGGCAGTCTTTCTGTCAGCTGGGTGAGTTCATGGTAATGGGTTGCAAACAGCCCGCGACAGCCAATACCATCATGGAGATATTCGACAACCGCCCAAGCAAGAGATAAACCATCAAATGTGGCGGTGCCGCGACCAATCTCGTCAAGAATCACAAAAGACCGTGGTCCTGCACGATTTAAAATAGAAGCCGTCTCGACCATTTCCACCATAAAGGTGGACCGCCCCCGCGCAAGATCATCAGCCGCGCCAACACGGCTAAACAAACGGTCAATCGCCCCAATGCGGGCTTGAGCGGCAGGAACAAAACTCCCCATTTGTGCCATAATCGCAATCAAGGCATTTTGGCGCAAAAAGGTTGATTTTCCCGCCATATTCGGACCTGTCAACAGCCATAACCGCCCAGACGCAGTCTCATCATTTTGAGGAGAAGCCCCATGAGATTGGGTCGAAAGATGACAGTCATTTGGGACAAAATTATCCCCGTTCTTCTTCAAGGCCGCTTCGACGACAGGATGTCGCCCGCCTGTGACCTCAAAATCAAGACTATCATCAACCACGGGACGGCTATAGCGAAATTCAACCGCCAAGGCGGCAAGCCCGGCGGTGACATCGAGGCAAGCAAGGGCAGAGGCGGCGGCGGCAATCTCCTCGCCGCGCATCAACGCTTCTCCCACCAAATCTTCGAAGAGTTTTTGTTCTAAAGCCAAAGCCTTATCGGCGGCTCCAGAAATCGCGCTTTCTAACTCTGACAACTCAACGGTGGTGAAGCGTGTGCAATTGGCCGTGGTTTGACGATGGATAAAAATATTATCTTCCATGGACAGAAAGCGGTCAGCATGGGCCTTCGTGACTTCGATAAAATATCCCAACACATTGTTATGCTTAACTTTAAGAGACGCTGTCCCGGTCTCCTCGCGATAGCGCGCCTCCATCTCGGCAATCATTTGACGACTTTCATCACGCAAACCAACCATCTCGTCCAAGGCCGCATGATATCCAGGGCGAATAAAACCACCATCGCGGGTCAAAACCGGTAACGTCTCCGCCAAGGCTTTTTCCAACCGCGCAATCAAAACATCATGCCCGACCAAACGGGCTGTCGCTTGGGCAATTTCGGGGAGGCCTTCGGTCTGCCATCCGAGATCCTGGTCCGCTTTTGCCGCTTGTCCGAGTCGTTTTTCTGAATCTCGTGCGGCAATCAAACCATCCCGGAGCGCTGCCAAATCACGCGGCCCCCCACGCCCAACACTCAAACGACAAAGCGCCCTTTCAAGATCTGGACAGCGCTGCAAGATCGCCCGGAGATCTGTACGGACATTGCTTTGATCCACAAACCACCCAACAGCATCCAAACGCTGGCGAATTTTTTCGGGATCGGTTAAAGGGGACGCCAATCGAATCGCAAGCAATCTTGCGCCGGGACCTGTCACTGTCCGGTCAAGACTCGCCAAAAGAGAGCCCTGCCGCCCACCTGATAAAGTCCGGTCAAGCTCTAGATTACGACGACTCGCAGGGTCGATCGCCATCACCTCCCCATGGTCAAGCTTTTCCGGCGGGCTCAAGCGTGGCAGGCGCCCCTTCTGGGTCAAGTCAATATAATCAACCAACGCCCCCGCAGCAGCCAATTCAGCGCGTTCAAACTGGCCAAACCCCTCCAAAGACTGCACCGAAAAAACGGTTTTGAGACGCTGGATGGCATTGTTGCTGTCAAAACGGCTTTTGGGCAGGGGAGAGAGACAAGACGACCAATCGGCAAAAAGCTCAAAAAGGCTTTCTTTCTGTAAAAGCGTGTCCGGCAATAAGATCTCGCCTGGCGCAATGCGGGCGAGAGCCGCCCCAAGATCGTCAAGCCCCAAAGCTTGGGTGCAGAAATCCCCCGTCGAAATATCAATCCACGCCAAACCGATCTGGCCTTTTTGCCCCCCTGTTTCGACCAGAGCCGCAAGATAATTTTTCGAGCGCGCTTCTAAAAGGGCATCCTCGGTCAGGGTCCCAGGCGTGACAAGCCGTACGACTTCCCGCCGCACAACGGCTTTAGAGCCGCGTTTTTTTGCTTCTGCGGGATCCTCTGTCTGTTCGCAAACCGCAACTTTGAACCCTTTGCGGATCAGCTTTGCCAAATAGCCTTCCGCCGCATGGACAGGCACGCCGCACATGGGAATATCTTGGCCCTCATGCTTGCCGCGCTTGGTTAAAGAAATATCCAAGGCCGCAGAGGCTTGAACCGCATCTTCAAAAAAGAGCTCGTAAAAATCCCCCATGCGATAAAACAGCAAACAGCCTGGATTGGCAGCCTTGATGTCCAAAAATTGCACCATCATGGGGGTGGTCGAAGCTGTCGCTTTTGGCACGGTTTGAAAAGAAGCGGTGTCTGGCAAAGAGGTCTCAGCGGGCATGATCTTCCAAAATGCGGGGCTGTGGGCAGGGCGTTGCTCTATTTTCGCTTACGCGAAATTTAGACGACTTTTCGCGAAAAAGTCTTTCAAAAAACTTTAAGGGACATCCCCTCATATCCGTAGAGGACCATAAAATAAGACCAAAGGCAAAGATTCAGCGCGCTTATAAATCAAGGGACGCCACGCTTTGGCGCAAAGACGGCAACAGATCTGTTTCAAACCAGGGATTGGCCTTGATCCAGCGATTATTGCGCCAGCTGGGATGGGGCAAGGGGATATAATGCGGGCTATAGCTCTGAAAAGACCGAACCGTTTCTGTCATCGAGTCTTTTAAAGGCGGCATGTCCAAAAGAGTCGTTTTTTGAGGGAAAAGGGACAGATGGGGCGGCAGGGCATGCTCAGCGGTTTTCGCCTTTGGTCGCACAGCTTTTCCAGAGGGCAAATATCGTTTTTGCGCATAACGCCCAACCAACAAAACCAACGCCAGATTGGGTAGATAGGCTGTCAGACGGCGATGCCAAGCTTGCGCACAGTCTGGCCGGGGCGGAAGATCAGCGCCTTTGGCCGTTTGACCTGGAAAGCAAAACCCCATGGGCATCAGCGCGACCTTATGCGGATCATAAAAAAGCGAAGGCGTAATCTGAAGCCAATCGCGCAAGCGCGCCCCGCTCGGATCATCCCAAGGCACACCAGAGTGATGCACACGCCGTCCAGGGGCCTGGCCAATAATCAACAGCCTTGCAGACGGCGCGAGTCTTAAAACAGGACGCGGCGCATGGGGCAAAGTGGGCGCGCAAATTTGGCAGCGGCGCACAGCCTCTAAAACCGTTTCAAGGGGCTCTTGGTCAGGATCTTCCCAAAAAGAGAGGTCTTGGGATAGCTCTTTTACATCCCCGATCTCCGGCCCGACAACCCCTGTGCCTTTAATCTCATAGCTCTGATCTGACATGAAAGGTCACTTTTACGCGCACGCTTGGGGAAGGGTTGCCAGCAATTTCTGCACAAAGTCAGGCACAACCTCACTGGCCAAACCATAAATATGGTCATCAAAAAGCGATTGCCCGGCTGTTGGTTCCAGATTCATCTCAATGCAGTGACCATGGCCTCTTTGTTGGACATCGCTGACGAATCCAGCCGCCGGGTAGACATGCCCAGAGGTGCCAATGGATAAGAACAGCCCGCATTTTTGCAGAGCCTCGCCAATCTCCGCCATTTGCAAGGGCATTTCTCCGAACCATACCACATGGGGACGCATCCCCCCCTTGCGCTGGCAGGCGCCACAAACGGTTTCCAAGCCAAGATCCTCTCGCCACTCTGTGATTGTGTGGCAATGTTCACAGCGTATTTTAAGTAACTCGCCATGCATATGGATAATGTTCTGACTGCCCCCGCGCTCGTGAAGATCATCAATATTTTGCGTGACCAGCAAAACACCGCCCGGCCAGGCTTGTTCTAAATGGGCTAGGGCTTTATGGGCCGCATTGGGCTGTATCTCTTTGTCCAAGAGCCCCGCCCGGCGGCCATTATAAAAGCCATGCACCAATTGCGGATTGCGCAGAAAACCTTGTGGTGTCGCCACGTCTTCTAAGTCATATTGTGCCCAAATCCCGCCCGCACAGCGAAATGTATCAAGGCCAGATTCTTTACTGATGCCAGCGCCGGTCAAAATGACAATCAAAGACTGTGGGTCAAGGGAGGGAATGGTCATTGTCATGAATCTCAACCTTTTTTATCGTTATAATCGCAAAGACCTGGCATAAAATGAGAACATTTCTGGCGCTTTCATAGCATATCATGTTTCCCAAGAAAGCTTTATCCATGAAAAAATATCGCGTTTTATTTGTTTGTACTGGGAATATTTGCCGATCGCCAACCGCAGAGGGCATCTTTCAACATCAAAGCACCAAATTAGGCCTGCAAGATCATCTTTTTTGTGATTCGGCGGGCACAACCGCCTACCATGTGGGGGAAGGCCCCGATAGCCGCACCCAAGACGCCGCAAAACAGCGCGGTTATGATCTTTCAAAACTCCGCGCCCGTAAGCTTACAATCGCTGATTTTGATCAATTTGACCTTCTTCTTGCGATGGACCATAGCCATCTCGATGCCATGCAACGCCTAAAGCCTGATAATAGCAAAGGTAAAATCGCTCTTTTTCTCGATTTTGCCCCCGCCTCTCAGATCCAAAATATCAAGGATGTTCCCGATCCTTATTATGGAGGGCCTGCTGGCTTTGACCATGTTCTTGATCTCGTTGAAGCCGGTGTTTCGGGCCTCCTCACCTCTTTGCAACAAGACCCCCTTTAGGGCGCTTTCAAAAAGACTTTTTCAAACACGTCGCCTGATGGCACAGCAAAGAGAAGAAGGCTGTTGTCGATATCAATTCTCAGATAAGGTTTTTTGCTTTAAACTTACAGTCCTTATGCTTTTTCCGTTGCTACAAAACAATGATGTGCGTTTATAATTTATCATAAAATCCAGGGTGAGAGCCCCCTTCCTTAACCCGCTTTGCCTTAGGAGACTAATGAGGCATAATCACGGCGACCCGTCTTATAGCGACCTTGCGGAGCCAAAAGTCCCGCCTGATCACAAAGTTTATGCTGTCGGTGATATTCATGGTCGGTTTGATCTGTTATGCCGGTTAAGTGAAAAAATCCGTAAAGACGCCTTAAGATCCCCTGAAAGCCGAAAAATCGTTATTTTCTTAGGCGATTATGTTGATCGAGGGCCAAGAAGCCGGCAAGTGCTAGAGTTCCTCACGAAAGATCCTTTCGCCGATTTTGAAACCGTTTTCTTGCGCGGGAATCACGAAGATTTTCTTTTAAAAATCATGGAGAGCGCCCCCCAAAGCATGAGTCGTGCCTGGCTGATGCAAGGGGGTCTGGAAATGCTGAAAAGCTATGGTGCAAAATCAAAGGATTTGACCCGCGCTTTGGCAAGCAGTGTCGAAGCCCGGGCTGTTCTTCTTGACCTGCTCCCGCCTTTACACCGTGATTTCCTCGAAGATTTAACGCTCACCTACGAGGTCGGTGATTATTTTTTCGCCCATGCGGGCATTCGTCCTGGCGTGCCTTTAGACATGCAAAAAAGCGAAGATTTAATGTGGATTCGCGGTCGCTTTCTGCATTCTGATGTGAATCATGGTAAAATTATTGTGCATGGCCATACGGTTTCAGAAACACCACAAAGAAGACGGAACCGCATCGGCATTGATACAGGGGCTTTTCGCACAGGTATTTTAACCGCTTTGGTGCTTTTTGATAAAAATCAAAAATTTATGACAAGCTAAAGCAAAAATCAAAAGGATGAACAAATTCTTTTGGTCTGTTCCTTGGCAAAAACAAAAACAGCCCATACGATGCCTAAAGAATAAGCTAAATATTCACTGAACAATAAATGAGCATATTACCGCATTGTCTTGAAATATGCGAAAACAGCGACAAAATATTGATTCTTTATAGGAAAAACCCTAGAATAGGCAAAAGGATAACCTTATCCTTTGGTCCGTTTTGCGGTAAAAACTTTAAAGCAAAGGTCATGAAACGACTGACTGTCCGCCATCGCACGGTGTATCATTATCGAGAAACCGTCTCTTTTGGCCCTCACCGCTTGATGTTTCGACCGCGTGATAGCCATGATTTGCATCTCATCGACACCGCCCTTTCCATCCAACCCACAGCCCATATTCGTTGGATGCATGATGTCTTTGGGAATTCTATTGCCATCGCAGATTTCGAAACACAGGCCGACACGCTTTCCTTTGAAAGCATTATCCGGCTGCGCCATTATGGCCTCTACAACCCAGAATTCACCATCGAGCCTTTTGCACAAAAATTACCTTTTACCTATAGTGCAGAAGATATCCCAGACCTTGGCCGCACCATTGAACGCCATTACCCCGATCCTGATCACAAGATTGACCAATGGACACAGCAGGTTCTTGCCGAAGCGCAAGACCAAGAGAGCATTACAATCTTACGGGCCATCAACCATGCGATCAAAGCCCAATTCGACTATAGTGCACGCTATGACCCTGGCACGCAAAACCCTTTGGAAACCCTGGAAAAAGGGTCCGGGACCTGCCGCGATTTTGCGTTATTTATGATGGAGGCCTGTCGTAGCTTGGGGCTGGCCGCCCGTTTTGTCTCTGGATATCTCTATGATCCGCAGCTGGATTCAAGCAAGACCGAAACCGCCAATGATGCGCCCAAGATAGTTTCACCAAGTGCAAACAATAAGGATGTGATTGGGGCGGGGTCTACCCATGCTTGGATGCAAGTTTACCTTCCAGGCGCTGGTTGGGTTGAGTTTGACCCGACAAATAACCTTGTGGGCGGCGATAATCTGATTCGTGTTGCCGTCGCCAGAGATCCTTCGCAAGCGATCCCTCTGGTTGGCAGCTATTATGGCGCAGAAGAGGCTTATGAAGGCATGACGGTTGATGTCGAGGTTCTCCAAGAAGACTTAATGCCAGAGACCCTACCAGAATTACAAGGGCAAGAGGACAGCCTTGGAGACGGAACTCTGGGCGCACCGCCCCAGGATGCCCCTCTTGACCATGGGCCCGTGTCACCGCCAAATGTGAGACTTGCCGCCCATCGTTAATTGCCACAGCTTTTGGCTTATAGAGCCTTTCACCTGCTTCACGTTAAAACCGAAAGGCTCTATAAGATTTTGACACTATTTTGCCCGAGGACGTGCAAAAAATAGCGGTTCATAATCTCCTCTGGGTTAATCTGTGTGAGGCCTTGATTAAAAATCTCAATTGTCTTTCTTCCGGCCTCTGTTTTTGGGGCACAGAGAAAAAGCATTTTATTTTCAAGAATTTTCGCATTAAAAACAAGATCTTGTGATTGTGGCCAATGGTGGCGATAGGTGTTTTTCAAATAGCGTAAAACATTTTGGTCAATAATGGCCAAAGGAATACGACCCATCGCGACTTTTTTCATATTTGTATAATCATTCATTTCAGGCTCGATTCTCATCTGACCTGATTGGGCTAAATAATCAAATTGCGCTGTGTTGACATAGCCTTTGACAGTGCCGATCACATGACTTTTCAAATCGGACAAGGTTTGCCACTTTATGGGTGTCTTTTGATGCTGCATAAAGCCTAAAGGGCTCGATCCCATGGCATGGGAATACATGAAATGGCTGAGCCGCCGTTCGGAAAAATATTCTGGGAACAGGGCATCATAAATTTTATTTTCTGTCGCTTTAACAGCCCTTTGCCAAGGTAAAAAGCTGATTTCGATATCATAGCCCATTGCGGCAAAGGCGCGCCGGGCGACCAAAGCAGAGGCTCCTTGATCTGGTAGATTGGCCCCTGTATAGGGCGGCCATTCTAAGCTTGCTAAGCGGATGACGGGGCGATTTGTAAAAAAAGCACCGGTCGGCGTTTGGTCAGAACCGAGACTCTGTTTGTCTTGGGCATAGGAAAAGCGAATAGGGCCTAAAAAACTGATCAAACAGACAAAGAGAAAAAGGCTGAGGAAACAGAAAAGTTTCATATGGCATTTCTTGGGAAAGGCCAGTCTGCGATATTGCTTTAGGGCAAAAAAGAAACACCTTAAGTACGGTGACTTGATGAAGTTCTGCTCTAATTCGGACCGCATAGTAAAAAAACTCACGCAAAAATAGTATAGAAGTAGAAAAAGAATGATTGTCCCCACAAACTTTCTTCAAAATCTTTTATAAAGGAGAAAAGATGAGGGATCAGCGGCACTTTAATTTCTTTTTTGTGAAAATTAAGGACTTTCAAACGGCTGATAGATCATTTTTGCTTGCACGATATGAGGGTCTTTTGCAAAAGCTTTTTGAAAGACTTTTCCTCGAAAAAGCCGCCCAATTTTCGCGCAAGCGAAAAAATCAAGGCCGCACCAATGTGGCCTCACTTTCATCGATATTATCGCGACCCGCATGGCCATCATTATCACTGAAACTGTCTTGGCGAAGCTGTAAAGCCGTTTCATAATCCGTTGCAATGGCCCCGCCGCCAGCCTGCGCCTTGTTACTGTCGAAGGTTACCTTGCGCAGATCCACGATGACTTTTTCAAAGCCATGGAGGGCGCCCCCTCGCCCTGCCGCGGTATTTTGCCGGAAATGGCCCGTATTAAGCGTCATTTGGGTGCTATAAACCTCTGAAGCGGCTTGGTCGATGGCGATGGCCCCACCATGTCCTTTTGTCTCATTGTTCTCAAAGCGGACATCGACACTATGCATTTGGGCGCCATGGTCAATGAACACAGCCCCGCCCCGCCACCGGGCAAAATTCCCGACAAAGGCGGCACGGGTCAGGGTGGCAAAGCTCTCTCCGCGCAGCAACATCGCCCCGCCCCGCGCGGCGCGGTTATTTTGAAACGCCACACTGGTTAAGCTGGGGCTGGCACGGTCTGTGGCATAGAGCGCGCCGCCTTCGCGCGCGCTATTCTGGCGAAACAGCAGATCTCTTAGAATCGGGGCTTTCCGGCCTTTGACAAAAATGGCCGCACCTCGGCCCTCATCACGCGGTCCATTGGCATGGCCATATTCGAAAATCAGCCCATCCAAGACGACACGATCTTGGGCAATTAAGATGTGAAAGCTGTTATCGTCGCGATGCCCAGCCTTGCCAATATCGCCGCTGAGAATCGTTTGATTTTGCTGCCAGTTTCGTTCTGTGCGTTGTTTTTCTATGCCTTTGAACCCGCCATAAAGCGATACCCCGAGGCGCGGCTTAAAGCTGGCCTGGCGCGAAGCTTTGCGGGTTGGCTTATAGACGCCAGCGGCGATCCAGATCTCATCGCCATCTTTGGCCGCTTTCAAAGCGCTTTGGAGAGAATGGAAGGCCTTGCGCCAACTTGTACCATTGCCTGGTTTTGAATAGGCGCCATTGACATAGAAGATTTTTGCCTCAGCAGGCGCGGCCAACACTGCAAAGACCATGGTCCCAAGACAGACCGTAAGACAGGCGAGAGCAAGACGGCGCTGGACTCTGGGTCTCGAGGGCGATGGTGAGGAAGAGAGGCTCATTGGATGTCCTCCTTGACGCTGGTTTGATAGCCCCACCCTTTGGCGGGAGAATGGGCATCGACCCTAAAATCCCCCCCTTCCGGCGAGAGAAAAAGCGGATCTTTGGTGCGCACCCTTTCGCCGGGATAGCCCATGGGCAAAAGAACAGCTTTCAGATGGGCCTTGGCATTGTTCCAATCGCTCATGTCTGCTTGACCATAACGGGCGTGGTTTTGCCAGAAAATGGACTGGCTGAGATGGGTTTCTGTCGCGGCTTGGCCCGGACCATAGGGGCCATTCCAGAGACCGCCAGCATCATGCTCGGCCTCATTGTCCCAAAAGGTGGCCTGTTGGAATTGGGCTTGGGCGCCATGGAGGGCGGCAACGGCGCCACCGCGTGTTTGGGCTTGGTTTCTGACGAGTAAGACATTGTGAAAGCGCGGTTTTGCCTGTGCGCCTTCAATCAGAATCGCCCCGCCAGCCTGACCGCTTTTATTCCGGATAAAACGGCTATTTTTAACCATCGCGCTGGTCTTGCCATGGAGATAGAGCGCGCCACCGCCTTGCCGGGCTTGATTATGGCGCCATGTGACATTGGAGAGCACAGGGCTGCCAGAGACGCTATAAAGCCCCCCGCCCCACTCGGCGATGTTGTTTTGCAGAATACTATTGATCAATTGTGGCGCACCGGGCAGGAGAAGCACCCCAGCCCCGTGATAATCATAGGCGGCAAAAGAGGAAGCCCCCTTTTTGTGAGGCTCTGCGAGGGGCGCTTCATCATCAAAACGGCCAAAATTTTGTCGACCTTTGTGATTTTTCGCGGCCCTGTGACGGCGCTCGGCCGCTGTTAAAAGGGCGCGGCCCCCCTGTATGGTAAAACCATCCAAACGCGCCCGGTCTTCTAAGACCACGACATGACGGCTATTGTCGCGCTCATGGCTGTCGAGCCCGACATTGCCATCGAGAATCGTCTGGTGGAGGCGCCAATCTCTCTGGGAGAGATCGGTCTCTTGTCCTGAAAAACCGCCAAAGACAGCGACATTCTTGGGCACATGAAACCGGTTATGGCGGTCGACATCCTTCATCTGAGGCTGGTAGAGCCCTTGGGCAACCCAGATTTCATCCCCGGCTTGGGCGCGTTCGAGGGCCATGGTGAGCGAACGATGGGCTGTTTGCCAGCTTTGACCATCATTTGCAGGATTTTCATATTTGCGAAAAACATCTTTATCGACATAAAGCCGCGCGGCTTCTGCGGGCGCAGCAATCCCAAAAACACACAGACCGAGGAACAGAAGGGGGATCCCTTTTTTCATCGGGGCCATTTGTAACAAAGGGGTCTTCACAAGAGGATTCCTCATGATTTGCAAAAGCTTTTTGAGAGACTTTTTCTCGAAAAAGGCGTCCAATTTCGCGTCAGCGAAACACGAGAGTAAAGCGCGATCAGGTGGATCCCCCTGGTCGCTGCGTTTTGCGGCAAAACCAAGAATCTAGAGCAAAGCGGGTTAAAGTGGCAGCCCCCTTTAACCCGCTTTGCTCTAAACATTGAGAAGAAGATTTTCACGCTCCCAGGAGCTAATGACGCGGCTATAAGCTTCCCATTCCGTTTGTTTCACAGCATTTAAAGTCTCGGAAAATTGTTTGCCAAGCAATTGCTGTAACCGCGCCATTTGCTTAAACCGATCCAAAGCCTCTGGCAAATGGCGCGGCAATCGTTCGGCCTCTTCATACGCCGATCCAACCAAGGCATCGCTGGGCTGTAAAGCTTCGATCATGCCGAGATACCCACAGGCCAAAGAGGCCGCAATGGCAAGATAGGGATTGCAATCGGCACCGGCCACACGGTTTTCAACACGGCGGCTATCCTTGTCTGAGAAAGGCACACGCAAACCCGCCGTCCGATTATCCCGCGCCCAATGGAGGTTAATCGGTGCCGAAAGATGGGGCACCAGGCGACGATAGCTGTTCACATTTGGGGCCAGCATCGGCATAGCACCGCCGAGATAACGTTGCAAACCGGCGATATGAGACAGGAAAAGACTTGTATCTTGCCCATGGGCATCCGCAAACAGATTCTGACGGGTTTCGCGGTCAATCACGCTTTGATGGATATGCATCGCGCTGCCAGGCTCGTCTTGCATGGGCTTGGCCATGAAGGTGGCATAAACATTATGGCGTAAGGCGGCTTCTCTGACCGTGCGTTTGAATTGGAAGGCCTGATCCGCAAGCCGGAGCGGGGGACCATGGTTGAAATTCATTTCCATCTGGGCGGCCCCGCCTTCATGGGACAGGGTGTCGATATCAATGCCTTGGTCATCGCAAAAATTATAAATACATTCAAAAATAGGATCAAATTCATTCACCGCATCAATGCCAAAGGCCTGACGCCCGGTTTCAGGCCGACCGGATCGGCCAATCGGCGGTTCCAACGGATAATCAGGATCCGTATTGGCGGCAACCAGAAAGAACTCAAGTTCTGGACCAATAACAGGCTCCCAGCCGCGCTCGTGATAGAGCGAAAGAATCTGCCGCAACACATAACGAGGGGCTACGGTAACGGGACGACCGTCACTGTAATAGCAATCGCAAATCACTTGGGCGGTGGGTTCATCTTCATACCAAGGGACCAGGCTGATCGAATCTGGATCTGGATAGAGATAAATATCGATATCTGTGGGAGAGATCACGTCTTCTTCTGGGAAATCCCCTGTGACGGTTTGGATGAAAATACTTTCTGGGAGGCGCAAGCCATGATTGGCCCAGCCTTTGATAAATTTCTCGGCAGGCAGAATTTTACCGCGCGCAATGCCAGAGAAATCCGGTACAACCAATTCGACTTCTTCGATATTGCGCTCGACAAGCCATTGCCGCACCTGTTCGATTTCGGCGGAGAGTTCGGAGAATTCTTTTGCACGCAAACGGGCTAATCTTTGCTCGGCGCGTCTTTGGGCCTCGCGTTCTTCTCTTTGGCTGCGGGGGCGGGGTTCCATTTTAACGGTTTTGGCGCTAACCAGAGGGCTTTTTTCCTCGCTGCGACGGTGGGAAGAGCGCCGCCCGGAAGCGGTCCGAGACGTTTGTTTCAGCGGTGACATCATGTCTTCTCTGTCGGGGAGGGGGGCTTATTGTCTTGGGAGTCTTGTGCTGGCTGGGCGGAGACAGGCGGCGTTTCTTCAGCCGCTTTTTCAATGGATTTCTTGATGTGGCGCATACTGAACCACACAGCCAAGGCAATAATGGGGATCGATCCCCCCATAATCAGGTTGGGATCGATGGTCAGGAGTCCGGCTTCTTTCAGGGCTTTGGCACAATAGCCTAAGAGGCTGGCGGCGTAATAAGAGATTGCCGCGACAGACAGGCCTTCGACGGTTTCTTGTAAGCGCATTTGCAGATTGGCGCGGCGATCCATGGAGCTGAGGAGATTTTGATTTTGCTCTTGCAGGGTTAAATCTACCCTTGTGCGCAACAGTTGACCGGCGCGTGAAACGCGGACGGACAGGGATTCCAGCCTGTCTTGGACCGATTGGCACGTGGCGACCGCAGGATTAAACCGCCGTTCGATAAATTCTTCTAAGGTGGGCAGGCCTTGGATACGACGTTCTTTGATTTCCTCAAGCCGCTTTCTGACCAAGCTATGATAAGCGGTTGTCGCGCCAAATCGGTAATTGCTTTGGGCCGACCAGCTTTCAATTTCAGCGGCCAGATCGCTCAGTTCGCTGAGCAATTCTTTCTCGGAGCCAATATGAGTCTCGTCATTGATGCGGGCCATCACCTTGGCCAGGCGGCGATCGGCCTGGGTCACTTTCGGGCCAAGATCCCGGGCGAGAGGAAAGCCAAACAACGCCAAAGTCCGATAAGTTTCGATCTCCAACAAGCGCCGCATGAGCCGTCCCGCTTGCCGACGACCCAACCCACGATCTTGGACCAGAAAGCGGCTAAAGCCATCCTCGCCAATGTGGAAATCCGTAAAGGCTTCGGCTTGACCGCTGGAGACATAGGCCCCGGCCAGGGCATCGCTGCCATAGTAATGGGCAATGTCAGAAAAGTCCGTGGGCGGGCGGTCAGGATTATAGGGGGGATGTTTTTGAAAGGCGACATGGATGGCCACCATCAGCTCTCCCGGGAGCTGGCCTAAGAGATCTTCTGGCACCTCTGTAATCGGGGGCTTTTCAAAAGGGGTTTCAAACGCTCCTGTGCGATGAAAAGTATAAGACGAAAATTCCGTATGGCGCTCCCAACGCAGGCGGAAAGTTTCGAAATCTTCTTGGAAAAAATGGGACCCGAGGGGTGGCGGTGTGACGTGGAAAAAACTGCAAAGTTCGAGCAAGGCCGCTCGTTCTGCCTTTTGCGCATGTTCTCCGGACAGCAAAACAATATGGCTGGCTTCGGCGGGGGCTGTGACGATTTCGGGGGGGCGGGAATGCACTTCGCTCATGAGGGAGCGGCGCTGGGAATGTTCACGACAGCCTTGCATTGAAAGGCCCCTTCTTCTTTTCGCTTGTGCGAAATTGAACGACTTTTTCGAGAAAAAGTCTATCAAAAAGCTTTTAGGGAGCCTTTTGAAAAAGGCCCCCAAGGCGCGTTCGCGAAAAATGATTCATTATGCGCTCTGCGGCTTTTCATCAATGTAGTATTTACGCATTTTTTTACCAGCTTCAAACTCGAAGACAAGCGGGCGTCCTGTGGGGATCTCAATCGACGGAATTTCTTCCGGTTCATGCTCACCCAAGGCCACGAGCAAAGCACGAAGGCTGTTGCCATGGGCGGCGACCAAAACATTTTGCCCCCCTTCAACAAATTCTTTAATCGCGCTTTCATAATAGGGACCAACCCGCGCGACGACATTGGACAGGCTTTCCCCATTGGGCGGAGGGGTGTCAAAGCTACGACGCCAAATATGGACTTGATCTTTGCCGTATTTCTCAGCGGTTTCGGCTTTGTTTAAGCCCGCAAGATCGCCATAATCCCGTTCCCGCAAATCATCATGGGGGGTGGTGATAAAGCCGTCTTGGCCTTTGATATTGGCCATATTTGCCCCGGCTTTTTCCATTTCTTCCATGGCGAGCTGGGCTGTGCGCTTGGCGCGTGTTTGGGTGGAGGTAAAGACTTTATCGAAGGCCATGTCCTTCATGTCTTGCCCCGCGCGGCGGGCTTCGGCTTCTCCATTTTCTGTCAAGTCAACATCCACCCAACCCGTAAAACGGTTTTCAAGATTCCACTGACTTTGCCCATGACGCAGCAAGACCAGATAATTCATGTTCATAAAATCCCTATAAAAGCTTTGGAGGATCTTAGGGGGCTTTTTAAAAGGCCTTCTAAGATCCCGCGTCAGCGAAAGAATGACGATCAGCCCTTGTTCTACTCAACAGTGACGCTTTTCGCAAGGTTCCGGGGTTGATCGACATCGGTGCCTTTATGAACCGCCGTGTGATACGCAAGAAGCTGGATCGGAATCGAATAGAGAAGCGGCGCCACAAAAGGATCACAATCTGGCATTTCAATGGCCGCCATAGCTTTGGCCCCTAATCTGTCAAGACCCTGTTTGTTGGAAATCAAAATGACTTTTCCGCCCCTGGCCATGACTTCTTCGATATTGGAGACTGTTTTTTCAAACAATTCATCTTTGGGGGCCAAGACAATCACAGGCACATTTTCATCAATTAACGCGATGGGGCCATGTTTCATCTCGCCCGCCGCATAGCCTTCTGCATGGATGTAAGAGATTTCTTTGAGCTTCAAAGCGCCTTCTAGGGCAATGGGATAACAACCTCCCCGTCCCAGATACAGGACATCGCGGGCTTCGGCCACCTGATGGGCGATTTCTTTAATCAGGCGATCATGGTTGAGAAGCTCCGAGGCCAAAGCTGGTACTTCGGTCAAGGCGGTGGACAGGCGGGCTTCTGTTGCCGCGTTAATCTTGTTCTTGGCCCGGGCCAAAGCCAAAGCAAAACAGGCCATCACGGTCAATTGGGTGGTAAACGCTTTTGTCGAAGCAACACCAATTTCAGGACCAGCAAGGGTCTGAAGCACACTGTCACTTTCTCTGGCAATACTACTTTCCGGAGCATTCACGATCGAGAGAATATGTTGCTGTTGGGATTTCGCAAAGCGCAAGGCCGCAAGGGTGTCTGCGGTTTCCCCAGATTGCGAGACAAACACCGAAAGCCCCTTTTCTGGCATCGGGGCTTCGCGATAGCGGAATTCAGAGGCGATGTCTGTTTCCACCGGAACACGAGCGATCCGCTCGAACCAATATTTCCCGACAAGGCCCGCATAAAAAGCGGTACCGCAGGCCACCAGGGTCATGCGATCGACTTTGGAGAGATCGAGGGACATCTCTGGCAAAGCAATGCTGCGCTCTGTGGGATTGAAATGGCTGTGCAAGGTATCGCCAATCACAGCAGGCTGTTCATGGATTTCTTTTTCCATGAAATGGCGATAGCCTGCTTTGCCGATCAAAGCGCCAGACAGGGCGGTGCGCGTAATGGTCCGTTCGACTTTTTGGCCTTGGGCATCGCGAACATCAGCACCATCGGGACAGAGAATCACCCAATCACCCTCTTCAAGATAAGAGATTTGCTGGGTTAAGGGCGCTAAAGCCATGGCATCAGAGCCCAAGAACATTTCACCTTCACCATAGCCAACCGCAAGCGGGCTTCCCAAGCGCGCCCCGATCATCAAATCGTGATGGCCGGTAAAAATAATCGCAAGGGCAAAAGCCCCTTCAAGCCGTGACAAAACATGCTGCGTGGCGTCTTCTGGCGAAAGGCCTTGTTCTAAAGCTTGGGACAAGAGATGGGCGACGACTTCGGTGTCTGTGTCTGTGGCAAATTGATTCCCCCGACCGCGAAGTTCTTCGCGCAGCTCTTGGTAGTTTTCGATAATGCCATTATGGACCACCGCCACATGGTCCGTGGCATGGGGATGGGCGTTGATTTCATTGGGAACACCATGGGTTGCCCAACGGGTATGGCCAATGCCAAGGGTGCCAGAAAGGGGATCTGCATCAAGCACGGCGGCGAGATTGACCAATTTCCCTTCCGCACGGCGCCGACCGATATGGCCATTGACCAAGGTGGCAATCCCAGCAGAATCATAGCCGCGATATTCTAAGCGCTTCAGCCCATCAAGTAACAGAGGAGAGCAAGGGTTCTTCCCAATAATACCAATAATGCCACACATCAATCGTGATCCTGATACAGCCTATTTTTGAGAGCGGGCAACCGATAAAGTTTCTGACTTTATGGTGCTTTCTTCGATTGGCTTTATTTCGTGTTTTTACTTGACCGGAACCGTTCCGCCCACCCCGGCAATTCGGTTTGTGCGCCGCGGGCCACAGCTAAAGCGCCATCGGCAACATCTTGGGTCACAACACTGCCAGCCCCAATAATGGCACGGGAGCCGATTTGCACAGGGGCGACCAGGGCAGAGTTAGAGCCAATGAAAGCGCCCGAGCCGATTTCTGTACGATGCTTACGAAAACCATCATAGTTACATGTAATAGTCCCAGCGCCGATATTGCTTGCCGCCCCAATTTGCGCATCACCAATATAAGAGAGATGATTGACTTTCGCGCCGGCCTCAATTTCTGATTTTTTGATTTCGACAAAATTTCCGATATGGGCGTGCGGGCCAATATTCGCCCCAGGTCGGAGGCGTGCATAAGGCCCAACAACAGCCCCATCCGCAACAACACTGCCTTCGAAATGGCAAAAGGCACGAATATCGACATGATCTCCAATCGTGACTTCAGGCCCAAAAACGACATTGGGGCCAATGACAACATCACGACCAATCTGCGTGTCCCAGGACAGAAAAACAGAATTAGGATCAACCATAGACGCACCATGATCCATGGCCCGCTGCCGGAGCTTGTCTTGCATGACCGCTTCGGCCTTTGCCAGTTCTTGGCGAGAATTGACCCCCATAAGTTCAGTTTCAGATGCTGAAACCACAGCCGTTTTGTTCCCAGCTTTACGGGCCAGCGCCACAATATCCGTCAGATAATACTCGCCTTTTGCGTTATTATTGGTGACCTGGCTGAGGAGGTCGAACAAAAGCATAGCCTCAACACACATGACCCCAGAATTACAGAGGGAGAGAGCCAATTGTTCTGGCGTTGCGTCTGCGGCTTCTATAATGGCCTCAACATACCCATCAGAATCCAACTGTAAGCGACCATAAGCCCCTGGCGTTTCTGGGGTGAAGCCTAAGACGACAATGCTTGCCCCTTGCCGACGTTCAGCAATCATAGCCTGTTGGGTGGCTGTCGAAATGAACGGCGTGTCACCATAAAGAATCAAGACATCACCATCAAAGGTCCCAAGCTCTTTTTGCGCTGTTTGCACAGCATGGCCGGTGCCTAATCTTTCATATTGGATGCAGGTGGGATAAGGGTGGACCGCCTGGGCAACACTGTCCATATCCGGTCCCATGACCGTGACAATCTGTTCTGGTTCTAGGGGTGCGAGGCTGTCCATCAAATGTAAAATCATTGGGCGATGGGCAATTTTATGCAGGACCTTTGGCAAGTCCGATTTCATTCTTGTCCCTTTGCCGGCGGCAAGGACAATGGCGGCAATTCCACTTTTCTCAGACGCACCCATGTCTGGCTTTGCTCCTTTGGCTCGCAATCTCGCAATAAAAGCTTGCGGTGTCTTATGGGCGCGGACTGTGCCACAGCTTGGCCTGCTTTTCCAAATCAAATGATGTTTCGATTTATTCAAAGCGCGGATAAATTCTGGCCTTTTTTCGCTTACGCGAAATTGGGCGAATTTTTCGAGAAAAAGTCTTTCAAAAAGCTTTTTATAAAAAAGCCCAGACAAAAAGGCGGTACCTTTTTGTCTGGGCGCTCTTGCCTTTTAAGCAGCGGCTTGAACGGCGGCGGCTTTTACCTGGTCATCAACATAAGTTTCGAATTTTTCGAAATTTTCGACAAACCTTGCCCGTAATTCACGCGCGGTCGCATCATAAGCCGAAGGATCGCTCCAAGTTTTCTTAGGTGTCAAAACGTCGACCGGCACTTCGGGGACCGCTTCGGGAACCAAAAGGCCAAAATTCGGATCCGCGACAACACCAACCCCATTCAACTTACCATCAAGGGCCGCCCGCACCATAGATCTTGTATGGGCAATTGCCATGCGACTGCCAACACCAGCGCGACCGCCACTCCAGCCTGTGTTGACAAGCCAGCATTTGGCGCCATGGCGGGCAATTTTCTCGCCGAGCATTTTCGCATAGACAGACGGGTGGCGCGGCATAAAGGGCGCCCCGAAGCATGTCGAGAATGTCGCTTGTGGTTCGCTGCCCAAGCCTTTTTCGGTGCCCGCAACCCGCGCCGTATAGCCTGACAAGAAGTGATACATGGCTTGTTCAGCCGTCAATTGGCTGATGGGCGGCAACACCCCGAACGCATCTGCGGTGAGCATAATCACGGTCTCAGGATGGGCACCGAGGCCGGTTTCACTCACATTTGGGATGAAAGACAGCGGATAAGAGGCTCTGGTATTTTCCGTATAGCGCGCACTGTCCAAATCAAGAAGACGGCTTGCAGGATCCATGTCCACATTCTCAAGGATCGTCCCAAACCGAGAGGTGGTGGCAAAAATCTCTGGTTCTGCCTCGGCGGAGAGGCGAATCACTTTCGCATAACAACCGCCTTCGAAATTAAAGATTCCCTGTTCGGACCAACCATGTTCATCATCGCCAATCAGCGTGCGGCTGCCATCGGCAGACAAGGTGGTTTTCCCTGTTCCAGAAAGGCCAAAGAAAACGGCAGAATCGCCTCGGTCTCCAATATTGGCAGAGCAATGCATGGGCAAAATGCTTTTTTCTGGCAATAAATAATTGAGAATCGAGAAAATAGATTTTTTAATTTCGCCCGCATACCAAGTCCCCCCAATGAGAACCAGGCGGCTTTCGAAATCGACAATAACAAAAACCTCAGATCTGGTGCCATCCGTTCCAGGATCGGCTTGGAGACCTGGCACTTGCAAAACGGTGAAATCCGGTTGGAAATCTTCCAAAGCATGCTTAGGCGGCGTGATAAACATATTGGCCGCAAACATATTATGCCACGCCGTTTGGGTCATCACCCTGACTTTTAAGCGATGGTCAGGATCTGCGCCCGCATAAACATCCCGGATAAAGAGATCACGCCCTTGTAAGAACGCCCGGGCTTTTGCCAAAAGGCCTTCGAATGTTTCTGGCGCCATTGGCACATTGACTTTGCCCCAATCGACCGTATCTTGCGTTGCACAATGAATTTATCATTGGGCGAACGCCCTGTGTGGTCTCCGGTCATGGCAACAAAGGCGCCACCACGGGCGAGAAGACCTTCATCGCGGCGGAGCGCTTGCTCGTAAAGCAAAGCTGTTGGTAAATTCCAATAAGCGGTTTTAAGATGTTTTAAACCATGTAGCGCATCCGCATGACGGCTTATGACTGGACCGATATGTTCCATAAATGGGCCTCCCTTTTTCGCGCTTTTTACCTTATTGTCACGGCTTTGTCATGCCTCCCCTTCACTATTTGACATATTGACGCAGAAAAAAGTGACCTTTCCTGCATTTTGCTCCTTTTATAAGCATAGTTTTGCCTATTTTCTTTTTTTGCGGAAATTGCCCATGTCTTCATCACATGAGCCCGTATAACGCTTATGAAAAGTCCCCCTTGCCTTTTCACTGGCCAGAGGATGTACGCCTTTGCACCTTCTACAAAATATCCCGAAGCCCCATGCGAACCACAAACTGGGAAGAGTTTATGAGCAACCCTGTATCCTATGACCATTTGACCCAACTTGGTGGCCAAAGCCGCTTACCAGAACGACCAGAAGATGCCCAATTGGAGAAAGTGCCGAATCCGCAAAAAGATGTTTCTTATTGTGTGCGCTTCACAGCCCCAGAATTTACGTCCCTCTGTCCCATGACGGGGCAGCCTGACTTTGCACATCTTGTCATCGATTATGTGCCGGCGGAATGGCTGATTGAAAGCAAATCTTTAAAGCTCTTTTTGGGGTCTTTCCGGAACCATGGCGCTTTTCATGAAGATTGCACGGTTATGATTGCCCGCCGTCTTGTCGATGCTCTTTCCCCTCAATGGCTTAGAATTGGTGGCTATTGGTATCCCCGCGGCGGCATTCCCATCGATGTTTTCTATCAAACGGGCTCTGCACCTGAAAATATATGGATTCCAGAACAAGCGGTCCCAAATTACCGCGGTCGTGGCTAGAGCCTTTCTCTTTTATA
>DDLW01000169.1 GCA_002340345.1 Alphaproteobacteria bacterium UBA2562 | reverse complement strand
ACGATTCGCATATTCAACTTATTGGCCGCGTCATCGTTAAAGGCCCCGCCATTATCGACCTGAAAAATGGTCAACTCATGATCAATGGAGATCCTGTCACACGAACCGCCATCAAACCTTTTTTCCCGACAGACCGCCTTCAAAAAGCTGGCTATCCCCCCCATGTCGCACAAATGCGGGAAACACTTCCTAACGGTAAAAGCCATAGGATTATAAAACTTTTAGGGGAGGTCGGTCTTTATGATATCTCAGGGCCCATTGCTGTGCCTGAGAAAACTGTCTTTATTCTTCATGACAATCGTGATCGCGCTTTCGATAGCCGCATATTTGGCCCTGTGCCATTCCAAAATATTCTTGGCGAACCCCATTTCTTTACGGCTCCGGCAGAACGTTTCGGCGATCCGCTCCGTGGGGACGATCACCCATAGCAAGCCGAGTCTTATAAAAGGCGAAACCGAGAGAGACCCTATTAAAGGCATAAGACCAGCCGAAACGTCATCGGCAAGTCCACAATTCAGTATAAAAGGCTATCTTCCATACCAGATCTCCCATGACGTTAGAGCCGAATGTTGGCTTGAATCACGCGCCCCCCACGATCAATCGCAAAATGCCAATTGCGCCGATCCTGCTTGACCAATTTTTGCAACGCACCGACCGTGCTGACCGCCTTTTTAGAAATCTGTAAAATGCGGTCCCCGGGTCTTATGTTTAATCGCGCTGCCAAACTCCCCCTCTGGATAGAGAGGATGACAACTCCAGACGCACTGTCATCAAGTTCAAGTTCATTCGCTAAAGCTGGTGAGAGATTAGCTACCATTGCACCCGAAAAGGGATTGTGACCTTTAATCATAGTGTCATTGCGTGGCGGATCTTCTGGGGGCGGCTGTAAGCGCATGGACGCTCTTATGGTCTTCCCACGCCGCAAAATTTCAAGAGCAACAGAACGTCCCATAGGTTTTGTAAAAAGACGATATCGCAATCCTTGAGGGCTATTAATTTCTTGACCCTCCACCGACAAAACAACATCCCCAACCCGTATGCCCGCTTTTGCCGCCGGTCCATTGGCATGGACGCGTTCGACCAACACGCCCTTTGGCCGAGGCAAACCAAGACCTTCTGCGAGATCATTCGTCACTTCCTTGCCTTTGAAGCCAACCCATGGTCGAACGACAGGCCCTCCCCTTCGCGCACTTTCCAAAACGGTTTGGACCATATTCGAAGGCACAGCAAAACCGATCCCGAGAGATCCTCCATCACGTGAATAAATCGCTGTATTAACACCGATCAAACGGCCATCCATTGAGACAAGAGCCCCTCCAGAATTTCCCGGATTAATCGCCGCATCAGTTTGGATGAAAAAGCTTGCATCAGACACCCCCACCGCTGTTCGCGCCAAGGCTGAGACAATACCGCTGGTCACAGTTTGTCCCACCCCAAAAGGATTCCCAATCGCCAAAACCAGATCACCCACCTCAAGATCATCAGAGTCTTTTAATGTAACAAAGGGAAGGGCGGGGTCTTTTGTCTCAATTTTCAAAATCGCAAGATCTGTGCTTTTATCTGCTGTTTCAATCTTTGCTTCAAATTGCCGCCGATCCGGAAGGACAACAACCACTTCTGTCGCATTTGCGATCACATGATTATTTGTGACAACAATCCCCGTCGGATCAACGATGACACCAGATCCTAAAGAATTCTCCACCCGGTCTCTTGGGATGCCAGAAAAACGATCTCCAAAAAAACGGCGAAAAAAAGGATCATTAAAAAGAGGGGAAATTCGTCCTTGTCGACGCACAACTTTTTTTGCATAGATATTAACAACCGCAGGTGCAACTTTTTTAACAATCGGCGCAAAAGAAAGCTGAATCTGCTGCTGTGTATTCGGGACAAACCGATTTTGCGCAAAGCTTGGCGTGGTCAATAGGCTGATAAAAGCCATGAGACTAAAAGCAAGTGTCATATATTTTAGCATCAAAGCCCCCTTGCCTTCTCTAGAATCTTTTTCTTCACGAGCGTAATCTCGCTTTTATCCTGAATTGCGTGAAATACTCTCTGTCTTTGTTCTTAACGCAAAACGGACCAAAAGAATAAAAGATCCTTTTGGCCTTTGCTCTCAGGTTTTTACCGCAAAACGCATCACTAAAAGGGCACCTACTTTAACAAGCTTTACTTTAAGGACATAAAGAAAAGCTTTCCAAAGGACAAGTCCTTTGACCGCCAGAAGCAAGGAAATCCCCCTACCCTCAGGCCGTATGCGCAGTAAAAATCTCATAAAAAAACCCCACCATAAAAAGGTGGGGTTTTCTTTTGAACGTCACGGAAAAAAGGCTTTAAGCCGCCATAGAATCATCATCACCCGTTTGGACAGGTCCAGAATCTTGACCTTTAGCCTCCACATCGCGATCGACCAATTCAATCACCGCCATTGGGGCTGTGTCACCATAGCGGAAACCCGCTTTCAAAACACGCGTATAGCCCCCAGGACGGTCTTTATAACGATCGGCAAGGTCCGAAAATAGTTTGCGGACGATTTTATCGTCTTTTAAGACCGCAAAAGCTTGGCGACGTGCGTGCAAATCACCGCGCTTTCCAAGGGTAATCAAAGGCTCTACGATGCTCCGCAGGTCTTTGGCTTTTGGCAGAGTTGTCTTAATCTGCTCATGCTTCAAAAGAGCCACTGCCATGTTATTGAACATAGCTTTACGGTGACTGCTGGTACGATTTAGTTTGCGGCCGCTCAAGCGATGTCGCATGTCTTTCTACTCCATGTCTCCTGCCATGTTTTGGCAGTCGGCTCCCTTCTGAACGGCGCCTAAGGCGAGGCTATGGCTTTTTCTAAAAGATGCAATACGGCATTTTCAGATCATTCTATGGTCATAGCTCTATCATTTACCTTAGTAAGGCTCTTCCAGTTTTTTGGCCAAGTCTTCAATATTCTCAGGCGGCCAATTGGGAATTTCCATCCCTAAATGTAGCCCCATTTGAGAAAGCACCTCTTTGATCTCATTCAAAGATTTCCGACCGAAATTCGGCGTGCGAAGCATTTCTGCTTCTGTTTTTTGAACCAGATCGCCAATATAAACAATATTGTCGTTCTTTAAGCAGTTTGCAGAACGAACAGAAAGTTCCAATTCATCAACTTTGCGCAGCAAGTTTTTATTGAAGGGAACTTCAAGAGCAGAATCTTCTTCGCTCGCCTGCTGTGGTTCTTCAAAATTAATAAACAGTTGTAATTGATCTTGAAGAATACGGGCGGCTAAAGCCAAAGAATCTTCCGGTGTCACAGCCCCATTGGTCTCAATATGGATGGACAATTTATCATAGTCAGTAACACGACCAACACGTGTGTTGTCTATTTTATAAGACACTTTGCGGACAGGGCTAAACAAAGCATCAATTGGAATCAAACCAATTGGCGCGTCTTCTGGCCGATTATTGGCAGCAGGCACGTAACCTTTACCAGTATTGACAATGAATTCCATGGTCACATCTGCATTATCATCTAAGGTCAACAGATGAAGATCAGGGTTCATCACCTCAATATCGGCGCCTGTTTCGATCATGCCACCGGTCACATCACAGGGACCTTTTGCTGTTAAACGCATCCGTTTGGGGCCATCCCCATGCATTTTCAGCGCCAGCATTTTCACATTCAGAACGATATCCGTCACATCTTCACGAACGCCGGGGATAGACGAAAATTCATGCAAAACGCCATCTATCTGAATAGAAGTGACCGCAGCCCCTTGGAGCTGTGACAACAAAACCCGACGCAAAGCATTCCCAAGCGTCAAACCAAAGCCACGCTCAAGAGGATCAGCAACAGCCGTTGCCATGCGGTGAGGGTCATGTCCAGCTTCAATTTGAAGCTTTCCAGGCTTAATCAATTCAGTCCAATTTTTTTGGATCACGTTGGCAACCTTCTTGTCAAAAAAAACGTAACCGTTTTTTAAGTTCCAGACAGCATCTTCTATGCTCTAGAAGATGTTTTTCTACTGGCCAATTCCGGGTGCCTAACCTGGAAACGTCAGACACTCTCCCCGGCCTGTAGAAAAGAGGACAGCTTAAACGCGACGACGTTTTGGAGGACGACATCCGTTATGCGGGATAGGCGTCACATCGCGAATGGCCGTAATTTGGAAACCAGCGGATTGAAGGGCGCGCAAAGCTGATTCACGACCAGCACCAGGGCCTTTCACTTCAACATCCAAAGTTTTCATGCCGTGCTCTGCCGCCTTACGACCGGCATCTTCGGCAGCCATCTGCGCTGCGTAAGGGGTAGATTTGCGAGACCCTTTGAACCCCATCATCCCAGCAGACGACCAAGAAATTGCGTTTCCTTGTGCATCGGTGATGGTGATCATCGTGTTATTAAAGCTCGCGGCCACATGGGCCACACCTGAGGAAATATTTTTCCGCTCACGGCGCCGCATGCGCGGGGCAGGAGACTTGGCCATCTTTCTCAACCCATTCTATGGGATGCTCTATGATAAGCACCCAAAAAAAACCGAACAATGACAAACTGTTCACAGACAATGGACTTACACTAAGATGCATAATACCGATTATGCTTAGTGTTTCCTTTGTAGAGAAACGCACCATTCCTTTCAATATTACTAAAACCCAAAACTGGATTGTGGATTTCAAGCTTCTGAAAGAAATAGTGCGCTCTAAACAAGAAAGTCTCTTTACTTCTTCTTACCAGCAATTGGTCTGGCTGGGCCTTTCCGGGTGCGCGCATTTGTATGGGTGCGCTGTCCACGAACAGGAAGCCCTTTGCGGTGACGCAAGCCACGATAACAGCCCATGTCCATCAAGCGTTTGATATTCATTGCCACTTCACGACGCAAATCACCTTCAACTTGATAGTCACGGTCAATAAGCTCGCGAAGACGCAAAACATCGTCATCACTCATTTGATTCACACGACGCTCGGCTGGGATTTCCAGGGCATCACAGATTTCCTGAGATTTAGCCCGGCCAATGCCATGAATGTAAGTCAGCGCGATCACAACGCGCTTGTTCGTCGGGATATTGACGCCAGCGATACGCGCCACTTCACTTCTCCTAACATATACCGAACGGCACTGCTTAAAATGAGACCCCTCCACCGCCTTTTAAAAGCAGTGTTGTCTTAATCTCACAAAAGCTGAAGCCATAGGCCTTATTTCGAACCAACGCATATCTCAAAAAGAGATGAGGTCTTGCTTCGATTGGCACGCCTATGCTGCGCCTTTCATTCCATTACCGGCGGCAAGAGCACCACCGACCGAGACCGTTGCGCATCCAACAGCCATTCCCGATTTAAACCCGCCTGAGCTCATAAAAATCGAGTCATTGCTCTAAGCTTATGATCTGAGTGCGACATCATCAAAACCGTTAGATTTTGAGTATGCTTAGAGAAACTCTCTTGCCTTTACAGGCAAGCAAACAATCCCAAAACAAAAAGAGTATGAAATATGCATGCCTGTTTTGGGACTCAAGAAAACAATAGATCAAGGGCGCGAAGTATAAAAACTATCGCGCTCTTGTCAAGTGTCATTAACATATCACAGATCAACCAAGAACTTTTTCCATTGAGTCTGTAATGCTGTCAATTTCTGCCATGCCATCAAGCGAACGCAAAATACCTTGCGCTTCATAATAGGGAAGCAAAGGTGCTGTTTGCGCATGATAGGCACTTAATCTTTGACGTACTGTTTCTGCATTGTCATCGGCACGCCGTTTGAATTCTGTTGCGCCACAAACATCGCAGACATTTTCTTTTTTAGGCCGATTAAAGCTGTCATGATAGCTTGCGCCACATTTTGCGCAACTAAAGCGCCCGGAAACACGCTCCACAAGCGCTTCATCATCAACCTTTAATTCGATCACATGATCAAGCTTGCGGCCTTTAAACTTCAGCAGCCCATCCAGCGCTTGCGCCTGTGCTGTCGTCCGTGGAAAGCCATCCAGAATAAAGCCACTAGAAACATCTGGTTGGTCGATTCGTTCCGCAATCATTGCAATAATGATATTATCCGGAACCAAATCCCCTCGTTCCATAATTTCTTTAGCTTGCTTGCCTGTTTCTGTCCCGGCAGCCACAGCAGCACGGAGCATATCCCCCGTAGACAGCTGAACCAAACCATATTTGGTTTCTAGCCGTTTCGCCTGAGTCCCTTTACCAGCCCCCGGCGGACCGAGCAGGATGAGATTTGTCATCGCCTCCCCCGTAACTTCGCTTTTTCAATCAGCCCTTTATATTGATGAGCTAAAAGATGCGAATGTATTTGTGCAACCGTATCCATCGTGACTGTCACAACAATCAACAAACTTGTGCCTCCAAAGTAGAAAGGCACAGCAACCTGTGTGAGCAGCAATTCCGGCAAAAGACAAACAGCCGCCAAATAGAGGGCGCCAACGGTTGTCAACCGGGTCAGGACTTGGTCAAGATATTCTGCCGTGTTTTTACCTGGTCTGATGCCAGGAATAAAGCCCCCATGTTTCTTTAAATTATCTGCTGTTTCCACAGGGTTAAACACGATCGCCGTGTAAAAGAAGGCGAAGAATAGGATCAAACCGAGGTAAAAGGCAATATAAAGTGGTTGCCCATGCCCCAGTTGGGTTGTAATCGCGGTGAGCCAGTCTGGGCTAGAATCAGCAGAAAACTGCGCCACAGTGATTGGCATCAACAGCAAAGAAGACGCAAAAATAGGTGGAATCACCCCTGCTGTATTAAGCTTTAGGGGTAAATGACTCGATTCGCCACCAAAAACCTTATTCCCCTGCTGCCGTTTTGGATATTGGATGATAATCCGCCTTTGTGCGCGTTCCATGAACACAATGAACGCAATCACAGCAACGGCCATCACGAGAACACCGATAATCACCCCTGCCGAAATTACCCCGGTCCGCCCCAATTCAAGGGTCCCGACCAAAGCCGCTGGTAATTCGGCAACAATCCCCGAGAAAATAATCAAAGAGATGCCATTGCCAATACCACGCGCTGTGATCTGTTCTCCGAGCCACATCAAGAAAACCGTT
>DDLW01000146.1 GCA_002340345.1 Alphaproteobacteria bacterium UBA2562 | reverse complement strand
GTAAATGCTTACGGGCCTCTGTTTTCGCAAGGTCGGCTTTCTCAGCATCGATAAGGTCCATTTTATTGAGAATGACCAAGTCCGCACAGCCAAGCTGTTCTTCGAAAAGCTCTTCGAGAGGGGATTCATGGTCTAAATTGGGATCAGCTTCGCGTTGCGCTTGTAAGGTCTCTGGATGGCTGGCGAATAGGCCGTCGGCAACAGCCGCAGCATCCAGAACTGCAATCACCCCATCAACGGTAACACGGGTCCGGATATCTGGCCAACCGAAGGCTTTGACAAGCGGTTTGGGGAGGGCTAAGCCCGAAGTTTCAATCAGGATATGATCAGGCGGCGTGGCGCGCTCTAATAATGTTTGGATGGTGGGAAGAAAGTCATCGGCGACGGTGCAGCAAATACAGCCATTGGTGAGTTCGATGACATCTTCTTCTGGACAGTTTTCGAGGCCACAGCCTTCGACAATATCTTTATCGACACCCAGATCACCAAATTCATTAATAATCAGGCCCAGCTTACGACCCTTGGCATTGGCTAAAAGATGCCGGATCAGGCTTGTTTTCCCAGCGCCGAGAAAGCCTGTGATAATGGTCGCTGGAATTTTTGCAGTGGGTGCCATTCGGAAGCCTTTCAACTTTATGGAAGTGTAGGATGAGATATCGCCGCATGCTTTATATGGATTTCACTGTCATAGGAATGCCTGCAACCAAGAGATAAACAGAATCGGCACGCGCAGCAAGTGCTTGATGCAAACGTCCTGCCTCATCCCGAAAGCGACGTGCTAAGGCATTGTCCGGGACAATACCAAAACCGACTTCATTAGAAACGAACAGGACAGGGCCAGGAAGATCGGGAAGGCACTCTAAAAGGCGTTGTCTTTCCACGGCAATATCATACTCAGCCATCATCAAATTTGTCAGCCAAAGGGTCAGACAATCGACCAAAATGGGTTTTTCAGGGACACTCAGCGCTTTAAGACGGTCTGTCAGGGCGAGCGGTTCTTCGATATTGTCCCATTGCGGTCCCCTTTGCGCTTTATGGGTTTTGATTCGGTCTGCCATCTCTGTGTCCCACGCCTGGCCTGTTGCGAGATAGTAAGGTCTTTCAGCCTGTAAGGCCAAGCCCTCGGCAAAGCGACTTTTGCCAGATCGTGCCCCCCCTAAGATAAGCGTAAGAGGCGGTAGAGGTTTTGGTCTTGGTAAAGAGGACATTGTGGAAAAGGGCTTTCTTCAACGGAAGCTGGTTAAAATATGTTCGCTTTAATCATGTATTTTTTTCTAAAAACAAATACATAGAGAGTTTCTATTGATTCGAGACAAAAGCGAAAGGCCATAAAATGATCAAAGGGGCATGCAAGATGTTTCTTTTTGGCTTGGTCTGATTTAGGGTTTCGCGCGTATCGAGCCTATGCTGTAAAAGCGCTTAATAAAAAGAAATATTTTGAGCCTCGAGGAGACCAAGATGTCAGAGAAGCGTGGTGTCATGCTGTGCGGTCATGGAAGCCGATCCGAAGAAGCCGTTGCAGAATTTGCACATCTGTCAGAAATTCTACGGACCAAGCTTCCTGATTATGTGGTCGATTATGGATATTTAGAGTTTGCCCGTCCGATTTTACGCGATGGGTTAGACGCCATAAGAGCACAAGGTGTGCAGCATATTTATGCTTTGCCTGGCATGCTGATGGCAGCAGGGCATGCGAAAAATGATATTCCCTCGGTCTTGAATGCGTATCAAGAAGAAATTCGCCGGAACGAAGATCCCGCCTTTACGATTGAATATGGCCGTGAATTGGCCGTTGACTTAAAAATGCTACAAGCGGCGGGCGCACGCGTGGAAGAGGCTGTTGAAAAGGCCGGAGATCATATCTCACGCCATGACACCTTGTTGATGGTTGTGGGGCGAGGGGCCTCTGATCCGGATGCGAATTCGAATATTTCGAAAATCACACGCATGCTGTGGGAAGGGATGGGCTTTGGTTGGGCCGAAACCTGTTATTCAGGTGTGACATTTCCCCTGGTTCAGCCTGGTCTTGAACATGCGGCAAAACTTGGCTTTAAAAGAATTATTGTGTTTCCCTATTTTCTTTTTACCGGCATTCTCGTCGATCGCATTTATGATCATACGGATAAAGTTGCGGCAAACCATCCTGAGATTGAATTTGTCAAAGCAGGCTATTTGAATGATCACCCTCATGTGATTGCAACTTTCCTCGACCGTCTTACGGAGATTCAAGAGGGAACGGGCAATATGAATTGCCAGATGTGTAAATATCGCGTTCAAGTTTTGGGCTTTGAAGAAGAAGTTGGCTTGGTCCAAGAAAGCCATCATCATCATGTCGAAGGCATCAGCGGCCATGGGCATGAGCATGCGCCTCACGGGGGCCATGATCACCATCACCCCCACGGGCATCGTCATGATCACGGGCATGACCATGACGGGGGCCATGATCATCATCACCATCCCTATCCCCAGGCAGATCATCCTCTTGGCCCTAAGAGTCTTTTAGAAAAGGGGGGATGATTTTGCGGCATGATGTTTTCCTATGAAAAAAATCCAGAGGCCATCTATCGTCAATCTTTTGCAACTATAGAACATGAGGTTGATCTTTCTGCCTTTGATCCAGACATACGGCCTGTCATTGTGAGAATGATCCATGCCTGCGGGATGGTGGATTTGGTTGAGGATATCGCGTTTTCGGAACAATGTGTCGCCCAAGCACGGGCTGTTTTAACACAAGGGCGTCCTATTTTTGTCGATGCGCATATGGTAGAAAAAGGCATTATCCATCGCACTTTAGAGAAAGCCGTCGCAAACACTGGGTCTGCACCGAGCGCTCTCTATTGCCATCTCCAAGATCCAAGATTGCCAGATTTGGCACAGTCTTTAGGGACAACACGTTCTGCAGCTCAGGTCACATTATGGCAGCCAGACTTGGAAGGGGCATTGGTTGTCATCGGTAATGCGCCAACGGCTCTTTTCCATCTTCTTGAAATGATCAGTGCGGGCGGCCCGAAGCCAGCCGCTGTTTTTGGCCTGCCCGTTGGGTTTGTTGGGGCCGCAGAATCGAAAGAGGCTTTGAAAGACCATGCGGCGGCGCTTGACATTGACTATCTTACGGTGCGCGGGCGGCGAGGGGGCAGTGCCATGGCCGCGGCGGCGGTGAATGCGCTCTTCATGGCCTCGGACGCGCAAGCTTTTCGCGAAACAGCAGCGGAGACAGCAATAGCATGACGGTTCTGACGGCTTTTGAACCGGCGCAAAGCGATGCGAAAGAATCGTCTTCGCCTTGGTTGACAATCATTGGCATTGGGGATGATGGCCTGGCGGGCTTGAGCCCAGCCGCGCGGGCCTGGGTCGAAGCGGCGGATATTTTCATTGGCGGCAAGCGCCACCTCGCCATGTTGCCTGCACAGGATGAAAGGCCGAAACTCTCTTGGCCTTCCCCAGCATCTGCCTTGCTGCCAGAGATTTTAGCCTTACGCGGCCAGGCTGTCTGTGTTTTAGCCACAGGGGATCCGACATGCTATGGCGCGGTTGAAATGTTGTCGCGTCAGATTGCAGCGGAAGACATGCGCATTATACCAGCCTCTTCTGCTTTCGCTTTAGCACGGGCAAGAGTATGCTGGTCCCATGCGGAAACAACTTGCTTGACCGTGCATGGTCGTCCTCTCGCTTTGTTGTTGCCGCATGTGCAGCCGGGTGCAAAGTTACTCATTTTGTCCTGGGATAAAACGAGTGTGGGCAAGGTGGCGCGGACGTTGAGCGAACGTGGCTATAGCCGGTCGCGGATCACAATCTTAGAGCATATGGGGGGGCCAAAAGAACGGCAAAAGTCTCTTCTCGCGGCCGATTGGCCCTTTATCCCAGAAGGGGGGGCGGATTTAAACACTTTGGCCATCGAATGCCGGCCCGATGCCCAGGCAAAGACTCTCCCCACGCTGCCAGGGCTGCCAGATGACGTTTATCAACATGACGGCCAACTCACAAAGCAAGAAGTCCGTGCCATCACATTGTCAGCCCTCGCACCATTTCCAGGGCAAACGCTCTGGGATCTTGGGGCTGGTTGTGGATCGGTGGCAATTGAGTGGATGCGCACCCATCCACGTTGCCAGGCCATTGCCGTTGAACATCATGCAAAGCGAAGAGCCATGATGGCCTATAATGCAGAAAGCCTTGGGGTGCCAGGCTTAGAGATTCGCTCTGGGTCTTTGCCCGAGGCGCTACAGGATTTGCCAGGATGCCCAGAAGCGATATTCTTAGGGGGCGCGGTTTCTTCTCCAGGATTGCTCGAGGCCTGTTGGCAGCGCTTAGCTCCTGGCGGGCGTTTGGTGGCCAATGCGGTGACGTTAGACAGTGAGCAAGTTTTGTTGGCGTTCCAAGCGTCTTTTGGTGGCCAATTGACGAGACTATCGATCAGCCGTGCTGATTCTGTGAAAAGAAAACATCTTTTGACTCCGGAACATGCAGAAGGGTTGGGAGAGTGTGCTGATGGTTTTGCGGAAGAGCCAGAAGGAGACGCCCTTCAGAGGGCCAAAGGACCTTTGATATGGCGGCCCTTCATGCCGGTAACACAAATCAAATTACAGAAAGCCTTCCAGTGACCCAAAGCGAGAACACATCTTCAGCGCCTTTACCGCAACAGGGAGAGACTGGACATATGCCCAAAACAACAGGGGTCTTATGGGGGCTGGGCATCGGTCCTGGAGACCCAGATCTGATCACGCTGAAGGCATTTCGTCTTTTACAATCTGTTGATATTATTGCCTATCCCGCGCCTGAAGTGGGGGCAAGTCTCGCCCGTCAAATCGCAGCGCCCCATATCCCAAAAGAAGCCGAAGAGATCATTTTGCGTCTGCCGATTGGTCCGGACCTGTCTTTATTAGAAGCGGCCTATGATCGTGCGGCTGCGACCCTCGCGAAGGCTTTGGAGGACGGCAAGAGCGTTGCTGTGCTCTGTGAAGGGGATCCCTTTTTCTACGGCTCCTTCATGTATCTTTTCGACCGTTTGGGAGGGCGTTACCCCATTGAAGTGGTCCCAGGCGTGTCTTCGATCATGGCCTGTGCGGCACAAGCACAACAGCCCTTGGTCTCGCGCAATGAAAGTCTGTTGGTGATCCCAGCGACACTCTCTGAAGATCTTTTGGCAGAAAAATTGGATCAAGCGCAGCGCTCTGGACATGCCCTGGTCTTTATGAAACTTGGGCGCCATTTCGCGAAAATTCGCAGACTCTTAGAACAGCGTGCCTTGCTGGAGACAGCAATTTATGTTGAACATGTCGGGCATGAGGATGAAAAAATCCTTTCCGCGTCAGAGGTTTCTGTCGAGGCGGTTCCTTATTTTTCAATGCTTTTATTGCCAACCGCCGCATAAAGGCTTTTTGCGCCTTTCTTCCTGGCCCCTTGAAAAGGATATGAATCGCTGTGAAGCAACAGGGATATAGCATGGACAATGTGTGTCTCGAAGCCCCAGCTTTTGTGGCTTTGACAGAAAAAGGGGCGGCGCTGGCCAGAACTTTGCAGCCCCATATCCCCAATGCAGAGCTGCATGGCTTGGTGGGGCGGGTTGCCGAAGCAGATGGGCATTTCGATCAGGCTAAAGCTTGGATTGCCGGGCTTTTTGACCAGGGGCGACCCATTATTGGGATTTGTGCGGCGGGGATTCTCATTCGCGCTATTGCCCCTCTCTTGGTCGATAAAAGGGCGGAACCGCCTGTTGTGGCCATAAGTGAGGATGGGCGGTCTATCGTTCCCCTCTTAGGTGGCCATCATGGTGCGAATGCCTGGGCGGTGTTGTTGGCTGAAAAAATACAAGGTTTTGCCGCTTTGACGACAGCAGGAGAGTGTCGTTTCGGTGTTGCTCTCGATGCGCCGCCAAAAGGTTGGCGTTTGTCTGAAGCTTCGAAACCCCAGGCAAAGGCCTTTATGGCGGCGTTGCTGGCAGGAGACAGTGTGGCGCTCCATCGGGACGAAATAAGTTGGCCGGTGGATTGGCTACAAAAGGCTGGTTTGCCATGGTCTGAACCTTCTCCAGAGACGCGTGAGGTTTCCCATAGCATTTATTGCACCATCGCCAAGGCGCCAACAGAAGAAGACAAGAGTCTTGTCTATCATCCAACGGTTGTTGCTGTCGGCATAGGCTGTGAACGCGGCGCTTCTGCAGCAGATATCAAAAGCTTACTGTTTGCGTCTTTAGAAGAGGCCGGGATTGCCCTTGAGGCGGTCGCGGTGCTGGTGTCTATCGATGTCAAAATGGATGAAATTGGTCTCCATCAGCTGGCGCAAGAGCTGGGGCTGCCTGTGCGCTTTTATCCCGCAAAGCGCCTAGAGCAAGAACGACCGCGCTTGCAAACACCATCCGAGATCGTGTTCCAAGAAGTCGGCTGTCACGGGGTGGCCGAGGGGGCCGCCTTGGCCGCCGTCGGAGAGGCTGGGTGGCTCACGCAAGCAAAACGAAAATCCAAAAATGTTACCTGTGCCATTGCCCAAGCGCCTTTGCCTCTGGCGCCTGGAACCATTGGCCAAGCCCGTGGTCATTTGGCTGTGATTGGCACTGGGCCAGGCTGTCGTGATTGGCGTACGCCCGAATGTGAAAGCTTTGCTGTTAGAGCCGATGTGCTTGTCGGCTATCATCTTTATCTTGACCTCTTAGGTCCCGCTGTTGCTGGAAAGCCGCGGGAAGCTTTTGAACTTGGCGAAGAAACCGCAAGGGTGGAGAGGGCCTTGGATCTTGCCGCGCAAGGAAAGCGTGTTGCCTTGGTTTGCTCTGGAGATCCTGGTATCTATGCCATGGCAAGCCTCGTTTTTGAGCGTTTGGAGTTCGGTGCAAACCCAAATTGGCAAAAAATCGATCTCCATGTGTCTCCGGGAATCTCAGCCTTACAGGCCGCTTCAGCGCGTATTGGGGCGCCTCTCGGCCATGATTTCTGCACGATTTCTCTCTCGGATTTGATGACGCCTTGGGCGGCGATCGAAAAAAGAATCGAAACCGCCGCCCAGGGCGATTTTGTCATTGCATTCTATAACCCTGTCTCTCGGAAGCGGCGCACCCAGCTGGCGAAAGCACAAGAGATTCTTTTAAAACATCGCCCGGCGACGAGCCCTGTCATTCTTGCGCGGAATTTAGGACGCTCAGGAGAAGAGATTCGTGTTGTGTCTCTCGAGTCTTTGAAAATTGAAGATGTCGATATGTTGACGCTCGTTCTTGTTGGATCTTCCGAAAGTCGGGCTTTAACGATGGGAAATGGACAGCACTATGTCTATACCCCGCGCGGGTACAAAGGAAAACAAGAGAGCACTGGGCGCATGGGAGAGCAAGCAGAATGACCGTTCATTTTATTGGCGCTGGGCCAGGGGCCGCTGATCTCATCACCTTGCGTGGTCGCGATTTGATTGCCGCTTGCCCGGTCTGTCTCTATGCAGGCTCTTTGGTGCCGAAAGAGGTGATTGCTTTTGCACCAGAGACAGCACGCATCATTGACACCGCCCCCCTAACTCTTGATGAGATTCTGGGGGAAATTGAACAGGCGCATGCACAGGGATGGGATGTCGCGCGGGTGCATAGTGGTGATCCGTCTCTGTATGGGGCGATTGCAGAACAAATGCGGCGCTTAAAAACAAAGAATATTCCTTTTGACATCACACCTGGTGTGCCCGCCTATGCGGCCGCAGCCGCAAGTTTACAAACAGAATTGACACTCCCCGATATCAGCCAAACTCTGATTCTTACGCGTACAGCCATGCAATCTTCAGCGATGCCCAATCGTGAAGATCTGGACACTTTGGGGCAGGCCGGGGCCACATTGGCCATCCATCTCTCTATTCGTAATCTTAAAGTCATCTGTGAGACTTTAAGCCCGCATTATGGTGAGGATTGTCCTGTGGCTGTGGTTTATCGGGCGAGTTGGCCAGACGAACAGATTATTCGCGGCACCCTCGCCGATATTCGCGAGAAAGTCAGAGTTGCTAAACTCACACGGACAGCTCTGATTCTTGTGGGGCATGTCCTTGGAGAGCATGACTTTTCGGAGAGCGCGCTTTATAGTGCCGATCACACACATATTTTAAGGCCTAAAAAGTCAATGAAATAAGATTCTTATCATAAAAACAAAAAAACTGCGAAAAGGCCTTGAACTCTTATTGGAATAATTCTAAATAACGAACATGTGAGCTGCATCAAAAAGAGCTCTGATCAGTTTAGCCAGCGCAAAAGAGGTTTGAGCGGCTTTTGTGATTGGGGAAGGGATCATCCTTGTGCGCAAGAATGAAGCTCTTCTGAAGGTGTAGGAAAAAATTACCCCATAAAAAAGGCAGTTTTTTCCGAGTTCAAAAGAAAATGCCAAAGTCAGTTTGGCCCAATTTAAACCAATCTAACATTGCTTTAAGGGAGTTGATTGAATGGTTGATAGCAGCATGGAAGGCAAAAAAGTCCCTAGCGTGACTTTCAAATGCCGTGATGGCGACCAGTGGGTCGATCGCACCACGGACGAGCTGTTCGCGGGTCAAACTGTCATTGTTTTCTCTCTGCCAGGCGCTTTCACGCCAACATGCTCTACAGCCCATGTGCCGCGCTATAACGAGCTGTTCCCTGTTTTCCAACAAGCCGGTGTCAACCGGATTGTGTGTATGTCTGTGAATGATGGCTTTGTCATGGAATCTTGGCAAAAAGACCAACAGGCTGAAAACATTGATTTTATTGCCGATGGGAATGGCGAATTTACCGACGGCATGGGCATGCTGGTTGATAAATCTGCAATCGGCTTTGGTAAGCGGTCTTGGCGGTATTCCATGATCGTCAAAGACGGTACTGTCGAAAAAATGTTCGTCGAGCCAGAAGAGCCAGGCGATCCTTTCAAAGTCTCTGATGCGGACACTATGTTGAAGCATGTTGCCCCCGCTGCCAAAGAGCCAGAATTTGCGACCATTATTACGAAGCCTGGCTGCCCTCATTGTGCCCGTGCAAAACGCCTCTTGGCGGACAAAGGCGTGGCTTATGAAGAAGTGTCTTTGGGCCATGGTGTGACCAGCCGCACTTTGCGCGCTGTTGCCGGGGCGACAACCTCTCCACAAGTCTTCATCGGCGGTAAGAAAATCGGCGGTGCTGATGAGTTGGAAGCTTATCTGAAGTAAGAATCCTTCGAAAGACATCCCATAAGAAAACCCCGGATCTATGCTTGATCCGGGGTTTTTTATAAAAAGGGTTTCCAAAGGACAAGTCCTTTGGTCGCCGAAGGCAAGCCTTTAACGGCTATCACGATCCCCTAAAAGTCGTAACCGCAAAGCATTGAGCTTAATAAAGCCTTCCGCATCTGTTTGATCATAAACGCTATCGGCCTCAAAGGTCACATGGGCCATGGAATAGAGGCTGTCATCGGATTTCCGACCGACGACATGGCCAGAGCCTTTGTAAAGCTTCAAGCGCACAATGCCATTGACACGCTCTTGGCTTTGATCGATGGCTGCTTGCAGCATTTGCCGTTCTGGGGAGAACCAGAAGCCGTTATAGACGAGAGATGCATATTTGGGCATGAGCTCGTCTTTTAAATGCATGGCACCGCGATCGAGGCAAAGGCTTTCCATGGCGCGATGGGCTGTCAGCAAAAGTGTCCCCCCAGGCGTTTCATAAACACCTCTGGATTTCATGCCAACAAAGCGGTTTTCAACCAGATCAAGGCGGCCAATGCCGTGTTTGCCTGCGACGTCATTCAATTTTGTCAGCATGGCAGCTGGGGAGAGAGCCTCGCCATTAAAAGTAACCGCGTCACCCTTTGCAAAGCCAATTTCGATATATTCCGCTTTGTCGGGGGCGTGTTCGGGAGAGACCGAGCGGGTGAACATGCTGTCCTCAGCTTCGACCCAGGGATCTTCTAGAGCCCGGCCTTCATAAGAAATATGTAAGAGATTGGCATCCGTCGAATAGGGGGGCTCACCAAATTTGTCTTTGGTGATTGGAATCTGGTTTTTCTCCGCATAGTCCAACAGCCTTGTGCGCGAATTCAGATCCCATTCCCGCCAAGGGGCAATGACTTTGATGTCCGGCTTGAGGGCATAATAGCCAAGTTCGAACCGGACTTGGTCATTGCCTTTGCCCGTTGCGCCATGGGAGACAGCGTCGGCTCCGGTCATTTTGGCGATCTCAATCTGGCGTTTGGCAATGAGCGGGCGCGCAATAGAGGTGCCGAGCAAATACACGCCTTCATAGGTCGTGTTGGCGCGAAACATGGGGAAGACGAAGTCTCGGACGAATTCTTCGCGCAGATCGTCAATAAAGATCTCTTTGATGCCAAACATTTCTGCTTTTTGGCGTGCAGGCTCCAATTCCTCGCCCTGACCGAGGTCAGCGGTAAAAGTAACCACTTCGCATTCATAGGTTTCTTGCAACCATTTCAGAATGACAGAGGTATCAAGTCCGCCAGAATAGGCAAGCACGACTTTATTGACGCTACCGGCTTTTGGCTTATCGGTCATGGTGGGAACAGGGCTCCTGGGAAAAAGAACAGAGATATCAGAAGTCAAGGAGTATAGGCAATTCCATCAAAGGAGCAAGGGTCTGTGGAAGTGAGGCGGTCTTTTGCAGGCCTTCATGCCTTGAAGCTTTAGAGTCATTCGCGATCAAA
>DDLW01000070.1 GCA_002340345.1 Alphaproteobacteria bacterium UBA2562 | reverse complement strand
TTTGCCGCAAGACGTATCGACTGGGTGTTTCCATCCAGCCGCACTTTGCTCTAGAATGGGCGCCATCATACCGACGGTTTTGCCTTATATGCTTGGCTTGCTTAAAGCGCGACAATTTTGTCTTGCTGCCACAGGGCATCACAGCCTAAGCGTTTTGCTTCTTGGGGCAAGGCGTCCGGGGTGTCTTTGTCTTCCGGGGCCAGGGCCGCAATTGTGGCCCATCCTTCTAAGCGCTTTTGTCTTGCGATGTCTAGCGGGGTCCCATGGGGGAGATAGAGGCGCTTTTTCATTTTGATCATCGGTGTTGCGCGCAAAACCGTATCAATATAAAGCGTAAAGCCTGTGGCTGGGTCTTTCTGCCCGTTCTCACCAATGATGTATCGACCGCCGCGCCCTAGCTCTCCTTTCACGCCTTTTGCAAAAAGAGCGAAAGACAAGCCAGCCTCATAGTCATAACCGCGATGTTCGACGGGGTCTATGGTGATGGTGAGATGAGGGGCGGCCTCCATGAGCCGCACAACCAATTGCGCCAGCCGATGGCGTTCTTGGGCGGCCTCGTCTGGCATTTCAATTTTCTCAAGGGCGGCCAAAGCCGGTCCAGCCGGTCCGGCCGCGCGCAACAAAGCCAAAAAGAGATCGGCATGCTCTCCTGCCAAGTCTTTGACTTCTGCGGCATGTTTGCGGTCTAGGGCGTCGCGGAGGGCTTGGGCACGGTCTTCTGCCATCGCCAGCCAGCGCGTCAAAGTCGGCACGAGAGAGGGCAAAGTCAGATCAACAGAGAGCCCCGGAATATGAAGCGCGGATAAGCATTCTATCGCCAATAAGACAATTTCCGCATCGGCATCAACATGGTCACTGCCGATAAGCTCGACCCCGGCTTGGGTGAATTGGCGTTCGGGGCGGAGTTGGTTACCATGAACCCGCAGAACTTGCCCCGTATAGCAAAGCCGCAGCGGCCTTGGGGCATTTGCGAGTCGTGATTGCGCGATTCGGCCAATTTGTGGGGTGATGTCTGCTCTGACGCCCAGCATGCCATGGGAAATGGGGTCCATAAGCCGAAAGGTGTGGGCTTCTGTTGCGCCACCGACGCGCCGCAACAGGCTACGTTCAAACTCGAGCAAGGGTGGTTTGACGCGCTGATAGCCATAGGCCGTAAAATGGCTGGCAATCACATTGACCAGCACATTTTCCTTATCCGCATCAGGGGGCAGGAGGTCCGCCAAACCTGCTGGTAAGAGGCTTTCGGCCCCCTGTTGATCGGATGTGGATGGGACAAAGCTTTTGCGATCCCCAAAAATCATGGTCATTCCTCGCCAGCAAAGACACGGTCGATGATTTTGCCCACGCGTTTGATGTGATAGCCATCATCAAAGCTGGCCTCAATGGCTTCTGGGGTGAGCTTCGCAGCGACCTCTGGATCTTGTTTGAGCTGTTCGGGGAAAGAAATGCTCTCTCCCGCTTCGAGTCCTTCCCAGACTTTCATGGCATTGCGTTGGACCAGGCGATAGGCGTCCTCGCGGCTGACCCCGGCTTGGGTGAGCGCCAAAAGAATACGTTGTGAGTTATGGAGACCGCCAAGCTTGTTCAAATTGCGTTTCATGGTTTCTGGATAGACCAGCATTTTTGCCACCACCCCTGTTAGGCGGGCAAGGGCGAAATCGAGGGTAATCGTCGCATCTGGGCCGATCATGCGCTCGACGGAGGAATGGGAGATATCTCGCTCATGCCAAAGGGCAACATTCTCCATGGCAGGCAGGGCCGCACCGCGCACCAAACGCGCCAGACCAGTGAGATTTTCCGTGAGAATAGGGTTCCGCTTATGGGGCATGGCCGAGGAGCCTTTTTGTCCCGGTGCAAAATATTCTTCGACTTCACGAACTTCTGTGCGTTGCAAATGGCGGATTTCAACGGCCAAGCGCTCAATGCTGCTGGCGATGATGCCAAGGGTCGCAAAAAACGCCGCATGGCGATCTCGTGGAATGACTTGGGTTGAGACGGGCTCCGGGCGCAAACCAAGTTTTTCAGCGACATGGGCTTCGACCCGAGGATCGATATTGCCAAATGTGCCGACCGCTCCGGAAATGGCGCAAGTTGCAATTTCATCACGGGCAGCCAGAAGCCTGGCTTTGTTCCGGGCAAATTCAGCCCAATGTCCGGCGAGCTTGAGGCCAAAAGTGGTTGGCTCGGCATGAATCCCATGGGACCGCCCAATGGTTAAGGTCTCCCGATGGGCTTCGGTCTGGGTCTTCAGGGCCGCCAATAAAGCGTCAAGATCTTCCAAGAGCAGGTCTGCGGCTTGGGTCAATTGCACGGACAAACAGGTATCCAGCACATCAGAAGAGGTCATGCCCTGATGGACAAAGCGGGCGGCATCGCCAACTTGTTCGGCCAGTTCTGTGGTAAAGGCAATAACATCATGGCGGGTTTCCGCCTCGATCTCATCAATGCGCGCAATGCGCATCGCTGTATAAGGCTCGTCCCCATTTTCCCAAATGGACTGCGCCGCCTCTTTCGGGATGACACCGATTTCCGCCATGGCATCGCAAGCATGGGCTTCAATCAAAAACCAGATCCGAAATTTATTCGCCGGTTCCCAGATGGACACCATTTGCTCACGCGCATAACGAGGAATCATTCGCTTGTCTCCTTAGAATCTTGGTTCAGGCCAGAGCAAAGGGGGGGGCAAAGGGGCGGATCCATCTTTTGATCCGTTTTGCGGTAAAACAAAGACATACAGCAGCGCTTTCCAATCCGTCAATAAAGCACAGGTCTGTTCTGTTGCCAGGACAGGGGTCGAAGGCGCCACGGCGTTTCTCATAGCATGAATCTTGATTTTGCAACATTGATTTTGCCGCTTGTGATGAAGGGGACCTTTTGGAAAAGGCCCCCTCATATTCCCCTAGAACAAAGCTGGTTAAAGGGGCCGCCCCTTTAACCAGCTTTGTTCTAAGGAAGAGAGTGGGGGGCGACGGCGGGCAGAGTCATCAGGAAATGAACGCCGCGTGGCATAGGGATTGTTTCTCCGGTTGGTGTGAGTTGCCCTTCTTTGAAGGGATGATGATCGTGAATTATTGAAACGAAAGTGATGTCCATTGGGGCCGGACGGAGCCTTTTGCCCGCAAGTCCATTGTCATCAGATTTTTTTTGTGGTTATGTTGAAGTCTTAAGGTTTATAAAGGCAAACTCTCTAAAGAGATGTTGCGAACTATTTTCAAAGCGTCTTTATAGAAAAGATTGCGAGCAAAAGGCAAAGGGATCAGGGCATGGCTGTGATCCGTTTTGCGGTCAAACCAAAAACTGACAGCATTTTCTGACTGAAGAAGAGACGCAAAAGGCTGTCGTCAAAATGAGGACAAGGAACCTATGGGCCAGAGTATTGTTAAGAATGAGACTAAAGCGCATGTCGAAATCAATCTGCGGGGAGAAGAAGCACAGTCTCTGTCCCTTTGGGCTGATAAATTTTGTAATGGTGATTCGGCAGAAGCCGCACGCCAACTGATTGGTCTTGGACTCGAAGCCGCACGCTATCCTGTTGATTGTAATTGTGGTCAGCATGAAAAATAAGAGGGGCCAGCCCTGTTGCGTTTCTTGAGAGTCAGCAAAAATGCTGTCAGCTTTGTTTTTATGAGAGCGATGTCCCCTAAGAGAGATTCGCAAGACGCGCGGTCTCTGCGGCGATTCAAAATCAAGCTCTCTCTTCGCGAAGGCCCGAGACGGGTCCAGCAGGCGCTATAATGGCTTTACCCTTGGCGCTGGAGAATCGTGGACATGAACATGAACAGCGAATGATTACAGTCGCAAAGTTCAAGCTGTAAATGACGAAGACCCGCATTATAAGAAATGACTTTTGCCTCTGCAGGCAACCCAACTTCACTGGTCGGCGTTGGCAGGAATTGCATGGACAAATTGCGTCCAGGCAAGGGAATCACCCCATCATGATCGCCATAATAATCCGCAATGGACAAGCCGGTGAGGCTCCAATTATTGGTTTTATAACGGTGGCCATTAATTTTAATGGAGAGTGCTGGATCTTGTTGGCGATAGGCATGGCGGCGTTCGGTATCGCAATAGCCTTTATCGGATAAATGCAGCATAACCGCTTGATCCATATAAAGCCGCATATCTTCTGAAAGTTCTTTTACGGTCAATGCCATTTGGCCGCGTTCAGGATCACGGCGCACAATCGTCATTCTGACGGTAAGGGAAGGGTCTCCGGGCGCGAGGGGCATGAATGTGACATCATGCTCGGGCTGGTCTGGGAGCGGATCATTGCCAGCAACAAGCAATCCGACAAGACTCCAATTCAAGGTCTGATAGTAGCCGTCGTTGATGCGAATAGACAAGTGTGGTTCGACACGTCTTGCCGCGCGGCGCCTTTCTTCCTGGCCTGGTGGCCGCGCTTCGCCTGTCGCAAAATGTAACATCCGCGTTCTCCCCACGTTCAAAGCAAAGATCAAAGCCTTTGATTGGTCTTATTCTGTGATCTTGCTTGAAAGATATGAAACCATAAAATCTCCAGAAACCAAAAGAGTTTAAGGTTTGGCATTTTTAAAAAAGCTTACGATTCTTAATGACGTCTTGGGCAGTGAAAGAAAAACAGAGCTCATCGTCATTTAAGAGAATTTATGACTCTCTGATTGACATTCAGCTCAGGCACCGCAGCTTTTTCAAAAAAGGCTCTCTGTCAAAAGAGGCTCCTTTTTCAAAAAACCATCAGACTATTCTAAGGATAAGAAGAGCGCCCATGAGTGACTTTAGTCATAAAAAACTATAATTATGGAAAAAATATAAATTGTAGGCTCTGACTTATTTTTTGAAGCCATAAAAAATTTCAATATTTTGACAGCAAGAGAGGCTGATATGGTTTTTCGAGGTTTGTGGAGGATCTGCTAAGATCCTCCACACGCCTTTCTTATAGGCCATAGCCTTTTTGCAGCAGGGTGGACAGGCGGGTCGCAAAGGCCTGGGGATCTGCGATTGGTTCCCCTTCGAGAATGCGGGCCTGATCCAGAAGAAGCCAGGCTAAATCAGCCATCTCTTGGTCCTGTGGGGCATTGTCTTTGCCCATCCGCGTAGCAAGGCCTGCGATAAGGGCATGTTTGGGATTAATCTCCAGAACGCGTTGGGCCATCTGATCCAGCTTATTATGCTGGCGCAAGAGGCGTTCTAAATTGATATCCATATCGCCTTCGCCGGCAACCAAGCAGACGAGGGACTCGGTGAGACGGTGTGAGGCTTTGACATCCCGGACTTTATCACCAAGCGCCAGCTTGATGGCGGCGATGAGGGCCTCTAAACCTTCTTTTTCGGTGGATTCTGTCGCTTCATCCTTGCTGTCACGGTCCCCGGTTTCTTCGCCTGTTACTTTGTCGAGGTCGACATCACCGCGCGTTACAGATTTGAAGGCTTTGTCTTCAAACAGGCTCACCATGGGAATCCAGAATTCATCCACAGGATCGCTGAGCAGAAGAACTTCGATGCCTTTTGCTTTAAAGCCTTCTAATTGAGGGCTTTTTTTCATGGTCTCAATGTCAGAGCCGGTGATGTAGAAAATCGCGTCTTGGCCCTCTTGCAGTCTGCCAACATAGTCGGAAAGGCTATACCAGCCCTCACCATGGGTGCTCCGGAAACGACAGAGGGTCAAAAGACTTTCTTTATTTGTGAAGTCCTCATAAAGGCCTTCTTTTAAGACCGCCCCGAAATTATCCCAAAAGGCCTCATAGTCTGTCTGATCTTCCTCTTGGTGACGCTTTTTCAAAGCCTCCAAAACGCGTTTTGTGACACCATTTTTGATTTTTGTGAGCATGGGATTGTTTTGCAGCAATTCCCGGCTGACATTCAAGGGCAGGTCTTCTGTGTCAATAACACCGCGCAAAAAGCGAAGATAAGGCGGCAAAAGATCTTGGCAATCATCGGTAATAAAGACCCGTTTAACGTAAAGTTTCATACGGTTCTTACGGTCAGGGTCTAGCAAATCAAACGGTTTTTGATCTGGCACATACAGCAAACCTGTATATTCTAGCATGCCTTCAGCGTGGAAATGCAGGGTCAGCCAAGGATCTCCAAAGCCGTGGCCAACATGGTGGTAGAATTCTTTATACTCATTTTCAGAAATTTCGCTTTTGGGCACGGTCCAAAGCGCTTGGCTGGCATTGAGGGTTTTGGGGTCTTCGTCGCCTTTTTGGAGGAGAATAGGCAGGCCGATATGGTCTGAATAGCGTTTGACAATGGTCTCCAAACGGTTCTCATCCAGAAATTCGCCAGCGTCCTCTTTCAGGAAAAGCTTAATGGCCGTGCCACGGAACGTGGGAGACGGGGCTTCGACTTCAGAAATTTCATAAGCGCCTTTGCCATCTGAAATCCATTGCCAGCAGTCTTTGTCTCCGGCTTTGCGGCTTGTGACCTCAACTTTTTCGGACACCATAAAAGCAGAATAAAAACCAACCCCAAATTGACCAATCAAAGCGGGGGATTTCTCACCATCTTGCTGTTGCGCTGTGGCAAGATGCTGCATAAAGGCTGCGGTGCCAGAACGCGCAATCGTCCCTAAATTGTCAATCAAATCTTGGCGGTTCATGCCAATGCCATTATCGGCCAGAATCAGTGTTTTCTCATCTTCTGCGGGAATTAAGGTGAGTTTAAAATCAGGATCTTCAGCAATGAGGTCTGCTTTGGTCAGCGCTTCATAGCGTAATTTATCACAAGCATCCGAAGCATTGGAAATCAGCTCACGCAGAAAAATTTCTCGGTCAGAATAGAGCGCATTGGCAACAATATCGAGAAGGCGGCTGACTTCCGCCTGAAAGCTCATAGTTTCCGTGGCCTTTGCCGTTTCTGCGGACATTTTTTAAGGTCTCCTTTTCGCAGGGTCCAGACTTTTTGGAGTCCACATGTGATATTATCAAATCTAATGTGTGTGCCAATCGGCAAGGCAGCTTGCCCGATTGGGGATTGAAGGATGGTGTCATGAAGGGGGCTCTCTGGGGAGATGGAGAAATGATACAGCCAACCTCAAAGGCCTCTTCATAAAGGATCAGCCAGTAATTAGGGATATCAGATCAAAACTGCAATAGGCCTCCTCAATTTAGCTTGGATTTCGCGCGGCAAAGCCACGGAAGTTGTTGAAAAGGTTAAGACTGGAAAGCGAGGAAAGAGGCCATGAGAGGTTTCCATCCGGCTGCACTTTGTGCTCATAAAGAATGATTTAGAATCTAAATTCAACATATCTAAATAATTATTTATAAACTATTATTAATATTTAAAAATATAATTATAATAGACTTGTTCTAAAGAATGACTGCAGAATGGTAATTCCAGTGCTCTGGAGATGTTTTGTTAAATTTTTCATTGCTTGACTGTTGTGCTTTATATAATTTCAATTGTGGCGGAAACCAAATCGTAAGGCCATCACTTAATTCACTCTACGGCAAAAACGAAAATAGAAAATATCTTTTAGCTTTGTGTAAAAATGTAATTCTATAAAAATACTTTAGACTTTTTCTTTTAATTTGCTTTAAAATAAGGTTGTTTAATGGGCTTTATGATGAAGTCTTATCTTTAAATAGAAAGTTTAGAAAATTTTTCTGTCATGAGATTTTCTAAGAGTTTTACAATGCTGTTGTTTAAGCGTTTTTTTTGTTTTGAGTCGTCTTTTGATATTTAGAATTAAGGCGCTTAAAAAAAATTCTTTCAAAGGTTGCAGTCGATGGTGTAGATAATACCTTGAGACCAATCCTTTGAAGACGGTAAAACACACAGAAAAGGTGGATTTATTCTTTGGAAATTCATCTTTTGGTCGTGCTGAGTCTTGTAATACCTTTGATGCGTTTTTCATAATCCAAAGTGAAACATTATTCTAAGTTGAGGGTAAAGTGACAAACTTTAACACTGAAGAAGATATTTTAGATCTCGCACATATAGATTCGCTGTGCACCGCTTTAGGGCCAGAGCGCTTAGGGAAATTATTGACGCGTTTTTTGGAGACCATAGACGAGGCGATCCAAAAACTTGTAACAGCAATAGACGCACAAGATAGCGAGAATGTTCTTGAGGAATCCCATCAATTAAAAGGCGTTGCGCGGAATCTTGGGGTTCTTTCCGTGGGTTTGGTGGCCCAGCATATCGAAGAAGCCTGTCGTTCTGAACAGTATGAAAGTGCCTATGCACAAAAGAGCGATTTAGAAGCCGCGCATCAGGCCTGTAAAAAAGCCTTAGCAGATTATCTTGAAAAATTGACCTGAAGGGAAGGCTTGCACCTTTTGTCTTTGTTATGTTGTGTCTTTGTTATGTTTAGCATTTATGATTTGGGTTATTTTTGAATATTTTGGCTATATTTAAAAAAAATTTCCCAAGACTCACAGTAGGCTTTCTTTAAGAAGATGCTGCAGAGCAAAAACAACTTTTAAAATAATATTTTTCTATCTTTAAAATTTTTAAAGTGCGGCCTTTCATCTGAAATCTTTATAGTTGCGTGTGTTATTGTTTTTCTTGCTATTTTTCCCCACAATCTCATAAAATGCCTTTTTTTTTCAGCTTATTCTTGTTGTTAGATTTTTTCTTAATTACAATTGTTCTTATAATAAAGCATATTCGGAAGGATGATCATCCATCACGGACGGAATTTCTGCGAAAAACGAAACTCTAAAGTTCTGCTCTAAAGCTTGCTTAGAGCAAGTATTTGGTGTCTTCTGTATGCACATTCAACTTTTTATGTGTGTAGAAACCAAAAGACAGTCTTTAGAAGTCAGCAGGGAAGGAAACACTCGCATATGTCAAAATTGACCCCATCACGGCACTCCAGTTCTGAAAAAGGGAGTGGTGGACTCAATCGTCGTGATCTTTTCAAGGCCACAGCAGCCGGCGCTGTTTTGGCAAGTGTGCCTTTAGCACAAAAAGAATCGCAAGCAACACCTGTTAAAACGAGTGCTCACATTGTGATTGCAGGGGCGGGGGCGGCAGGTTTGTCTGTGGCATCACGCTTAGCAGAGCGCTTCGACGGGGCGAAAATCACGATCATTGATGCGCGTAAAGCCCATTACTATCAACCTGGATATACTTTGGTTGCCGCAGGTTTGAAGTCTAAGGGCTATGTCACCTCGACGACCAAAGATTATCTGCCATCGAATATTGACCTGATCGAGCAGGCTGTGCAGGAGTTTGACCCAGAGGGCAACAGTGTCACAACAGCTTCGGGACAAAAAATCAAATATGATTATCTGGTGGTTGCAACCGGAATGATTCTCGACTATGCGGCGATCGAAGGGATGGATACGGATCGCATTGGCCAAGATGGCTTAGGAAGTGTGTATCATAGCCCGGAGAAAGCGGAAGCCACATGGCAGGCCATGTCACGCTTTGCGGATGAAGGCGGGCAAGGTCTGTTTTTGCGGCCTGCGACGGAAATGAAATGCGCAGGAGCGCCTTTAAAATACACTTTTATTACAGATGACTATCTGCGCCGCCGGGGCACGCGTAAGAAAACAGAACTGGTCTACGCCGCGCATAATAAGACTTTATTCAGTGTTCCCATCGTCAATGAAAAAGTGCGTATGCTCTATCTTGAGCGCGATATTAAGATCATACCTGACCGGGTGATGACGGGGATTGATCTCAGCCGTAAAGTGGGTGTGTTCTCAACCCCCGAAGGCCAAGAAGAAATCCCTTATGACTTTGTCAATGTCATTCCGCCCATGCGTGCGCCAAATCCTGTGCGCTATAGCCCTTTGGCCTGGCAAACAGGGGCCTTTGCCCATGATGGTTGGATGGAAGTCGATAAGAAGACGTTGCGCCATGAACGGTTTGACAATATTTGGGCTGTTGGGGATATCGCCGGGGTTCCAAAAGGCAAAACAGCGGCAAGCGTGAAATGGCAAGTTCCTGTTGCCGTTGATCAAATTGTGGCGACGGTTGATGGGAAAACAAGCGATTCATTTTACAATGGTTATACGTCTTGTCCTCTGATCACACAATTGGGTCGGGCGATGCTTGTTGAATTTGACTATCAAAACAATCTCGTGCCGTCTTTCCCCGGTGTGATCGCGCCTTTAGAAGAGCTTTGGATCACTTGGGTGATGAAGACTATGGCTCTGAAACCAACCTATTTGTCCATGTTACGCGGCCAGGCTTAAGGAGAGGCGATATGAAAGATCTTGATCTGGGTACTTTAATTTCCGTCTTCCAAGAAATGATGGGGCCTTTATTCTGGCTTTTGCTTCTTGTCGCGATTGGCGGTCTTGTGGCTTTTGGCTTTGTGTTTTTACGGGAAGGCAAGTTGGAAGGCGCCCGCCTTATTCGCTCTGAAATCATTGGTGTGATTGGTGGCTTTGTGGCTTTGGCGATTATGGCTTGGGTGACGGAAAGTGGTTTTACCGATGCGGGCGGTCCTGTTGATTGGTTGTTGATCGGTGTTATTTGGGGCATTGGTCTGGTCGGTGTGACGGTTTTGGCTTATGCCATCCAAGGGGTGATGACGATCCGTCGAAGCTGATCTTTGTCTTTGGGCATGGAGACAGATGCAAGACGGCGTGTTTCCATAGCTCTGCAAGCGCATAAGGCTGCCATAAAAAAAGGCCCCGACCAGCAATGGTCGGGGCTAAAGTCTTGAACAGGGAGGCTTCACGTCTGGGAGACGTAGGGCCCCTAAGGACCCCTTCGAGTGCAGATCGTCGGATCTCAGCTCGAAAACGGGATGTTGCTTTTTCTTAAAAACAACATCAAACTGGCCAGCATGGCACTCTCATATGTCTTGCTGTGCGGCGAACTCTACTGGTTTCGCAGCAGAGCACCATAAGGAAAACCGCAATACCGACATGCACAAAATGCATGCCTTTCAGAGAGATATTGGATTTTTGCCTCTATTTTTGACATTGTAATTTTCTGTCTTTTTGAGAGTTCATTTTTGGTTCTTATGAGGAGAAAAAGCTTGTGACTGAAATAGAATTTCAACCAAGCGCAATGTCTCCCCAGAGCCCTCCTTATGTTGCCGTGATTTTCACCTCTTGGCGCATGCAGCCAGGCGAGGGAGAAAACCAGAAAGTTGAACAAGGAGAAGTGAAGAGCAACCTTTCATCGCGCGACTCCTTGCAAGAAGACCAAGACTATGACCTAGCAGCACAGCATATGGAGGCTTTAGCCAACCAACAGCCTGGCTTTTTAGGCTTTGAGTCTGCGCGCGCGCCTTCTGGCTTTGGCATTTCTATTTCTTATTGGCAGGATGTTCAGGCTGCACAGGCGTGGAAAAATCATGCGGCGCATAGGAAAGCCCAAGAAAAAGGGCGTGAGGGTTGGTATCGCGCCTACCACGTCCAGATTTGTCATGTTGAACGCGCCTATGGCTTTTGGCCAAAGGAAAGCCGGTAACGTTCCAAAAACAAAAGCTTTTCGAAAGACGTTTTCTTGAAAAAGGCGCCCCCTTGCGCACAAACGGAACATATTGGCGTTTTTTAGAGCATTTCACCTAATTCAAATTAAAAGCGAAATGCTCTAACCCCTAATTCATGCGCCTTTTGGTGACGGTCAGCAGGCTCGTATCGCCTTGGTCTCTCAGGCGAAACCCAAGACGGCCATCGCGGGAGATCATTTCTTCGCCAGGTGCCCCAGCGGCTAAGATCTCGCCTTCGCTATCCAGCAATTCTATCCAGCGAAGTTCTGATAAGGACAGGCGGGGGAGGCGATAGGTCCCATAATGGTCAATGTAGAAGTCACCCAGAATATCCAGCCCTTCGGAATCGACGATTGCGGACTGGATCAAAATGGCATCGCCACGAAACCAGGCGCGGTAAGGGTCCGCTTTGGGGCCGCTCCGGAGCGTAAATTCGATCTGGGCGGCATTGCGATCGGGCAGGGTGCGCGAGCGGAGATTGACCATGCCACTTGTGGAACGCATTTGCAGCCTGACGCCTTGAATGTCATATCCTGGATCGGCTTCGAAGAGGAATTCATAGCGTTGTTCATCGGCATCAAAGGCGTGCGGGTGGTCGTCTTTGACTTCGTCGATGGGGAAGCGCTTTTCGAGAGTGACTTTTTCCTCAAGAGCTTGGACATGTAAAGTGATCAGTTGCGGTTCATCCATAAGGTTGCTCTCTGTGATACGGAGCGAAAAGCGTTTTTGGTCTTGGCGACCATCTGCGGTTGAGGCTGTTACGGTAATAACCCGGTCTCCAGCTTTAGAAAAGCGCAGTGCGACAGGTCCTGAATTGGGATTCATCCATTGGGGGTCGGCGCCATCAAAATCCCACGCAACATCCTGTGCGTAAAGGCTGAGATCTTCGCAATAGACGGGGTCACCGGCTCTCACAATGCTTGGCATGCAATACAGGCCGGCAATAGGATCTGCGCTGCCATAGATACGGTCGTAAAGGGCGAAAAAACCCATGCCGATAAAAAGAGCGGCTAAAAAAAGCGTTAAGTCCCGCATGGAAGAGCCAATCTATTTTAAAGATCTATTTTAAAGATCAATGGGAAAGGTTGGTTTCTCAGCCCTCTGGCCGTAAGAATTCTTACAAAGAGAGAGGGGTTTTATCTTTAGCAAAGATGACGTAACTTTCGCACAGAATAGAAAAAGATGTGGCGTATGAAAATCAAAGATTTTGATCCAAAGCCCCAAAGCCCTGTACTGCGGAAGGACAGTTCCGCATAAGAGCCATCCTGAAAAACATCATCTTATAAACACAGATCTGTGCTGTTTGGTAAAGTCTTTTTGTGGCGGCTGTCTTTGTTCTAAATTTTATATTTTGCGGAGAAACAAATGTTTAGGCCATATTTTTTGTCGTAAATGGCAGCCCGAAACGCTCTTATGGCGGCTTACCAAGATGAAATCCTATCGCTTTTGTCTAAAATGGTATAGTCATAGGGAGAAGAGAGCCTGGAGAAAGTCCGTTTTACGGCAACAACAATAAGATAAAGCCTTTTCTGTCTTTACAGAGGGCAATAAAAGGCTTTCAAAGAGGAAACAGGCTTCCAATGGAAAGTGCGCGATGCGCTTTCACGGTTTTGGAGCAAGGTTTTAGAGCAAAGCGTGAACCATCGGCTTCGATTGGTCTTTTTCGTTTTGCGGCAGAATAATAAGAAAGAGCGTGTCTTCCGAGGACTATTGAACGTGACATGCTCTAAAATGCTCGGAAAGGCGAAAACGTAACAATGGGTGCATGCCGTCATGACTGGAGTCTGGAAGAAGTCCAGGCCCTTTACGATCTTCCTTTTATGGACCTTCTTTATAAAGCCCATAGTGTTCATAGGGATTTCTTTGATCCTCGTGAAATCCAATTCAGCTCTTTGCTGTCGATTAAGACAGGTGGCTGTCCGGAGGATTGTGGCTATTGTCCACAAAGTGCGCATCATGGCGCTGACCTGGAAAAAGAGCGTTTGGTCAAATTAGAACAAGTGCTGAGCGAAGCAAAAGAGGCGAAAGAAAAAGGGGCGACACGCTTTTGCATGGGGGCTGCCTGGCGCAATCCAAATGCAAGAGATTTTCCCCTGGTGTTGGAAATGATCAAGGGGGTCAAAGGGCTTGGCATGCAATGCTGTGTCACTTTGGGATCTTTGGACGAAGACCAAGCCAGTGCTCTGAAAGACGCCGGGCTCGATTACTATAACCATAATTTGGACACATCGCCCGAATATTACGATAAAATCATCACCACAAGAAGCTTCCAAGACCGCTTGAACACTTTGGAGATGGTGCGTGATGCGGGCATTAATGTGTGCTGCGGCGGGATTCTTGGATTGGGAGAAGGCGAGACGGATCGTTCGCGCTTGCTCATGGAATTGGCCAATATGCCGCAACATCCCGATAGCGTCCCAATTAATCTTTTGGTGCGTGTCAAGGGAACGCCTTTAGAGAATGCAAAGGAGATTGATCCTTTTGTTTTTGTGCGCACGATTGCGGTTGCGCGCATTATGATGCCGAAATCTTATGTTCGTCTTTCTGCGGGCCGGGAAAGTATGGATGATAGCACGCAGGCTTTGTGCTTTTTTGCCGGGGCGAATTCTGTGTTTTTTGGGGAAAAGCTTTTGACAGCGCCCAATAGCCAGGCGAATCGCGATATGGCACTTTTGCAGCGCTTAGATCTTTACCCCTCGAAATTAGCAGAAGACAATCATGACCATGAGCGTGACCCAGCTCTTACAAGACCAGTTGAAGACGCTCTCTCAGCGTGACCAATTTCGAGACCTCCAACCGATCGCTGGGATTGATTTTAGTTCGAACGACTATTTAGGCTTAAGCCAGCATTCTGGGATTCGGGCGCAGCTGATCACGGCCCTCGAAGGGGGCCTTCCTCTTGGGGCGGGGGGGTCCCGCCTTCTGAGAGGCAACCACCCCGCCCATGAAGCTTTAGAGGCTTATGCCGCTGATTTTTTCGGGGCTGAGGCGGCGATGTTCATGGCCACGGGCTATCTTGCCAATCTGGCGCTTTTGACCACGTTGCCGCAAAGGGGTGATGCGCTTCTCCTCGATGGCTTGATCCATGCCAGTTCGAAGGAAGGCGCCCATGCCAGCTTTGCGCAAACCCTTAAATTTGCCCATAATGATGTCCAGTCTTGTGAAGCGGCGATCCGGTCCGCCCGCGCAAAAGGCGCAAAAGGCCTGTGGATTGCTGTGGAATCCGTTTATTCGATGGATGGCGATTGCGCCCCTTTAGACGATTTTATGGCGCTTTGTGATCGCTATGACGCCTATTTGATTGTCGATGAGGCCCATGGCACGGGGGTGCATGGGGTGCAAGGCCGTGGCCTTTCAGAAGCTTATGAAGGGCGGGAAAATCTCATTGCTCTCCATACCTGTGGCAAGGCCCTAGGGCAAGCCGGTGCTTTGCTGACCTTGCCGAAAATTATGCAGCAAACACTCATCAATAAGGGGCGAAGTTTTATCTATACAACCGCGCCATCCCCTCTGGCGGCGGTGGCGGTCCAAGCGGCGTTAGAGGTCATCGCAGAAGAACCAGAGCGACGCCAAGCCCTCCAGGATCGCATCCACTTGGCCCATAGGCTTTTTCCGGAAAGCGGCACCACACAACCAACACAAATCTTGCCTTTGATCTTGGGAGAGGAGGGGAAAGCTGTTGCCTATGCCCAGGCTTTACAGGCCCAGGGCTTTGATATTCGCGCTATTCGCACACCAACAGTGCCAAAGGGGCAAGCCCGCTTGCGTCTTTCTGTCACATTGAATGCGACTTCGGATCATGTTGAGGCTTTGGCGGCGGCTTACAGAGCTCTTTAGATTTTTTTGAAAGACTTTTTCTCGAAAAAGTC
>DDLW01000111.1 GCA_002340345.1 Alphaproteobacteria bacterium UBA2562 | reverse complement strand
ATATTATGCAGAGGTCTTTTTGCTGTGCGTGGAAACCCGACCAGCAGCCCAAAGATTGGGTGAATTGAGAGGCGTCAGCATCATAAGCGGCCATATCAGCACGCATGATTCCAGCCATTTCACGTGCGATATCGAGATGGGTGGAGAATGTGTTTTGGATTTTCAATTGAATGATATGGTCGAGATCAATACCCCCTGGCGCCGTTCCAGCTGGATACCGTGCCAACAGTTCCGCACGAAGCTCATGATAGCTTTTTCTGTTATTTTCGTTACGCATTGAAGCTTTCTCCCTGGGAAGATGCCAGCAAATGTGCATAGGCTGGCAAAGTTAAAAAGGCAGGCATACGGTCACTCAGGCACAAATCAAGGAAGAGATCGCGGGCTTCGCCCACACAGGCGGCGCCGGGATCTTCATCGCTTGTGATGGCGGCCATTTCTTCGGAAACAATGGTTTTGAGGAGGTCACTGGTCAGCACACCCAGCCCATCAGGGGCGATTTGATGGCGGCGCCATTGCCAGATCTGAGCACGGCAGATTTCTGCGGTTGCCGCGTCTTCCATGAGATTGTAGAGGGGAACACAGCCCTGACCGCGCAGCCAAGCCGCGAGATAACGGATACCGACCCGGATATTTCCGCGTAATCCGGCTTCTGTCACAGCGCCTTCTGGGCATCTCAAAAGATCAGCGGCCGTCACATGGACGTCAGGCCGTAAGCGAGAGACCTGATTGAGGCCTGGCATCGCCGCGTCGAAAGCACTCTTCGCAAGGTCAATCAGACCAGGATGTGCCACCCAGGTGCCGTCATGGCCGTCTCCGGCCTCTCGCTCCTTGTCAGCCCGCACGCGTGCAAAGGCCGCTTCATTCAGTGCGGGATCATTTTTGACCGGGATCTGTGCGGCCATGCCCCCCATGGCGTGGGCGCCCCGGCGATGGCATGTCTTAATGAGCAATTGGCTATAGGCGCGTAGGGCTGGAGACGTCATGGTGACAAGCCCGCGATCTGGAACAATGAAATTTGGACGCGCGCCCAAAGTCTTGATCATTGAAAAAATATAATCCCAGCGCCCACAATTCAGGCCCGCCGCATAATCGCGCAGCTCATACAAGATCTCGTCCATTTCGAACGCTGCTGGCAGTGTTTCAATCAGGATTGTTGCGCGAATTGATCCTTTGGGAAGACCGATTTCCTGCTCGGCAAATTCAAATACATCGCGCCACAGGGCCGCCTCCAACCTGCTTTCCATCTTTGGCAAATAAAACCAGGGACCGCTGTTTCGCCGTAAGAGTTCAGCAGCATTATGGAAAAAATACAGGCCAAAATCGAACAAAGATGCCGAGATAGGACGTCCTTCGACATGCATATGGAATTCTTCCAGATGCCAACCACGGGGACGAACAATCAAAACGGCCGTCTCGTCATTCAGGCGATAGTCTCGGTCTTTGCCCGGATCAACATGGGAGATCGAACGACGCACGGCATCATAAAGATTGACCTGTCCCTGGATCATGTTGTTCCAAGTTGGTGTCGAGGAATCCTCGAAATCGGCCATAAACGCCCGGGCGCCGGAATTGAGGGCGTTAATAATCATTTTGCGATCGACCGGGCCCGTAATTTCAACCCGGCGGTCTTGCAATTCCTTTGGGACCGGGGCGACAGTCCAGTCTCCCTGGCGGATGTCAGCCGTTTCGGCGAGAAAATCCAACTGCTCATGGCCGCTGTCCAGTCGTGCTTGGCGTTCAGCCCGGATATCAAGCAGCTGACGACGGCGGGGGCCAAAGCGTTGCTCAAGCCGTTCCAAAAATGTCAAGGCTTCAGCTGTGAGAAGATGAGCCGCAGCGCCAGGGACAGCAGCTCGGAGGTGCGATCCGACCGCAGTGGGAGGGATGTCGAGAGGCGCAGCAGACGTCATTGACCAGATCCTTTCCTGAGAGACTGAAAAGCGGCGGTTGGTTTCGCCTTGTCTGGACAGAATTTACATTTTCTTTTTTTGCTGCAACTGCTAAAAATTGAAAAAATGTCTTTATGTCAATAGATTGACATAGGGTTTCTGTAATTTGTAAAGGTTGTCATGGTCAGCAAAAAGATTTTCGCGGGTCCTAGGGTTCGCCGTTTGCGACAGGAAATGGACCTCAGCCAATCTGCTTTGGCAGAGCGTCTCAATATCTCTGCGAGTTATCTGAATTTGATCGAAAGGGATCAACGTCCTCTCACCGCAAGGCTTTTGCTTGCCCTAGCGGAAACCTGTGATCTGGATTTACGGGAGCTGAGTGGAGAACAGGAAGCAAAACTCGCCGCCGAACTGACAGAGGTGCTCGCAGACCCTTTGTTTGAAAGGGTGGGATTGACCCGTGCTGAAATCCTGCAGGCCGCTGAGGCGACACCAGCTTTAACAACGGCCTTTTTAGATTTGTACCGACATTATCGGAACATTCAGGACGAACAGCCTTCAAAGAAACCAGCAGCGGGGATCCCTGCCATCTTGTCTGAGCAACAAGACAGATTTCCAATCGAAGAGGTTCGCGATTATTTTCATGCAAGACATAATTTCATTCAGGCCCTTGATGAGAAAGCGGAAAAACTAAATGCGACTTTGAAGCCTGCCGATAATCTTCTGGCAGGGCTTCGCGATCATTTGGTCCGTAAGCATGGTGTGCGTGTGTCAATATTGCCGATGCATGCGATGACCGACAGCCAAAGGCGATTCGACCGGCATAACCGGCGCCTTTTCCTCTCAGAGCTCTTGTCGGGGTCTAGCCGGATTTTTCAGATTGCGGTTCAAATTGCTCTGGAAGAAGAAGCTGATATGCTTGATGACCTGATCGCCGTAGCCGGATTTCGGACCAGGGATGCGGAAAAACTATGCAGAATTGGTCTGGCCAATTATTTCGCGGGTGCGGTTATGATGCCCTATGGGCCATTTCGGAGTGCTGCCGAACATTTGCGTTACGATATTACACTCCTGTCCGCCAGGTTTGATGCCAGCATAGAGCAAGTCGCCCATCGGCTCACAACATTACAAAGACCAGATATGCGAGGCGTGCCGTTTTTTCTGTTGCGTCTGGACAATGCGGGCAATGTTTCAAAGCGCTTTTCCGCTAGCGGTTTTCATTTCGCCCGTTTCGGGGGCACCTGCCCGCGCTGGCGTATTCATGACGCCTTTGCAAGCCCTGGCCAGACATTGGTTCAGCCGGTGGAATTGCAAGATGGCGCGGCCTATCTGACAATTTCACGAACCCTCGAGACCATGCCAAGCCCCTGGCCAGATCCGCCCCGGAAATTGGCCATCAGCTTAGGGTGTGAGATCTCCCATGCCTCCCGGATTGTTTACGGAGACGGGCTGGATCTTAGCGCGCCGCAGACGATGACGCCCATTGGTGTGACATGCCGCATCTGTGAACGGCACAATTGCACAGCCCGTGCCTTCCCCCCCAGAACACGCTCTCTTGTGATAGATGCGAGTCGTAAAAATCTTTCGGCTTTCGAATTTGGTTAGAGCAAAGCGCAATCAGGTGGCGTCACTTGGTCGCTTTCGTTTTGCGGCAAAAATAAGACTCTAGAGTCATTCGCGACTTAGGTTTGATCGCGAATGACTCTAAAGCATTTCGCTTTTATATTGAATCAGATGAAATGCTCTCTGTTTTTGTTTTTGTCGCAAGACCTGTCGACTGGATGTTTCCATCCAGCTGTACTTTGCTCTAGAGAGATCTTTTTCAAAAGGTCCCTTAAGGTCACTTTTGCGCCCTCAAAAACGCTCCAGACCTTTCGTCCCAGACCTTTCGTCATAGAAAGTCCATCCCGTGAATCCTGCTGCCCTCAAAAGTCTTTCTTATCTCATCATATCTTGTGCAATGCTACTCTCACCTCTTGTGGCGGTGGCAGAAACAGGGGCGCAATGCCCCCGGGCGTCTTTCATTCTTGCGCTTGATATCGGCCATAGCCGGGAGCGACCAGGGGCGATTTCTGCACGCGGGCGCAGTGAGTGGCGCTTTAACCATGCTCTTGCGGACTCTGTGCGGGTCACCCTCGAACAGGCAGGCTACCAGCTTGTTGTCATCAATCCTGACGGCAACAAAATCGCTTTGCGCGCGCGTACAGCCCAGGCCAAACAAGCGCAAGCTCATCTTTTCTTGTCTCTTCATCATGATTCTGTCCAGCCCCATTATCTGTCAACTTGGCAGTATGAGGGCCAAAAACAGCGCTATAGTGACCGTTATGCTGGCTATTCGCTTTTTTATTCCAAGCGCAACCCCTATGCGCGTGCCTCTCGGGTGTTTGCGCGTGCCTTTGGAGGGCAGTTACGGGTCCATGGCTTTACCCCAAGCCTGCATCATGCTGAACCGATTCCAAAGGAAAACAGGCCTTTGATTGATCCAGAGCGCGGTGTTTATCGCTTTGATGATCTTATTGTTTTGCATAGCGCGACCATGCCCGCTGTCTTATTTGAAGCTGGCATTATTGTGAATCGAGACGAAGAACTTTGGATTGCCAAACCCCAAACGCGTCAAGCCATTGCGGACGCTCTTTTGACGGCTTTAGATTGGTATTGCGCAAAAATTTTAGAATGAAGCGCGTTTGTCTCGTAAATTTCAGCAAAAATAAGAAACTGTGACAGAAGCCCTTGCCCATCTGACCAGAGACGGGTAACAAGATTGTCTTAACCATAATTTTGCCAGATTTGCAGGTCTTTGCATGTCGTCTGAAATGTCCCTCATTTTGTGTTTTTCTCTATAAGCAGCGCTAAGTTTTGTAGCCTTTAAGGCTTGTCTCGCGGTCACTGCGCTCACAGGGGAAAACCTTTGTGATTCGGTCGACATGTAGAAACGGCAAGAACACAAGATGTGCTGAGGGCGCAGCCTCTTAACGGCAAAATGAACGATCACTATGCCCCATCGGCCCCTCCTGGTCGCGGGATGTAATATTGTCGCAAGACCTGTCAAGCAAGCACAGGATTTGCTTTGGGGGATCAAAAGCAATGGCATCCAATGCTTTGAATGTCAAAAACAGCGAACATCAGACAGACCCGCATGAGGCCAAAACACTCCCCCTTCTTGACGATCGCTGCCCGGTGCGGTTTTGGTCTCTCCCGCTTTTTTGGGGCCTTTTTGCGGCCTTCCTTGGCGGTGGGGCTGTGGTAATATTTAGCTATTACACCCATGGTTTATTACGGGGCGATGCGCTTTCGGCGACCCCTTTATACACAGATTTGATTGTTTTAAGCTTTTTATGCCTCTTGAGCCTATTGTTATCTTGGCAGCTTTGGCGGCAAAAAGAAAAGAATAAACAAGAACTTGCTCTTATGCAGGCCACATTAGAGGCCATGCCAAATGGCCAAGCTGTGGTCGATCAAAACGGTCATATTCATTACGGCAATCAAGTTTTTTGGGATTTCTTTAGAGGGTTTCCCCTTGAAGACCAGATCCAAGGACGCCAAAAATCTGGGCCCCTTCCGTTCACACGCGCTTCTTTTCTGATGACCCTAGACGCTCTTCAGCCTTTTTTGGCCCGGCAGGACGACCAAAGCATCCTAAAAAATATCTTTGCCCAAGCCGAAGCCTTAATCCCTGCAAAAGCAGAATTGGCTTTTCGTGGTCAAGACGATAAGACCCGTTGGCATGAAGTGTCGGTTCTTCCGATTTGTCACCAGCGCCGTCTTTGGAAAATTGATGATATCAAAGACCGCCGCGCCGAGCGCGAACATTGGAAAGAAGCCTTTTATAATCTTTCAGATCTGATTGATGATCTTCCTGTTGGGGTATATTCCGTTGATGAGAACGGTAGTTTTCTTTATGCAAACCGCACGTTTCTTTCTTGGCTTGGGTGTGATTTGGATTTTCTTGTCGGTGGTGGATTGAAACTGAGCGATATTATCGCCGATCGCCGTGGGATCCAAACATCCCCCCATGACCCCTATAGCCGTAATGAAGAAGAAGACCGTAATATCGTCTGTTTTCTGACCAAGGATGGGGATGTTTTTGAAAGCCGTGTACAGCAAACCGTCTATGAAATGCCACGCGATGTTGTCATTGACGGTGACCCGGTTGAGGAAATAAAAGCGCCGCGTGATCTTAGGCTTTACACACGCACTGTGGTGCGAAGGCTCTCTGTGAAAGGCGATTGGGAAGAAGCCTTACGCCGCTCCGAGCATCGGTTCCAACAAATTTTCGAAAATGCCCCGGTGGGCATTCTGCTGGTTGATACCCAAGCACAGATCTCTGCGGCAAATCGTGCTTTTCGAGAAATGGTTCAGCCGACAAAAAGCCGCCTTGTTGTTGGCCAACCGCTTCTAACCTTTGTCGAAGAGGACCATAAATCTCTGTTGCAGCAAAGGCTACGGGATGTCACAGAGGGAAAAAAGCTGACCGGTGCTTTGGAAGTGAAACTGACCGGCAAAGCTGAAATTCCAGCCGCCGTCTTTGTCTCTCAAACCCGCGATGTTGTTGATAAACCAACGGGATTTATTCTTCACTTCCTCGATGCCACAGAACAAAAACGTCTAGAATTGCAATTTGCGCAATCGCAAAAAATGCAGGCTGTGGGGCAATTGGCAGGCGGGGTTGCCCATGATTTTAACAATATGCTCACCGCGATTACCGGGCATTGTGATCTTCTTATGCAGCGCCATCATCCAGGAGAAGCCGAGTTCTCGGATATTTCTCAGATTCGCAATGCCAGCAATCGTGCGGCCAATCTTGTGCGCCAACTTTTAGCCTTTTCACGCAAACAAGCGCTCCGTCCCCAAGTTCTTGATCTCACAGATGCCCTGGCCGAGCTCACCCATATGCTCAAACGGCTGATTGGTGAGAATATTAAACTGAATATTATTCATGGCCGCGATCTTTTCCCCGTACGCGTTGATCTCAGCCAGATGGAAAATGTTATTATCAATCTTGCGGTCAATGCCCGCGATGCCATTAATGACCCCGGCGGTCTGCCAAGCGGCATGTTGACAATCCGTACGGACAATGTGGCGATGGAACGTCCCTTACGACGCCTGACAGAAGAAATGCCAGCGGGCGATTATGTTTTGATCGAAGTGATTGATACAGGCTGCGGCATTGAGCCCGAGATTTTACAGCGCATTTTTGAGCCTTTTTTCACGACGAAAGAAGTTGGCAGTGGGACGGGGCTTGGGCTGTCAACGGTTTATGGCATTATCAAGCAATTTGATGGTTTTCTTTTTGTTGATAGTAAAATTGGCGAAGGCACAACCTTCTCAATTTATCTGCCCCGCTATGAACTTCCTGAAATGCCGAGCAAGACGGATCAAACGGTTGTCGATGTGCAACCCAGTGGCGATCTTACCGGCTCTGGCACGGTTCTGCTGGTGGAAGATGAAGAAGCGGTCCGTCTTTTCTCCACCCGTGCGCTCCGACAAAAAGGCTATCATGTGCTCGAAGCCGGATCAGGGGAACAGGCCTTACAAATTTTAGAAACAGAAAATAAAATGATTGATCTTCTGATCACAGATGTGGTGATGCCGCAAATGGATGGGCCTGAAATGGTGCGGCAAATTCGCGAAAATCGCCCTGATCTTAAAGTGATTTTCATTTCGGGCTATGCGGAAGATAATTTCCGAGAGCGCTTGGACCAAGATGCCGATATTCATTTCTTACCAAAGCCGTTTTCTCTGAAGCAATTGGCCGGAAAGGTTCGAGATGTTCTAGGGAAAGGGGGCTAAAAAGGCCTGTGAAAAAGTTTTAGGGGGTCTTAGGGGGTCTTTTTCAAAAGACCCCTTAATATCGCGCAAGCGAAAAAAGCTCTCTCTTATTGTTTTTGCC
>DDLW01000156.1 GCA_002340345.1 Alphaproteobacteria bacterium UBA2562 | reverse complement strand
AGACGTATCGACGGGATGTTTCTATCCAGTCGCACTTTGCTCTAAGGGGCTGATTTGAAGGGCATGTCTTCGCCATTATGCGCCCTGAAAAATGGGCGCGCCTCTTTCGATTCGAACGCTTGGTCTAAAGGATGTTCGGTTCAACATCCTTGAAAGACCTCAAGACGTCCCGCCAAACAGCTGGATCAATATGTATAGCCGCACGGCCCTGCAAGCTGTTGTCGAGAATAGCCTGTGTTGTGCTATCCCTGTTGACTGGTTGATTCAAAGCTTGTCCCACAAATAACGCTACCTTTAATAAGACAAGGGATTTAAAAAACACCTTCAAAATAATATGCAATAATTTCAAAATATTAATATATTTTAAGGCCCTATTTTCACTTTTCCTTCAAGACCTCATCGCCAGAGACCCCATGTTTTTTTGACTCAAAAATAATAAAAACGATAGTGAAAAAGAAACAGTACTTCTTATAAGTGATTCCCCCCTCAAGAGCTTCTATTAATTTCGAAGAAAACATCTCTATGTCATTGCTATTACAATGTTATGACATCTAAGACTAATACTTTTCTTTTTGGTGCAGAGGCGGCACTGTAACGATCATTATAGCCACAGCAAACAAACATCAGGGACTGGGCCTCTCAAAGATTTTAGAAATCACCCGCACAGACCAAAAGAAAAAGTGCTGATGAAGTCACAGTGAGAACCCACTTCAAAGAGAGTTTGTGGCTATGTCCATCTTTCTCGCACCATAGCTTTATACGTTGATCATGACCCTTGAGCAGAGCGAATTTCCTAAACTTTCGGCCCTGCTGGTCGAGGATGAAGCATATTCACGCATGGTGATGGCAAGAATCCTCGGGAAATTTGGGCTAAAAGCTGTCGCCGCCGCAGCCAATGGCCGTGAGGCCATGCGCATGATTGATGCAGCGCCCGATGCTTTTGATCTTATCATCACAGATCTTCAAATGCCGGATGTTGATGGCATTGAATTATTTCGCCATTTACGAGATCGCAATGCGAATACAGCCTTGATTTTAGCCAGCGGTGTTGATGAGAAATTATTGCGCATGTCGCGGAATTTGGCCAAAGCCCAAGGGCTTCGCGTTGTTGGCGCGTTAAAAAAACCTGTTTCCTCGAAAGATCTGATGATCGCTTTGCAAAATGTCGACCGGCCTTTGGAACCAGAAATACCATCTTTTGTCAATGATCTGAGCGAGGCCGAGCTCCAAGAAGCCATCCGCAACGAAAAAATTCAAGTCCATTACCAACCGAAAGTCAATCCTCAGACCGGCAGTTTAATGTCCGTCGAAGCTTTGGTCCGTTGGGACCATCCTCTCCATGGTTTGGTCGGACCAGATGCCTTTATTCCCTTGGCAGAGACCTCGGGATTGATTGATCGCCTGACGGATATTGTGGTGGACCGGAGCTTAAAACAAGCCATGCTCTGGCGCAAAAACGGCATTGATGTTGGGGTTGCCATCAATTTTTCGGCCCCGAGCCTCACAGAATTGGCCTTGCCTGATAAGATCATGGCGCTTGCCCGCAGCTATGGCCTGCCTCCAGCCTCGATCACTTTAGAAGTGACGGAAAGCAGCATGATGCATGATGCGGTGAGTGGCCTGGATGTGCTTGGCCGATTGCGCATGAATGAAATCGGGCTTTCGATTGATGATTTTGGCACGGGCTATTCTTCTTTGCAGAAACTGAGGGATCTGCCTTTTAATGAGCTCAAGATTGACCGCAGCTTTATTATTGGCGCCCGTGAAGACCGGGATGCGCGGGCCATTGTTGAAGCTTCCGTGCAACTTGGCAAAATCATGGAAATGCGCATTGTTGCAGAAGGTGTTGAAACCAAAGCCGATTGGGAATTCATCCGCACTCTCGGCTGTGATGAAGCCCAAGGATGGTTCATCGCGCGCTCCATGCCAGGCGACGCGTTATTGGAATGGCTCCGAGATTGGCACAAAACCCTATAAGATCACATGGGAAAACTCTAAGTTCCTGTATAAAGGCGCTTTATCGTCTGGAGCATATCATCAAAGGATTTATCCATACTGATTTGTGTTTTCTCTGTCGGGATCAGATAGACTGACTTCCCAAGTTTTTTGTGATGGACATATCCTGTTTTGACCAGCTCATGGACTTTGCGATGAATTGTCGTAAGCGGCAGATCAAGACTTTCCGACAATGAAGAAATATCATAAAGACGATTTTGCAGCTTTCCTTGGATAATGGTTCTTAAAATTAAAGCATTAATCGGCTTTCCCCACATCCCGCTTTCAATAGCATAAAATCGATTGAGGCATTCGATAATCTGTTCTTGTACCGCCTGTTGAATCGCAGATTTTTCAGGATGTGATAGGTCTGTTGTCTCACGAAGGATGGGTGGACCAGCATTTTTCATCTTGACCTCACTTTCGTGGAGAACCTCTGACATTCCAAATTCTTATATTTAAGCCAAACACTCGTCTTGCAAACACCTTTATGTCTTAAAGAGAGAACCGTTATTTCTTTTGCCATAAGACATATCATTCAAATATTTGATGTAAAGTGACCCCATTTGTAATTCTTATTCTGCGGCATGCTTGACACCAAACATTGGTTTCTATTTTATCGAACGATATTTCATTTACAATCAAAAATAATAAATATCATAAATAGTAGAACTACATTAAATATAACCTTAAAGGTGACGCAGCATCTTGAAATCAACAGAACGCAATTTTTGCTTGATTTACATGATCAATAATTACTAATAGTAGATTTCCAGATGCCATAAAATATACTTCCAATCTGGAAATGAGGATCCTCACTCTTCACCGCCAAATATCATAAAGACCTCTGCATAAT
>DDLW01000099.1 GCA_002340345.1 Alphaproteobacteria bacterium UBA2562 | reverse complement strand
CCTGTTGCGCTGAGGATGACGTTGACTTCATCGTCATGGTGGCCCTTGAGATAGTTTCGGCCCTAGAGCATTTCATTTTTATCTTGAATCAGTGGAAATGCTCTATGTCTTTATTTTTGCCGCAAAACGCATGGTTAAAGTGTTTCCACTTTAACCAGCTTTGCTCTAAGGAAAATTTGAGAGCGTCACAACCAAATTGGAATCATGGGTCGGGCTCTAAAGCCGAAAGGAAGAGCGTTTAATGGCGCGGGATTTATTTGATGCGCGGGAAGATTTTGGGGCAGAGGCCGGTGACGACCCCCGCCACAGGCCAGAGGACGCCCCGCCTTGGCCAGAAGATCCCCAGGATCCCGGTTGGGGAGACGCAGAAGATTTTCAGTCTGGCGCGGCGCCTTGGCCGCAGGAAGACCCGCCTTTTCCAGAGGACGCCCCGCCTCTCGCCATTCCCTATGCGCGTCCGCCTTATGAATCGCCTCTTGGGGCTTTGAAAGACATTTTTGGGTTTGAGGCCTTTCGCGGTTTGCAGGCCGAGATTATTAACCATGCCCTCCAAGGAGGGGATGCCTTGGTCTTGATGCCAACGGGGGGCGGGAAATCCTTATGCTATCAGATCCCGGCCTTATGCCGGTCTGGGGTCGGGATTGTGGTGTCGCCCTTGATTGCGCTGATGCGGGATCAAGTCGAGGCTTTGCGTCAAAATGGGGTGGCGGCGGCGGCGTTGAATTCTTCTTTGTCGGCCCGTGAAGCCTCTGAAACCTTTCGGGCGTTGCTCTCTGGGCAATTGGATTTGCTCTATGTCGCGCCAGAACGCTTGCTCACAGACAGTTTTCTGGAGACCCTTGAACGGGTTGAGATCGCCCTGTTCGCCATTGATGAAGCCCATTGCGTGTCCCAATGGGGGCATGATTTCCGCCCAGAATATCGCCAACTTTCGCTTTTGAAAGAGCGCTTTGCCTGGGTACCGCGCCTGGCGTTGACGGCGACGGCGGATGGCCCAACCCGGCGCGACATCGCCGAGCGCTTAGGCCTGGAAGAAGGCCGTCACTTTCTGGCGAGCTTCGATCGTCCCAATATTCAATATCACATCAAGCCGCGCCATAATGGCCGGGACCAGCTTCTCGCTTTTATCAAACAGCGTCACAAGACCCATGCCGGGATTGTCTATTGTCTCAGCCGGCGCAAAGTCGAAGAAACAGCGGCGTGGCTCGAAAGCCGAGGGCTCAAAGCTCTGCCCTACCATGCCGGGCTGCCCGCAGACCAGCGCCATGGGAATCAAGAACGTTTTTTGCGCGAAGACGGCATTATCATGGTGGCAACCATTGCCTTTGGCATGGGCATTGACAAGCCCGATGTGCGGTTCGTGGCCCATTTGGATTTGCCAAAAAGCTTGGAAGCCTATTACCAAGAAACAGGTCGCGCCGGGCGGGATGGCTTGCCCGCTGATGCGTGGATGGTTTATGGCTTGCAGGATGTTGTGCGTCTTTTGCAAATGATTGATGATTCCGAGGCTCCGGAGGCGCAAAAACGTCTGGAAAAACGCAAAATTGAGGCTTTGCTGGGATTTTGTGAGACCGTGCGCTGCCGCCGCCAAGTCTTACTGTCTTATTTTGATGAAGACCTCGAAACCCCTTGCGGCAATTGCGATACCTGCCTCGAGCCGGTGGAGCATTATGATGGCACGGAAGCGGCGCAAAAATTTCTATCTTGTGTGTATCGCACGGGGCAGCGCTTTGGCCCTGCCCATGTGATTGACGTGCTGATGGGCAGCGAGGCGGAAAAGGTGAAACGCTTTGGCCATGATCGCCTCAGCACATGGGGGATTGGCCGCGATTACGGCCGCGAGGGGTGGCGGTCTGTGGCCCGGCAGTTGGTGGCTTTAGAGCTGGTGCAAATCGACCATGACCAGCATGGGGCGATGAAGCTTGGCCCCGATGTGCGAGAGGTTCTAAGGGGCGAAAAAACGGTGGAGCTGCGTCGGGATCCAGCCAAAGAAAGCCGCAAAGCCCTGGCAAAAACACAAGGTCAAAGTGAAAGACGGTCTGCGGGGCGCAGCGCTGAGACCGCTGAAAGCTTGGACGAAGCGGGCTATGCTCTGTTCTTGCAGTTGAAAGAAAAGCGTATGGATCTGGCCAAAAGCCAAGCTGTACCGCCTTATGTGGTGTTCCATGATAGTAGCTTGCTGGCCATGGCCCGCCGTCGCCCGCAAAGCTTAGAGGAGATGGCCGATTTGCCTGGGATTGGGGAGAGCAAATTACAGCGTTATGGTGAGATTTTTTTGGCGCTCTTGCAAGAGTAGAACCGTTTTCTTTGCGTCGGCGCAAAAATTTTAGACGACCTTTTCGAGAAAAAAGTGAAATACTCTAAAAAAACTTTTAGAGGAAGATTCCGATGGGCTTTTTAAAACATCCCTCCCTGGCATCTCTTTCTCAAGCCTATCTGTCGATCGGGCGGCATACTCAAACGCGGCTGGTTGGTTTTGTTTTGCTCGGTTTGTTTTTATTTTTACAGTCCTTGGAGCTATCGGCGGCCAATCAGTTGCGCTTTTTTGTCTATGATCTCTATCAGAAAATTGCGCCACGGGACGCAAATCACCGCCCGGCCCTGATTGTTGATATTGATGAAGCGAGCTTAGAAGCCCATGGGCAATGGCCGTGGCCGCGCACGGAAATTGCGAAATTGATTGATAAAATTGCCGCGCAAAAGCCAGCAGCCATCGGGCTTGATATGTTTTTCTCCGAACCGGATCGGTCCTCACCAGACCGTATCTTAAAGACTTATCCAAATATTCCAGAGGCGCTGGCAAAGACATTGGAAGCCCTGCCCTCCAATGACAAAATCCTGGCGCAAAGCTTGCGTCAGAACAAAGCGATCCTGGCGGTCACGGGCTTAAGCAGCGGGCCCACGCGACCTTTAAAACGCACGCCTGTGCTTTTACAGGGCGGAGATCCCAAATCTTTTCTTCTCGATTTTCCGGTGGCCCTGCGCAGTCTTGATCTGCTGATGATGGCCAGTGCTGGGCAAGGCGTCATTAGTGTCCCCTCGGAAGAGGATAACGTCATGCGCCGGATGCCGATGGTGGTGTCGTTGCAAAATGGTTTGCATCCGTCTTTGGCTGCAGAATTGTTCCGGGTGGCCCTATCCGCACCTGTGTTTACGACCATCATGGCGGAAGGCACAGGGCTTGAGGCTGTGAAAATAGGCAATTATCGCATTCCCACGGCGGCAGATGGTCGGATTTGGGTGCATTTTTCGCCACATCAGCCCAATCGCTTTGTTTCAGCGACAGAGATTTTGCAAGGCACGGTTGCCCCCGACCTTTTGAGCCAACGCTTTATCTTGGTGGGATCGTCCGCTTTGGGGCTGGGGGATTACCATGCCACTCCCCAAGGGCCAGCGATGCAAGGCACGGAAATCCAGGTTCAGCTCTTAGAGAATATTTTTGGCTATCTCAGCCATGGTGAACCGCTTTTAACGCGCCCCCATCATGCCCCTTGGATGGAATGGGGGATGACTTTTGGGGTTGGTCTGCTTTTGATTTTGACGGTGCCCCTTTTGCATCCCCGCTATGGGGCTGTTGTGCTTTTGGGGCTTCTTGGCGCCCTGATTGCGGGCTGTTGGGTCTTTTATTTGGAAGAACGCCTGTTATTGGACTATAGCTTTACAAGCTTGGCGAGTATTTTACTCTTTACAGCCATGGTGACCTCAACCGCTCTTATTTTAGAGCAGACCAAGCGCGGTCTCGAAAAAGACCTTGCTGTGCAAAAAGAAGCGGCACTGAAGGTCGAAGGGGAACTCACAGCCGCCCGGAATATTCAAATGTCCATGCTCCCAGATGCACAAGAAGTCTGTGCCGGGCATCATGAGTTCACCTTTCATGCCACCTTGGAGCCCGCCCGCGCGGTCGGAGGGGATTTATATGATGTCTTTATGATCGATGATCGGTCTTTGTTTGTGATGATCGGTGATGTGACGGATAAAGGCGTGCCCGCCTCTTTGTTCATGTCCCTGACAAAAGCACTTTTGCGCAGTATTGTTTTGCGTCGTCAAGGCGATCTGGCGGCGATCATGACAGAGGCCAATGATGAGATCTCTCGAGACAATAAAGAATCGATGTTTGTGACGGTTTTTGCTGGGATTCTTGATCTTCAGACTGGGCAGCTGGACTATTGTATTGCTGGCCATGAACCGCCTTTTATTTTTGTCCCCGGCGAGAAAGTGCGTTTGTTGGATTCAGAAAGCGCTGGGGGGCCGCCTCTTTGTGCCGTTCCTGGGTTTCCTTTTAGCACAGACAGCTATCAGCTTACGCCTGGGGAAAGCTTTTTGACGGTCACAGATGGGGTCACCGAAGCCTTAGATCTTGAAAAAAACATGTATGGCGATGACCGGCTCGAACAGTGTTTAGACGGTCTTTCTGCAGGGACAAATTGCCAAGAAGCGGCAGAGCGCGTTTATGAGGATGTTAAAAAATTCGTCGGCACAGCAGACCAATCGGACGATATCACCATCCTAACCCTCACTTACTTAGGTCCTAATTAAAGGGTTTCCA
>DDLW01000239.1 GCA_002340345.1 Alphaproteobacteria bacterium UBA2562 | reverse complement strand
TTTGACAGACTTTTTCTCGAAAAAGTCGCCCAATTTTCGCGCAAGCGAAAAAGAGAATGGGAGCTCTTTTATAGAGCTCCCATTTTTCTTTAAGCCGATCTTGCGCGCGCATTTTGCGTAATCGGTTGGTCTAAGCGATCCACCATTTCTTTGGGCACAATTTGCCAGAATTTTGCCCGCTCATGTTCCCAATCGATCAAAATCCGCTCGGCAAAGCGCGACTGGGTCTCTTGCACATGCTCGGTGATTAAATCCTTGGCGACTTTTTCCCAATGATCCGTTTCAATATGTTGCCAAATGACATTATCGGGATTCACCCGATCTGGCAGCGTGTTTTCAGGATCATAAATGAAGGCCATACCACCGGTCATGCCCGCCCCGAAATTATCACCAACCGCACCCAGAATCACCGCCGTGCCATTGGTCATATATTCACAGCCATTGGACCCGCAGCCTTCGACAACCGCGACAGCCCCGGAATTGCGCACACAAAAGCGCTCTCCCGCCTGGCCTGCAGCAAAGAGCTTACCCGCCGTCGCGCCATAGAGAACCGTATTGCCAATAATAGTGTTGTCATTGGTTTTCAAAGGCGATTTGGTCAAAGGCCGCACCGCAATGATCCCACCGGACAACCCTTTACCGACATAGTCATTGGCATCCCCAAAGACTTCTAATTTCAGCCCTTGGACCCCAAAAGCCCCCAGAGATTGCCCGGCGGTCCCCCGTAACCGGACGGTCAAATGGCCAGGTTGGAGTTCTTTCATACCAAATTTACGCGTGATTTCCGATGACAAGCGGGTGCCAACGGCCCGGTCTGTGTTCCGCACCGTATAGGCCAATTGCATTTTTTCGCCCCATTGGAAGAGCGGCTTGGCATCTTCGATCATTTTCGCATCAAGGGTGTCTGGCACCTCATTGCGCCCCTCTAAGGTCGAGAAACGCGGACGGCCCGCCGTGTCCGGCTGGACCAACATCGGGTTAAAGTCAAGATCGTCAAGATGTTTTGCCCCCCGACTGACCTGGGAAATCAGATCAGAGCGGCCAATGACATCTTCCAAGGACGTCATGCCAATAGAGGCCAAAATCTCGCGCACCTCTTCGGCAATAAAGGTGAACAGATTCACCACCCGCTCTGGGGTGCCAACGAATTTGTTGCGCAATTCAGGATCTTGGGTGCAGACCCCAACAGGACATGTGTTGGAATGGCATTGACGCACCATGATACAGCCCATGGCGATCAAAGAGGCGGTGCCAAAACCATATTCTTCGGCCCCCAGCATCGCAGCAATCACCACATCTCGCCCGGTTTTCAAGCCGCCATCGGTGCGCAATAACACATTATTGCGAAGACGATTCAGGGTCAGTACCTGATGGACTTCTGACAGCCCCATTTCCCAAGGCAGACCCGCATATTTTACCGAGGTTTGTGGGCTGGCCCCGGTTCCACCATTATGGCCCGAAATCAGAATCACATCGGCTTTCGCTTTTGCGACCCCAGCGGCAATGGTGCCAATGCCGGTGCGCGACACAAGCTTGACACAGACCCGCGCGGTTGGGTTGATCTGCTTCAAGTCATAGATCAGCTGCGCCAGATCTTCGATGGAGTAAATATCATGGTGCGGCGGTGGTGAAATCAAGGTCACACCGGGCGTCGAGTGACGCAGCTTGGCAATTTCGACCGAGACTTTAAAGCCAGGCAATTGCCCACCTTCTCCGGGTTTTGCCCCTTGGGCCACTTTGATTTCGATTTCCCGCGCTTGATTCAGATATTCCGCCGTCACCCCAAAGCGCCCAGAGGCAACCTGCTTAATGGCAGAATTGGCATTGTCGCCATTTGGATAGGGCTTAAAGCGCTCGGGATCTTCCCCGCCCTCTCCGGAATCTGATTTCGCGCCAATGCGGTTCATCGCAATATTGAGGGTGCCATGGGCTTCTTTGGACAGGGCGCCCAAAGACATCGCGGGCGTGACAAACCGCTTGCGAATCGCGGTGATCGATTCGACATCATCGGGAGAAATCGGTTCTGCCGCCCGTTTGAAATCCATCAAATCGCGCAAATTAATTGGCGGTTGATTATGCAGCCCTTCGCTGAATTTTTTATAAGTTGAATAGCTGTCATTGGCGACCGCCGTTTGCAGCATATGCATCAAGGTCGCATCATGGGAATGGGCTTCGCCTTTGTTCCGGTAGCGATAGAAACCACCGATCGGCAGGGCAAGGACCTCTTCATTCCAGGCACGGTCATGGAGTTCAAGCAATTTCTTTTGGATGCCGAGCACCCCAATCCCGGAAATGCGCGAGGTAATGGCCGGGAAAATCTCATCCACTAGAGAGCGGGAGAGACCGATGGCTTCGAAATTACAGCCGCCACGATAGCTCGACAAAACCGAAATGCCCATTTTGGACATGATTTTTAGAATGCCTTGGTCAATCGCCGTCTTAAAGCGCTGTACGACCTCTTGTAAGGCGAGATCTCCGAATAAGCCGCGACGATGGCGATCGGCCAGGCTTTCTTGGGATAGATAGGGGTTCACGGTCGTCGCCCCAACCCCAATCAGAACCGCAACATAATGCACATCCAGACATTCTGCGGAACGAATGTTCAAAGAACAGAAAGTCCGCAATTGTTGCCGCACCATATGGCTATGGACGGCGCCAACGGCCAAAATCATCGGCATGGGCGCCCGGTCCGCATCGCTATGCTCGTCGGTCAGAACCAAATGCATGGCGCCCCCGCGCACGGCGTCTTCTGCCTCTTGGCGAATCCGGAGCAAGGCCTGCCCCAATGCATTGGGACCATCGGACACCGGAAAGCTACAATCAATCTCAGCACTGCTTTCCCCAAGATGGGCACGTAAGGCTTTGAATTCGCCATTGGTGAGAAGCGGTGAATCCAGCTCGATGACATTGAGCTGCTTTTCATTCTCATCCAGGATATTACCCAAATTGCCAAGACGGGTGCGCAAGCTCATCACCCGCTTTTCGCGCAAGCTGTCGATCGGGGGGTTGGTGACTTGGCTGAAATTTTGGCGGAAGAAATTATGTAACCCACGATAATGTTGGGACAGCACCGCCAAAGGCGCATCATCGCCCATGGAGCCCACGGCCTCTTTACCATCTTCCCCCATCGGATGGAGGATGAGTTCCATATCTTCCATGGTAAAGCCTGCGGCCAATTGGCGACGGCGGAGGTCTTCTTTGCTATAGCTTGCGGCTTCGGCATCCGCATTTTGATATTCGGCAATAATGGTCTCGCCACGCACAATATTGCGAGTCCATTCGGCAAAAGGCTGGGATGCCGCGAGAAGGTCTTTAATTTCACCATCATGGAACAGCTTACCATCCAGCAAATCCACAGCAATCATTTGCCCTGGGCCTAAGCGGCCTTTTTCTTGGACTTTGGCTTCGTCGATATGGACCATGCCGGTTTCAGAGCCCGCGATCAGCAGGCCATCGCCGGTGATGGTATAGCGTAAAGGCCGCAAGCCATTGCGATCCATGCCAGCAATGACCCAGCGCCCGCCATAACCACAAATGGCGGCGGGGCCATCCCAAGGCTCCATCACCGTGTTGCAATAATTATAGAGGTCTTTAAGCTTGCGGGAAATAAAGGGGTTATCATCCCAAGCTTCTGGCACTAGGAGATTTTTGGCCATGGGCATTTCACGCCCGCCGCGCACCAAAACTTCAAACACCGCATCCAGGGCGGCGGAATCCGAACTTCCCGCTTGGATGATGGGTTTCACATCATCCACATGATCGCCGAAAGCCTCATGGGCCATACGGATTTCATGGCTTTTCATCCAGTTAATATTGCCTTTGACCGTATTGATCTCGCCATTATGGGCAATCACCCGGAACGGCTGGGCCAAACGCCAGGTCGGGAACGTGTTGGTCGAATAGCGTTGGTGGTAAATGGCAAAGGTCGAAATAAAGCGTGGATCCAAAAGATCAGGATAGAAGGTCGACAGCTGCTCGGCCAAGAACATGCCTTTATAAATGATCGACCGGCAAGACAGGGTGCAAATATAAAATTCGGGGAGATTCTCTGCCAAAATACGCTTTTCGATGCGGCGGCGAATGATATAGAGATCCAACTCGAAATCGGTTTCTGATTTTTCAAGGCTATTGCCGATCATGACCTGTTCGATTTCAGGCCGAGTCGCATTGGCTTTCTCGCCAATAATATCGACATTGACCGGAACTTGCCGCCAACCATAAATATGATAGCCCGCTTGCAGGATCTCACTTTCGACAATCACCCGACAGCGCTCTTGGGCTTCCATATCCGTGCGTGGCAAAAACACCATCCCAACGGCAATGAGGCCTGCTGCTGGCTCATGGCCCGTGCGGCGAATATGCTCGCGGAAGAAATCTTGCGGAATTTGCACATGGATACCCGCACCATCCCCGGTCAAGCCATCCGCATCGACAGCCCCCCGATGCCAAACCGCTGTGAGGGCCTCAATGCCTTTTAAGACCACATCCCGACGCGGCTGGCCGTCGATGGCCACGACACAGCCCACGCCACAGGCATCATGCTCATCAAGGGGATTATAGGCATGGGCGGCTTCTAAAAGGGCCGCATTGCGTTTATAAAGGGCAATTTCGGCTTCTGCCTCTGAAGGGTGGATCGTCGCGTGATGATCATTCGCATTCGTCATGATAGTCCCCTTTAAAGTCTCTCTCAGGCTCTGGGCGAGAGCCTGCGCCATCCCATTTTGCGCTGCGGATCTTATGTGTTCGCGCGCTGGGCAGCGTCTCTTGTCTGGTCTCAAAGCGTTGGCCGTGCCGCTTTTACTCAGCCGCAATGGCCGATTTTTTGGCTTTTTCTTGGAGATAGCGGTGCATGGCCGCCGCCGCATCACGACCATCTCGCACAGCCCAAACCACCAGAGAGGCCCCGCGGACAATGTCTCCGGCGGCAAAAACACCGTCAAGGCTGGTCATCATGGTGCGATAATCAATGCGCAGCGTGCCCCAGCGGCTCACAGAAAGCGCTTCACTGCCAAAGGCTTTCGGCAAATCTTCAGGATCAAAGCCAAGCGCTTGGATCACAAGATCGGCGTCGATGGTATAAGCTGAATTTGGCACGATTTGCGGTGTCATCCGCCCGCTTGCATCGGGCACGCCGAGATGAACGCGGGACACTCTAACGCTTTCAACTTTATCGGTGCCATCAAAAGCTTCTGGAGCCGCGAGCCAAACAAATTCGACGCCTTCCTCTTCGGCATTGGCCACCTCGCGTTGGGAGCCCGGCATATTGGCCCGGTCCCGGCGATAGAGACATTTCACCGATTTTGCCCCTTGGCGAACCGCCGTGCGCACGCAATCCATGGCGGTATCCCCGCCCCCAATCACGACAACATTTTTGTCTTTCGCATCCAAGCTGCCATTTGTGAATTCTGGCACATCATCGCCCAGATCCCCCCGGTTGGAGACCGTGAGATAGTCTAGAGCGGGAACAATATTTTTCAGGCCGACCCCAGGGGCTCTGAGATCCCGGGCTTTGTAAACCCCTGTTGCAATCAAAAGCGCATCATGTTTGGCGCGGAGTTGACCTAAATTCGCATCCCGACCCACTTCAAAATTCATATGGAACTGGATGCCACTTTCTTTTTGCAGCGCCCAGCGCCGCATGACCACCTGCTTGTCGAGTTTAAAATTGGGAATGCCATAGGTAAGCAGTCCGCCCGCCCGGTCATAACGGTCATAGATATGCACTTGATAGCCTTTTTGGCGCAGCATATCCGCCGCCGCCATGCCCGCAGGCCCTGCTCCGATGATTCCAATGGACTCTTCACGCTCTTTCCGGGGCTTGATGGGTTTTACCCAACCTTCTTCGAACGCAGTTTCCGTGATATATTTCTCCACCGCACCAATGGTCACCGTGCCATGGCCGGATTGTTCAATCACACAATTGCCTTCACAAAGGCGATCTTGCGGGCAAATCCGACCGCAGATTTCTGGAAAATTATTGGTGGCCGAAGACAGCTCATAAGCCTCTTCCAAACGCCCTTCGGTGCACAGCTTCAGCCAGTCTGGGATGTTGTTATGCAGTGGGCAATTGACCGAGCAATAGGGCACACCGCATTGGGAACAGCGGCTGGCTTGATGAGTCGCTTTTTCAGTGGAAAACTCATTATAGATTTCTCCGAAATCTGTCCGTCTTTCGGCTGCCGCTCTTTTGGTCGGCATTTGACGGTCCAGCTTAACAAAGCGCAGCATTTTCTGCGGCATAACGAGGTCTCCTTACCCTAAAGCAACCCTGCAAGGCTGTGTTAGACATGCAGAGCTTTGCCTATCTGTGTGCACCCAAAGCGCGTCTACCATCACCTTTTTTCCATAAGACCACCGGAAAAAGGGAGCCGCATCATCGGGTGCTTCATCTTTGACATTCCGCTGTTGTCCGCAGCCGAATGCCTGTGTCATGGTCAGAACAAAGATCGAAAATGTTGGCGCTTAGCGTCTTTAAGACGACCCACGACAAGCATTTAGAGGTCTTGTTTTCTCAGAGGGACCCGCTGAAATAAGCTTTCCCTTTTCTGAGACGGCTTGTTTTTCAATATAGCGCATGCCACATAAAATGATCATAAGACAAGCGCTATATCTTATTGAATTTGCGCAAGGATCCATACGTAATTTGCAATCAAATTACTTTGACCTTGCTATAAATCAACGGCGTCTTCGCAGCCAAAAATACAGGCACGGCCCTTGGGGGAGCCACGTTACAGCGGCGCCTTGGGGGTATGTTTAGAGAATAAGTCCCAAAAATCCAAGTAAAAAACGCATATATGTCATATAGACTGACCTATTTTTAACGTTTAGACCTTTTCTAAAGGCGCTTTCGGAATGTTGAAAATAAGACGTACATGGATAAAGGTCCGTTATGGAATTATATAGGGTTTACACTAAAAAGACGGACCCAGACAGACCCCAGCCCATCTTCCGCCTTGCCTTTTTGTTGGAAAAGCCCGATTTTCCCCAGGGCATTTATGGGAGAGCCCGCATTCCCTTAGTCGCAGGAGACTGTGAAAACACCATGCCTTTATTTTGACAATAAGACTGTTTCCTAGAGCCTTTCGCTTTTAATTTGACGCAAGAGCAGTGCTCTCTGTCTTTGTTTTTGGCGCAAAACACATCGTTAAAGGGGCGCCCACTTTAACGAGCTTTGCTTTAAGGACCCAAAATCGTGCCACTTCTTTTAATCATTATCCTCGCCCTGGTGCAGGGTGTTACAGAGTTTCTTCCTATTTCCTCTTCAGCCCATTTGATTTTAGTCCCAAAGGTGACGGGCTATGAAGATCAAGGTCTCACCATCGATGTCGCCGTTCATGTCGGGACTTTATTGGCTGTGATGCTGTATTTCATCCGCGACCTGTTTTCCATGATTCGTGGTTTTTTCCGCACCCTCGCGGGGAAAAGAGACCCAGCCTTCCGCCTCGTCTTACAAATTATTTTGGCAACGATTCCCTTGATTGCGGCGGGCTATTTCTTGAATGAGATGGGCACAGACTGGCTACGCAGCCTCGAAATCATTGGCTGGGCCACCCTTGGTTTTGGGATTTTGCTGTGGATTGTCGATAAGGCCTGCTTGACCATTCGTCGGGTGGAGCATTTGGGCTATGGCGGGGCTCTTTTTATTGGCTTCACCCAAGTGCTCGCCCTGATTCCTGGGACAAGCCGGTCTGGGATCACCATGACATCGGCTCGGCTTTTAGGCTTTGAACGTTCGGAATCCGCACGCTTTTCCATGTTACTCGGCATTCCAGCCCTGGCCGGGGCCGGCGCTCTTAAAGGCTATGAGCTTTATCAGACGGGCAATATGGCCCTGACAGAATCTGCGGGGATTGCAGCGGGCTTATCTTTTGTCTCGGCGCTGATTGCGATTGCTGTGTTGATGTATTGGCTGAAACGCGCGTCTTATACGCCTTTTGTGATTTATCGTCTGATTTTGGGGACGGTTTTGCTTTATGCTTATTATGCGGGTTGGTTTGCTTAAAGCCTTGTTTTTTCGCTGGCGTGAAAATGGGGCGACTTTTTCGAGAAAAGTCTGTCAAAAAGCTTTTGGAGGTTTTAAGGGGCCTTTTTGAAAAGGCCCCTTAAGATCGCGCCAGCGAATAGGCATAGACCTCTATTTTAACGACGCTTCCATCGCATGACAAAGCGTCTCCATCACTTTCACCCGAGCATAATATTTATCATTGCCCTCGACCAAGGTCCAAGGGGCGGTTCTTGTGCCCGTGCGCACCAGCATATCTTCGATGGCTTGCTGGTAATCATCCCATTTATGGCGGTTGCGCCAATCTTCTTCTGTTAATTTATAGCTTTTCAAGGGCGATTGTTCGCGATCTTTAAAGCGCCGTAATTGTTCTTCTTTATCAATGGCAATCCAGAATTTGACCACCAAAATCCCAGAGGCGGTGAGTTCGGCTTCAAAGTCATTGATTTCATCATAAGCCCGCAACCAATCGGCTTCTGAACAAAAGCCCTCAATCCGCTCGACAAGGACGCGGCCATACCAAGAGCGATCAAAGATTGTAAAATGGCCTCTCGGCGGAATATGGCGCCAAAAGCGCCACAGATAAGGCTGGCGTTTTTCTTCATCTGTCGGGGCGCCAACGCGAATGACCCGGTAATGGCGCGCGTCTAAGGACCGGGTGATCCGGCGAATGGCCCCACCTTTGCCGGCCGCATCATGGCCTTCAAACACGGCCACAACCGCTTTCTCTTGGGAGAATTCTGGCAGCCGTCCCAATTTGCCAAGCCGGGCCTGCAGATCCGCATAACGGTTTTTATATTTGGGTTTCTCAAGATTTTTTGACAAATCCAGAGACGATAACAAGGTGACATCATCCATAGAGGAGGACACAACAGGCGCTGCCGGGGTGATCGGCGCGCGTTTCGGCGTATCAAGCCGCGCTTCCAAGGAGGAGACAAGGCTTTCGGCCACTTTTAAAGTGCGATAGCGCTTATCCGTGCTTTCGACAATGATCCAAGGCGCAAACGCCGCGCTGGTGGCCCGGACCAATTCTTCTGCCACATCCCGATAGTCATCATAGCGCTGGTGATTTTCCCATTCTTTTTCTGTCACCTGCCAGGCGGTGTGTTTCTCTTTTTCAAGATCTTTAAGGCGCTTTTCCTGTTCTGCCTTGGACAGATGAAACCAGAATTTTAAAATCAGCGCCCCTTCATCGGCCAACATATGTTCAAAGCGTTGAATCTCGCCAATGCGGTGGGCCAGAAGTGTTGGATCGCTTTTTTCCAGCACCTGTTCATTGACAGGACGCGTATACCAAGACCCAAAAAAAACACCAATCGTGCCGCGCGGTGGGAGACTACGCCAGAACCGCCAAAGGCGCGGGCGGGCGCGTTCTTCTTCTGTGGCGGCCCCCATAGCATTGGTTTGGATCAAGCGCGGATCCATCCATTCATTGAGCAAATTGACCGTATCACCCTTTCCAGCGCCATCGACACCGCTACACAGGATAATCACCGGAAAGTCAGGTTTTTCCGCAAGACGATATTGCGCTTTGAGGAGTCTCTCATGGAGCTCTTCTTCCCGCGCGGCAAAATCTGCTTTTGAAACTTTATGACCAAGTTCGGCACTATCAAAAAGACTCATTTTAGCTCCCCCCCTGTACTGTTTTAAAAGCTTTTTGAGAGACTTTTTCCCGAAAAAGTCGCCCTAATTTTCGCTCTAGAGTCATTCGCGACCAAATTGGGTCGCGAATGACTCTAGATTCTTGGTTTTGCCGCAAAACGCA
>DDLW01000240.1 GCA_002340345.1 Alphaproteobacteria bacterium UBA2562 | reverse complement strand
CGCTTGAGCAAAATATCAACCGAAGAGTCGGGAGACTCTGTCGGTTGATATTAGGATATTTTTGAACAATGTTTCAAAATAACAAGTGAATACGGAAAAGCAATTCCTTTTGGAGGATAAGCATGATCGTCAAACCCTTGGCGTTTGTGTTTTATTGTTTGAGAGGCCCCACAATTTTCAGAATGACCAAAATAGATTTATGAGAGGATTTTATGAAACCATGCGGATTATTTGCGAAACTTAAAATAATCGATTCGTTTTTAAGATGTACTCTCTGATGCAGGCGGGAACATGATCGATTCTTCTTTAGGATCTCAAGAAAATATGGCGTCAAGGATTCGGCCAAAATCTGGAGTCCAAATCCCATTACAGGGACGAGGCCTCGTAAAAAAACAAATTTCTACGCCAAATCCGCGAGATTTTTCTCAAAAAAACCCCAAAATGAGATTTTTCTCAAAAAAAACCATAAAATAAAGGCTGCAGGGGCGCGAAAGAGTTCTGTTGCAACAGATTTTGCTGTAGATAAGAGAAGTCCCTTTTTTTATTCACTTTTGCGGGCTGGTTATTTTTGATGGTCGATTTAAATCATCTGGGTTTTGTGATTGTTGAAGGCTTTGTTCTCATCTTTGCGGCGACGGCGCTTTTGCGACTGGTCGAAATATGGAAAGGTGGACGTGATCTTTGGCAGTCCCTCTGGTCTGGTCTTCTGCTGTCAGCCTTTGCCTGTTTGTCGCTCCTTGCCAGCGCTGAAAGCTTAAGTTTTTCTGCCCATTGGCCCCTTGTGCTGCTTGCCGCCACCGTGTCTGGGCTTTTAAGCGGTGTGCTTGTCTGTGCCTCTCTCGCTGGCTTGCAGTTTTGGCTTGAGACCGGTTTTGCGCCAGCTGAGACCTATCAAGGCTCTGCCATGCTCGCAACCATCGTCTTTCTTGGGGTCGCAGGCTTATTGTTCCAGTCTTTGTCGCGCCGAAAAACTGAGAAACCGCATATTGGCACCGTGTTTATGCTCTGCTTGCTGAATGGCAGTTTGGGGGCGGCTTTATTTTGGTTGTTCGACCATTGGGGGCAAGTTTTTGTCTTTGAAGACAGTGCTTTACCCCTTGCTTTAATGGTGGCCAGTGTTTTGATTCTCGGGCTTGTGTTTTATGGGATTTGGCTGTTTGACATCACACGCGCACAACAGAGTCGGCTGCTCGCCTTTGCCCAACAGGCCTCGGACCAAGGCCCGGACGGGTTGCTCTGGAGCGATCTGAATGGCAAAATTCTCTATTGTAATAGCCGTGCCAGTGAGCTGCTGAATTACAGCCGGGAAGAGCTCAATCGGCGCTTTTTGCGGGATATTGACCATAATCCAGGCGATCTCCAAGGGGTGACCCGGCGTCTCACCGACGATAAAGGGCGCTGGCCCAAGATGTTCGAGGGCCGTGTCATCACCAAAACCGGTGGGACCTTGACCCTTGCCTTGGCGGCCAATCTTGTCACCCAAGACAGAGGCGCTATTATTGTCACCAGTCTGCGAGGGCACACAACCGCACCAGCACCGGACATCCCAGAAGGAACCGCGACGGCCTCTGAGACGCCCACCAACCTCGCCCTTGTGCCAGAACAGCAAATGGATGCTTTGACAGGTCTTGGGGATTTGGCGGCCTTTCGCCAAATGTCCCAGCAATTGGCAGACCGTATGGGTGAGCGCAGCCTGGAAAATGCTGCGGTTGCCGTCGTCGATATGAATGATATGGCGCATTTCAACGAACGCCGGGGCTATGCCATGGGCGATGCGCTTTTGGCCAGCTATGCCCGTATTCTCAGGCAAAGCTTGCGGGGGGCGGACACGGCCTATCGCATTGATGATGATAGCTTTGCGGTTTTAATGCCAGGGCGTGGCGAAGGGGCCTTTGACTCTTTGCTCAAACGCTTTGCCGGTGTGATGCGCTCTGTGCAAGATGCGGGCTTCCCAGAAGCGGGCGCCACCGTTGGCTTCGCGGCTTTCACAGAGGCCAATCATGACCCCGAAGCGACCATGGCTCTGGCCACTGAACGGCTTTTACAAAGAAAGCCCAGCAGCCTCCGCGCCCGCAATCAAAGGCGCACCCGCATGCCCGAAGAGGCCATGACAGAGTAATGCCTGGGAGAGAAAAAGCTTTTTGAGAGACTTTTTCTCGAAAAAGTCGCTTTAAATTTTCGCGCCGCGAAAAAGCCGCCTCTTGCCTCTGCGAAACCAAAAGGGCCTCTTCCATGACCTCCGATATGCGCCCAGGGCGCCTGCTTGCTTTACAAGGCCAAGCCATGCGGCGTTTTCCCGTGGCCTATCTTGCCTTTTTCCTCCTGTTTGTGCTCTGTGTGTCCTGGGTTGATCACACAACGCAGATCGTTGACAATGCGCTTTTCCAGACGGGTGTTTACAGCTTTGTGACCGCTGGGATCGCGGCCATTGCGTTGCGTCTGTTTTTGGAGACGGCTCTTTGCGGCAAAACGCGCGCACCTTTCTCTTTTTTCTTACGCAAAGATGGCACAATGGCTCCTCTGATGGTCCATCTGCCGGGGCTTTTCTGTTTGGGCCTGTGTCTGTTTCTATTCGCAGATGCAGGCTCTGAGAGCGTGCGAAATCACCAAGCGCTTTTCTTGATTCCGACGGCGATTTTGCTTTTGTTGGCTGCATTGTTGCGCCCTGGCAGTGCATCACGCGCGCTGGCCGCCGGGGTGCCCCCAGAGACAATCGCGCTGTTCCATTGGCAGTGCGCGCGTCATGATGGCCTGGCACTGGCCTTTGCTGGTCTTGTGTCTTTTGTCACCATGCTGGGTCTTTTTGCCGCCATTGCGGCTTTAGACATGCTGTCTCTCTTTGGATATGTTGATGATTTCTATCCCTATACCATATTTCTTTGCCTGCTTATTGTGTTCCCCGCTCTCGGGATGGCGGGCCTTTTACGGCTTGATACGCTTTTAGGCACACAAGGATCTTACCTTACGGAGAGAGAGTTCTTCACAACCGCCCTCTGGTTTCGGCTGGCTTTTTCCTATCTGATCCTCCCTCTGGCCTTGCTCTATATGGTCATTCTGTATGCCTATCTTGGGCGTATGATGATTTTGCAAGAGTGGCCAGAAAATGGTGTGGGCTTGATTATTGGGATTTATCTTGCCTTTGGCTTTGCGGTCCAGATGACCTGTTTTGGCCTGCGGGAGACCGGGCCTGTGTGGGTGCGCCTTTATGAGCGCTTTTTCCCCTATGCGGTCTTGCCGCTGGCAGCCACGCTTTTGATCGCTTCTGTGTTGCGCATGTCTGCCTATGGCGTGACAGAACCTCGCTATTTCTTAACTTTATTTGTGATTTGGCTGAGTGCTGCTTGTGTCCTTTTGATTTTCCGGCGCCCGAAACTCTTTATGTTTCCGCTCAGCTTGGCGGGTCTTTTGGTTTTGGCGAGCTTTGGTCCTTGGGGGGCGCAGAGCCTGTCTTTGATCAGTCAGAAACAGGAACTCCGCCATCTTTTGGACGCGATCGTGGCCCAAGCCGAGGCGGACAGTACCAAGGGCGCGGACAGTCTTGGGCAAGACGATCAGAGAAAACGCTTGCTCAATATTCGGCACTTTTTCGAGGATCGCCAGGCCTTTGATCAGATCCAACCGCTTTTTGCCGCGCGTCATCTCCAGGATTTGATGGAAGAGCTGTCGGCATCCAATAAGTCTTTCTCTTTACGGGTGGCGAGCGCCCACCTGGCGTTTCATTCTATCAAAGAGTATGATTGGCGGGGTTATGTGTATCTCTACAATCATATCGGCGCAGACTCTTCGGATCGGCAAACAAAAATTCGCGATCTTTCTATGGTCATGGAACCGGAAAGCACGATTCTTCGCATTTCCGGCAAGACGGCGGACCAGACCTTGGTTCTTGACTTTGCCGATGTGATCGCACGCATCCCAGACAAAAAAAACAGCTATCACCAATTTCCCAGCCAGCAGATGACCTTTGACAGGCAGGCGGGGGGGCTGCATGTGCGTCTGTGGGTGGAGAATGCAGACTATAGATGGCACCCCAAAAAGTCATGGATTTTAGTAAATTTGAATGGTCATATTCTTTTCCGCTTTGAATCGGAAAAAGACATGCGTACAGATAGACTTAAAAACGCCCTTTAGGGATTGATTGATAAAAGCTTTTTGAGAAACTTTTTCTCGAAAAAGTCGCTTTAAATTTTCGCGCCCGCGAAAAAGCCACGCCTTATCCCAACCGACAGAGTCTTAACGATTCTTCGGTTGGTCTTACCTGTGCAAACCGAAAGAAAGAGCCGACTATGATGCCCTCCGATATGCGCCCAGGCCGCCTTCTTGCCTTACAAGGCCAAGCGCTTCGGCGTTTTCCTGTGACCTATCTTGCGTGTTATCTGATTTTCTGGCTCTTGCATGCCTGGGTTCAACCATCAAGAAGCTTCATTGATGCGCTCGCTAACGATACTGTTTTTGAGATCGGTCTTGGCAGTCTTTTAAGCGCCGGGATTGCGGCGATGGCCTTTCGATTGTTTTTAGAAGCCCTCGTTTTTGGCCAGAAAAGCAAAGTCCCCGCCTTTTTCCTGCAAAAGGATGGCCGTTTATCGCCAGTTTTGCTGCATCTGCCAGCCCTTCTCTTTTTGGGCCTGTGTCTGGTGATGTTTTCGATGACGGGCTCACAAGTGGAAAGAGAGATTCAAACGCTGTTCCTCGTGCCCATGGCGGCGTTGCTGTTCGTGGCGGCGGTTTTACGTCCTGGCAGCCGATCCCAAGCGCTGGCGGCGGGGATTGCACCGAAGGATATCCCGCTTTTCCACTGGCATTGTGCGCGTCACGACGGCATGGCCTTGGTTTTTGCCGGTCTTGTGTCCTTTGTCACCATGCTCGGTCTTCTTGCCGCGCTTGCGGCTTTGGATACGCTGTCCTTATTGGGGTATGGCAACCCTCTCTACGCGGATAGTACATTTTTTTGCGTTGTCATCCTGTTCCCAAGCTTGGCCATGGCCGGCTTTCTCAAGCTTGACGCGGCGTCTCCCCAACAAAAGTCCTGTTCTATTATCGGGCATCCAGATTTTTTTAAAATCGCCCTTTGGTTTCGCCTGGGCTTTTCTTATCTGATCCTGCCTTTGGCTTTGTTTTATATGGCCATTCTCTATGCCTATCTTGTGCGCATGATTGTTTTGCAAGCGTGGCCAGAAAATGGTGTGGGCCTGTCGATTGGTGTTTATCTTGCTTTTGGCTTTGCCGTCCAAATGATCTGTTTTGGCCTGCGGGAGACGGGACCTGTTTGGGTGCGCCTTTATGAGCGCTTTTTTCCCTATGCGGTCTTGCCGCTGGTGATCACGCTTTTGATCGCGTCTATGGAGCGTATGGCGGCTTATGGGGTGACAGAGCTGCGGTATGTCTTAGTCTTATTCGTGGTTTGGCTGGGTGTCGCCTCTGGATTTTTGATTTTTCGGCGCCCGAAATTATATGTTTTTCCCTTAAGCTTGGCGCTGCTTTTGGCGGTGGCCAGTCTCGGCTCTTGGAGCCCTTGGGGGGCGCAAGGCTTGTCTTTGAGCAGTCAGAAACAGGAACTCCGTGATCTTTTGGAAAAGATCTCTGGCCAGGCGCACCCCGATAGTACGGCCTCCCTGATCAAGAGAGCAGACGAGGATCAGAGAGAACGCTTGCGCAGCCTTTATAGATTTTTCGACGCGCGGAATGCCCTTGATCACATCCAACCGATTTTTGCAGGCTATAAGATTGAAAGCTTTACGACCGAGTTGTTGATGGCCTTTAACGATCCTTCCTCTTTGTCGGTGGTGAGCACGCCCCTGTTCCTGCATTCTGTCACAGAATATGATTGGCAAGCCCATTTTCATCTCTCCAGCCTTATGCATTCAAAACCCCATGTCCAGCATGACCTGCAAAAGCAGCTGGGAGAGATCTCTGTAAAATTAGAGCCTAAAAGCAGAGTGCTTCATATTAATGGCAAGACCGCCGACCAAAACATCTTGTTTGACTTTACGGATCTCATCAAAAATCCAGAAGATGGCTATCGCGAGCGTCCTGCTGAGACCATGCTCTTTCAGAAACAGGCGGGTGGCCTTCATGTGCGGCTCTGGGTGGAAAGCGTCCATTTCAGACAGATCCTTCAAGATAACGCATGGGCCTTAGAAAATTTAAGGGCCCATATCCTCTTCCGCTTTGAAGAGGAAACACGTCCAGCGGACCTCGAAAATGCCCTGTAAAAGCTTTTTGAGAGACTTTTTCTCGAAAAAGTCGCTTCCAATTTTCGCACAGCGAAAAAGCCACCTCTGACCCTGTTATCAGCGCAACCAAAAGGGCCTCTTCCATGACCTCTGATATGCGCCCAGGCCGCGTTCTTGCCTTACAAGGCCAAGCCATGCGGCGTTTTCCTGTCGCCTATCTTGCTTTCTGTCTCCTGTTTGTGCTCTCTCTTTTTTGGATTCATGATGCAACGTCACTGGTCGATGAAGATCTTTTCGAGATCGGTCTGAGCGGCTTTGTAACCGCTGGGATGATGGCCATTGCCTTGCGTCTGTTTCTGGAGACGGCTGTTTCCGGCAAGATGCCCCCAGCTTTTTCTGCTTTCCGACGCAAAGACGGCGCTTTGTCGCCTGTGATGGCCCCTCTGCCGGGGCTTTTCTGTCTGGGCCTTTGCCTGTTTCTCTTCGCAGAGGCAAACTCTGAGAGTGCAAGAGAATACCAAGCGCTGTTCTTAATTCCGGCGGCGATTTTGTTCTTGCTGGCCGCATTTCTCCGCCCTGGCAGTGCGTCACAAGCATTGGCGGCGGGGATTGCGCCAGAGGATTTGCCGCTGTTCCATTGGCAGTGTGCACGCCATGATGGCCTGGCGTTGGCTTTCGCAGGCCTTTTGTCCTTTGTCACCATGCTGGGTCTTTTTGCGGCGATTGCAGCTTTGGATAAGTTGTCTTTATTTGGAAATGCCGATGATCTCTATGCGTCCATAGCACTTTTTTGCATCATTCTTCTCTTTCCCGCTCTCGGGATGGCGGGCCTTTTACAACTTGATCAACGTCTGCCGCGAGAAGAGTCTTGTTTGACGATCGGAACCCCAGAGTTCTTCAAAATCGCCCTTTGGTTTCGTCTGAGTTTTTCTTATCTGATCGTCCCTCTGGCCTTGCTCTATATGGTCATTCTCTATGCCTATCTTGGGCAGATGGTGGTTTTGCAAGACTGGCCAAAAAATGGTGTGGGCCTGTTCATCGGTGTTTATCTTGCCTTTGGCTTTGCGGTCCAGATGACCTGTTTTGGCCTGCGGGAGACCGAACCTGTGTGGGTGCGCGCCTATGAGCGCTTTTTCCCCTATGCGGTCTTGCCCCTCGCGCTTACGCTTTTGATCGCTTCTGTGGTGCGCATGTCTGCCTATGGCGTGACAGAACCCCGCTATTTCTTGGCCTTATTTGTAATTTGGCTGAATGTTGCCTCTGTCCTTTTGATCTTTCGGCGCCCGAAACTCTATATCTTTCCGCTCAGCCTGGCGGGTCTTTTGGCTTTGGCGAGCTTTGGTCCTTGGGGGGCCCAGAGCCTGTCTTTGATGAGTCAGAAACAAGAACTCCGCCATCTTTTGGACGCGATGGCGACACAAACCCAAGACGATCAGATCGCACGCCTGCGCAGTATTCAGGACTTTTTCGAGACGCGCCATGCTTTTGACCAGATCGAACCGATTTTTGCGGCGCATACTCTGTCCAAAACGCTCACGAGGCCGCCGGTGGTGTTCAATAGTTTTTGGGTGCATGCGGCCCCGCGTAGTTTGCATTCTGTCAAAGATTATGATTGGCAGGCGCGCTTTTATCTCACAAATTATCTCTACTCAAAAGCTGAAGATGGGCAAAAGCGGTTTGGTGCTCTTTCTATGGCCTTAGAGCAAAAGAGCACACGGCTTCATATATCCGGCAAGACGGCTGACCAACAGCTGGTTTTTGATTTTGCAGACCTGGTTGCGTCGGTCAAAGATCCCAAAGACACTTATCGGACCCTGCCCAGCCAAAAGATGACCTTTGAGAAACAGGCCGGTGGGTTTCATGTGCGTTTATATGTGGAGAATGCCCATTATGAATGGGAACAGAGATCTCAGCGCTGGGTTTTGGGAAATTTAGAGGGCCATCTCTTTTTCCGCTTTGCATCCGAAAAAGACAGGCGTACAGACAGGCTGAAAAATGCTCTGTAGGGCGTTTTGAAAGACTTTTCATGAAAAAGAAGGGGATAAGAGACCATGAGCCTATTTTCCCACATGCTCTATGCCCTCGCCTGGGTGTCCTTCGGCCTTCTCCATTCCGTTCTGGCCGGGCAAGGGGCAAAGGCGAGACTCAAGCCCTTTTTCGGCCGTTCTTATCGACTGGCCTATAATCTTTTTGCCTTGCTGCATATTGGGGCTGTTTGGCTTCTTGGCCAGCTTATGTTCGCCGCACAGGCGGTTGCTTTTGCGCCCCCAGATTGGCTGCTGCTATTACAATGGAGCGTTTTTTTCGCGGGTCTTTTCATTTTACTATGGGGCGGACGGCTTTACGACATGGCCCTTCTCGGCGGCTGGGCCCAATTTCGGGGGCGATCGCCACAAACAACACATCCCGGCGGTGATCCGGATGAAGAACCGCTTCACACCGACCATCTCCATCGTTATGTCCGTCATCCGCTTTATGCAGGCGGGTTTCTTGTGTTTTGGGGATTGGTGCGCGATGAACTCTCTTTGGCCACCGCCCTCTATGGCAGTGCTTACTTAATCATCGGCGCGTCTTGGGAAGAAAAGCGGCTGATCCAGCGTTATGGGACGGCCTATCAGGACTATCGGCAGGTGGTTCCGGCCTTTATCCCTTGGAAAGGACGCGCGTGGCATCGGTAAGAAAGCTTTTGGGGGATCTTAAGGGGCCTTTTCAAAAGGCCCCTTATAACGCGCAAGCGCATTAAAAACGCGGATCAATCAAAGTCAAAGTCAAGGTGCCATCGACGGAAGACAAACGCAGATTCGGACGTCCGGTGTCCAAGGTCTGCGACGGCGCACCGCTCTCATCGACTTGCCAAAAGCCCCAGGCCATTTCGGTTTCGCTAAAGCGTGCATTCGGGGCCCCAAATTTATTGGTGGCGGCTGTAAGCAGCTGGTCGCGTTCTTTCACATCGTCATAATTGAAGTTCAAGGTCAGGCGACGGATGACATTGCGGTCATCAACCCCAAAATCGATGTCTAAGCTTTCGCGCGGCACCGCCACCCCATCACGCTGGGCCAGGATGTTGGCATCGGACAGGCGGACATTCAGTTCCCGCAATTGCTTGGAGTCCTCATCGCTCCGTCTGGCAAGAATGGTGTATTTGTCTTGCTCGATTTTGCCCTGGACCGCTTGTGGCTGCATATAAAGCTGATAGCCAGCAATATCAAAAGCAGCAACATCAATGCCATAATATTGCGATTCTGCGCTTTGTGCGGCTTGTTGCTGGCGTGGGTCGACACCAGAGGGCTGCCAAGCTGGCGTTTGCATATTGATGTCCGAGCCCACCACATTCTCGAAGGCATCCAGGATGCTGGTTGGGAATTCTCCGAGCAGTCCCCCCGCCTGTGCTGGGAAGGTCAGACCGCCCCCGACAACCAGAGCCGCAGCAAGGCTGGCGCAGGCCGCACGCGTTCTTTTTTGTGTTTTCGACGCTGACTGTACAGACTTAGACATTAAGGACCCCTTCCGGTGCGTTCCGCCTTTTCTTCATCGCCCTGAAAGCGCGTGGGCGTGTCATGGGGCGAACGAGGATAACATGTTTCTTAGGCCGGAGTATGCCAAGTCTTTCCCGCATTAAGAAAGTCTAAACCTTTTTTCGGGGCGGTTATGGGGTCGAATCTTTTCGAACTGCGGCAGGGGCGCAACGCCTTCTGGAGCATGGGGGCTGGACAAAGAGCGCAAAATACAAAAGAAACCGATGGAATCGCCGGAAAAGAGAACCGATGAGAATTTCAGGCCTTTCCGTCTGGCTTTTACAACGCCGTCTGGCTTCTGCAACAAAGACTCTACAGCCCCCCAACGATAGGACCGTGGGAGGCTGTCGTCTTAAGACCGCACTTTTACAGATCCTGTAAAAGCTTAGAGCCTTTTGCGTGATGCTTGATGCACACAAAAGGCCCTATCTTATTGTTTCTGCTGCAAGACGTGTCGATTGGATGTTTCCATCCAGCCGCACTTTGCCCTAATACATATGCTGACCACCATTGATGGACAAAGTCGAACCGGTGATGAACCCACCGTCATCGGCGACAAGGAAAAGAACCCCACGCGCGATTTCTTCCGCTTTGCCGAGGCGGCCAACAGGCACTTTTGCAACAATTTTCTTCAGAACGTCTTCAGGCACAGCCCGCACCATATCCGTGTCAATATAGCCCGGCGCAATGGCATTCACGGTGATCCCTTTTGCGGCCCCTTCTTGGGCGAGCGCTTTGGTGAAACCATGGATGCCGGACTTAGCGGCCGCATAATTGACCTGGCCATATTGACCGGCTTGGCCATTGATGGAGCCGATATTGACAACACGGCCAAAACCGCGTGACCGCATGCCTTCGATCACACACCGACAGGTGTTAAAGCAAGAGGTCAAATTGGTGTGGATGACATCTTCCCATTGCTGGTAGTCCATCCGATGGATGGTGGTGTCACGGGTGATCCCAGCATTATTGACCAGAATATCGACGGGGCCCAATTCAGCTTCGATTTGTGCAATGCCGCCTTTGACGGACTCAAAGTCGGACACATCGAATTTGAAGACGCTGATGCCTGTGCGCTCTTTAAACTCATTTGCTTTTTGGTCATTGCCGGCATAGTTCGCCGCAACGCTATAGCCGGCCTCTTTCAGGCCGACAGAGATTGCTTCGCCGATTCCACGAGTACCGCCAGTGACCAATGCAACACGCGACATAGAGACTTCCTCCCTCAATTGTTAAAGCATTTCGCTTTGGATGAGACTGAAGTGAAATGCTTTATGTCTTTGTTTTTACCGCAAAACGCATGGCTAAAGTGATGCCACTTTAACCAGCTTTGCTCTAGAGCATTTCGCTTTGGACGAGACTGAAGTGAAATGCTTTATGTCTTTGTTTTTACCGCAAAACGGACCAAAAGGATAAGTCTATCCCTTTGCTCTAGAGTCATCAAAGCACGAAAAAAGACCTCTGGCTAGGGGGCAGAGCGGGTTTTTATGCAGAAAAGCGCTTTTTTTGGACACAGGGCTCTCTTTGTGAAGGGGCTGAGAAATAAAGAAAATTCGTCTTAAAAACCCATCACAAACAGCAAAAGAGAGGCAATGGCAAAGGAGAGTCCCGAGAAAGAGTGCTGACTTTATATTTCAAGAAAAGCATTTTTTTAAAAATAAAATTCTATATTTTTCTTGCTCTTGTAACTTTATGTCCGAAAAAGATCTTGATCGCCGGGAAGTTTCTCTTGCCGCTCAAGATTAATAATCATTCTTATTTTCCTCCACCAAAAAGATTACACTAAAGAGATTAAAGATTTTCTATCATAAGGGGAAAAAGGCCAAAAGGGCTACAAACCATAAAAAGACTCGAGACAACAAGAACGCGAAAAAGCCCCACCCCATACAGGGCGAGGCTTTTCCATAAATTTCATACCAACCGGCAATAGGGGTCTATGATGCCGGTTGGGAAGGCACCGTCCTTTTAGCGTTCAACGCACAGGGCAATGCCCATGCCACCGCCGATGCACAAAGTGGTCAACCCTTTTTTGGCATCGCGCTTGACCATTTCATGGAGCAAAGTGGTGAGCACCCGTGCCCCAGACGCGCCAATGGGGTGACCAAGAGCAATGGCACCGCCATTGACATTCACAATCGCTGGATCCCAGCCCATGTCTTTGTTGACAGCGCAAGCTTGGGCGGCAAAGGCTTCATTGGCCTCGACAAGATCCAAGTCAGACACGCTCCAACCGGCTTTTTCCAGGGCTTTGCGGCTGGCAGGAATCGGGCCAGAGCCCATGATCGCAGGGTCAACCCCAGCGGTGGCCCAGGATACGATCCGCGCCATGGGTGTGACCCCACGCTTGGCCGCATTGTCGGCGCTCATCAACACCAGGGCGGCAGCACCATCATTGATGCCAGAGGCAGAGCCGGCGGTCACTGTGCCACCATCGCGTTTGAACGCAGGCTTGAGTTTTGTGAGCATTTCCAGGGTTGTTTCTGGCTTTGGATGCTCGTCACTGTCGATAAGTTTGTCGCCCTTGCGATGTTTAATGGTGACCGGCGCGATTTCATCTTTGAATTTGCCAGCGTCCATGGCTGCAGCCGCCCGTTTTTGGGACTCAAGCGCAAAGGCATCTTGTTCTTCGCGGGTGATTTGCCATTTTTCGGCGACATTTTCAGCCGTGATGCCCATGTGATAGCCGTTGAAAGCGTCCCACAAGCCATCTTTGATCATGATATCGACCAATTGGGTGTCGCCCATTTTGGTGCCATTGCGCAAATGGGTGACATGGGGGCTGAGGCTCATATTTTCCATGCCGCCAGCGACGACGATGTCCGCATCGCCGGTGACGATTTGCTGATAGCCCAAAGCGACAGAGCGCAGGCCAGAGCCGCAAATTTGGTTAATGGTGAGGGCGGTGCTTTCGTCGGAGATCCCAGCATTGCGGGCGGCTTGGCGGGCGGGGCCTTGGCCAGCGCCGGCTTGTAAGACTTGACCTAAAAGGACTTCATTGACCTCAGCGCCTTCGGTTTTGGCGCGGGCGAGGGCTTCGGTGATGGCCACGGTCCCGAGATCATGGGCCGCAAGACCAGAGAGACCTCCATTGAAGGCTCCGATGGGGGTCCGGGCGGCTGAGGCGATGACGACTTCGGTCATAAAGGGTCCTCCAGTGTGGCGGCCTTATTTCTGTAAAAGCATGGCTTTTCCGAAAAGGCCTTTGGTGTTTTTGAGTGCGTTTAAAAGGGCACAAAATAAAAAGAGGTTTCCAAAGGGCGCACCCTGGGGTCGCCGAAGGCAAAATAAAGCCTTCCTTGCGGTGTTAGGGTGCACAGCAAAAACGCTCAAGGCAGAGACTATCCCGGCTTTGCAATGCGGTCATCTGAAAAATGGCTCTTAAGACCAACCGACAAAAATGGAACCTTATAGAGTCGGTTGGTTGACCCCATGCGGCGCTTGCGCACATGATCAACCGAAGCGTCGGAAGACTCTGTCGGTTGGTATAAGGGTGATGTTCCAGGACAATCAGCGTCCTCAGATTTCCTCTAGAGTCATCCGCGACCAAACCTAAGTCACGGATGACTCTAGATTCTTGTTTTTGCCGCAAAACGCAGCGACCAGGTGACTCCACCTGATCGCGCTTTGCTCTAAGACATGCTTACGACGATCTTCGGCGGCATTCAAGTGAGGGTTTTTTAACACTCTTATCCATATGACGCCGCCACGGTGTTTTTCAGCCAGGTCACCAGAGGAGACCACAGCATGTCCGGGGCTTTTCGCGACGCAATCATGCCAATATGCCCGGCCCGTAACGGCAAAGTATCGGCCCACGGAATTTCTGACAAAAGGGCAGCAGCAGAGGCCGGGGGCACGATGCGATCCAAAGTGGGCAGGGCGGCTAAAATCGGCAAGGCCGCCCCGGACGCGCCGACGGCCTGGCGCAAATTTTGGGGCCGCACGGGGTCTCCGGCGATGCGCCACTGGCCTTTTTGTGGGCTATTTTTCCGGTACCAGTCGAGGATACATTCTCTGGCGACAGAGGCGGCCAAAGGCACGCCATCATGGACCCAATCTTCCAAGGCGACAAAGGCTTTTGCTTTTTCAGAATCCTGTGGGAGATCGGCAAAGGCTCTGAATTTCGCGATGGTTTGGCCAGGATGGACCGCGCTGAACATGGTCTGGAGAGCCTCCACCGGCATGACCCCCAGATGCTCAACAATCGGCTGGACACTTAAAAAGAAATTGGTTGTCGCCCGAATGATGGGCTGGCCGACAGTGTGAAAATTCCAAGGCGTTGCGAGAAGAACCATGGCCTGTAAGTCACGATGGCGGCGGCCCGCCAAGGCCAGGGCCAAATTACCCCCCATGCAATAGCCCATCAGCACGGGCGGGCGACCGCAGAGCGCCAACACCGCATCCAACGCACCTTCCAAACGGCCCGCGATATAATCGGTGAGGGTAAAGTCCCGTTCTTCGCCCCCAGGGCTGCCCCAATCTAAGAGAAAAGGGCGAAAGCCTTGGCGGGCGAGGAACCGCATCAAGCTGTTATTTTGGGCCAGATCGAGAATATAAGACCGGTTGATCAGCGAGGGCACCACCAAGAGAGGCGTCCCATATTCTGCCTTATCCGGAGCTTCATCGGTGAAGGCAAAATCGAGAAGCTGTGTGCGACCGGCCTGCCACGCTGTTGGCGGAGTTTCCAGACAACGGCGATAGGGATGATGGCGATAGGCTTCAACCCCGCGCAAAAACCCATCTAAGCGTAACCGCCCTTCTTTTTCGATGGCCGTTTGTAAGCATGCGGCCTCTTGCCCGTCTTTTTGTTGGGCTTCAAAGGCGTCGATGTCAGCTTTGAGGGCCTGGGCCCGGGCGGCCAGATCCGGGTGGCGCTCCGGTTTCCAGGTCTGCCAGCCGCTCTTCAAGAAGGGCAAGACGCCGCCGCAACTCATCCATGTCGTCGCGGCGCTCGCCAGATGCAGGGGAAAGGGGCGCGGCCCCAGGCGAGGTGGCCCCGCCAGCCCCGACGGTGTGTCCTGTGTGGCCCCGTTCTGGGACGTCTTTTTGTGCGTTGCGCGGAATCTCGTGCCGTCCATATCTCAGCCTGCCCTCCTGATCCGCGTTTGGGGGAGGGCCAAACGCGCCATCATGGACCATTCCTGTGTCTGGCTGGTCAGAGGTGGGCACATAGAAGGGATCATCCTTTTTCGGCTTTTTCTTTTTTTGTTTTTGCGACGAAGACGTCTCTCTGTCGGGCTGGGTTTTTGGGTTCTGGGTTTCCTGTCCACTCATATCGGATGTTAAGCCGCTTGTCATGGGTCCTGTCGCTGCTTGTTGCGGGAAAAGCGCGGACGTTGCCTCCTTGCCAATGGCAGGGTGGGGGGAAGGTCCCCTATTCTCAGGGTTTTCCTGGGGGCTTTCGGCGAAAGAGGCCTTGGTCGGTGCCGAAGAGGCAGACACACAGCCCGGCGGCGGCGTTGACCTCCCAGAGGATCTTTCTGTCTCCTCTTCGGTTTCTTTGCTCTGGGCGCTTGTAGATTCGTGCGAGTCGCACCTTAAAGACGACCAAGCCGCAGCCTGGGAGGAGGCCAATAAGTCCATGGCTTTGATAAAGGTTGCCGATGTCTTTAGGGCCTCGACGGCATCGTCTTGTGGGGTTGTTGGCGCTTCAGCCGCTGTCGCAGCGGCTTCGAATCCCGCGCGGGGCGCTGCGTCCGATCCTCTCCCAGAGTCTGCTTCAGTTCCCATTTCAGCGCCTGGAGCCATGGCGCCGCCGCCAAAAAGACCACCGCCAGAGACCATCAACCCCGCCATCGCCCCACTTGGGACCATCATGCCCATCAGAAAGCCAAAAATCTCGTTCAGCTCGGGGTCCGAGGCCATGGCCGCCGCATGATCTTGCCACAGATCAACACAGCGCTTGGCCAGGCTTTCGATATCGGGGGTGCTCTCATCAGCCATATAAAAATCCTTAAACCCGTCGTTAAAGGGGGGCTCCTTTTAACGCACTTTGCTCTAAATTCCCGAGAGACCGTAGCGTTTCTGTGGTCATGAAAATGTTTTTTTGCGTCATAGGCTTGGAAATGTTAGCCAATTTTGCCCGTTTAGAGTATGAATAGAGAAGAAAATATTCTTTTTTTCTTTCAAGAAAACAGCAATAAAAATTTACCACACACTTTACCATACACTGAACCCGATCAAATAGCGCAATATTTGATTGATTTTTGCAAGAGAAGCCAGGTGGTCATGAAAAAAGAAAACACCCCGAATTCTTCTTCAGGCAGCAATCGCACCAGCGAGGCTGCTAAGGGCGTTATAACCATCAAAAAATATGCGAACCGCCGTCTCTATAATACAGCGACGAGCTGCTATGTCACCTTGGATCATCTGGCCCAGATGGTCAAGGACGGGCAAGATTTCGTCGTTTATGACGCGAAATCAGGCGAAGACATCACCCGCTCGGTTCTGACACAAATCATTGTCGAAGAAGAATCCAAAGGCCAAAATCTTTTGCCAATCAGTTTCTTAAGGCAATTGATCGCTTTTTACGGCGACAGCATGCAATGGATGGTGCCAAAATATCTCGAACATTCCATGGAAAGCTTTGCCCATAATCAAGATCAAATGCGGCAAATGATGAAAGATACCCTGGGCGGCATGTTCCCCTTTGGCAATTTGGAAGAAATGGGCAAACAAAATATGGCCATGTTTGAAAAAGCCATGACCATGTTCAGCCCATTCCCCCATAAAGAAGACGACTCGACCAGCGCCTCTGGACAAGCCTCGGCCCAAAGCCAGCAGGAAATGCAGCAAAAAACCATCCAAATGCTCAATAACCAATTGAACAGCTTGCAGCAACAATTGACGATTTTGACCCAAATGCAAAAAGACAAATCCGAATCGTCGGAAGAGTAGAGAAAACTCTCACTCTCTCTCGCTAACGCGACCCCAGGGGCCTTTTGAAAAAGGCCCCTGAGACCCCCAAAAGCTTTTTG
>DDLW01000225.1 GCA_002340345.1 Alphaproteobacteria bacterium UBA2562 | reverse complement strand
TGTTTCAAGGGGTTTTTTGTGCGCTTATTTCTTTTTATCCGGGGGTGGCGTCATATCGGCGACCCCAAAGCGCGCGGCCTTTTCAGCGGCTTCTGCTGAAGATAAGGCCTTTTGAATACGGTCTTCTTCAGCCTTTGCTTTTAAAGCGTCTTCATTAAGAGGGGCTTCTGTTGTTTTCTCTGCAAGATCTTCTTTTGGCTTAACATTCTCTTGCTCTGGAGGGGATGTGGCTTGGTTTCCTTCGGTGAGGGCCTGTGTGTTAAAATAAGGGTCTCGGTCTGTCGGCGCGTCTTGCGATGCAGTGGAAGGGCTGGGGAGAGGGTCTTTTGGAAGATCTGGTTCGGCCTCTGCCCCTGTCTCTGGCTTTATCGTAACAGGAAGATCGGATCTCGGGCTTTGCGCTTCATGGTTATTTTGTTTTTTTTTCTGGCTTTCGGTCCCTGTTTTTTCGTCTTCGTTGGGGAGCACCTCTTTGTCCATCAGGGCGGCCCCGGTCAGATCATCAGGGTTTTCGAGCGCTTGATTTTGCCCTGTGACCTCTTCAAAGCCGGCATCTTCTGCAAAGGTCAAGGCGTCTGCAGAGAGGGGCGTTGGCATGCGGGGTGAAGGTGTTTCTTCATGGAAACTATCAAAGGCACCACAATGGGGGCAAACCGGAGTCCACATTTCGCTGACGGTACCGCAATGGCGACAAACTTGGATGGGGCCACCGATTTCACTGGCACCTTCCAACCATCTTTGGGCTGCATCGCTGTTATTGTCGCCATCCCTGGCAAGGCGTGCCATGAGTTTATAAAGACGGGCTGTTGCGGGCTGTTCGGTGACAATATGGTCGAGCACGTCATGGGCTTTTTCATAAGCCCCAGCCTCAATGGCCAGCTTTGCGAGGGTGAAATCGCTTTCAGCATGGTTTGGGTTAAGGCGCTTAAGATGCTCGGCATGTTTTAAGCGATTTTCAGGGGTATTTTCTTTTGGTTTGCTGGAGAAAAGACCGGTTGTCTTGGCCTGTGCCTCCATATAAATATCGACCAACTCACGATGGGGGGTGTCTTGCCAGGCTTTTTCCAGAATTTTGAGGGCGTGTTTGCTTTTGCCTTGTTTGACTTTGATTTCGGCAAGGCGGCGTGTGATTCGGGGAACAGACGGGGCCAAATGATGCGCTTTTTGGAGATCTTCGCGGACGCTTTCGCTATCACCGCCGGCGTCGATGCGCTCTTCTGCGCGTAGCAGCAACAGCAGGGCTTTTCGGCGGTTGCGTTCTGCTTCTGGAAAAGAATGCTCACGGGCGGCGACATGGAGCGTGCCGAGGGCTTCTGTCCACTGTTTCTGGCGGATTTGTAGATCAAATAAGGCCCGCAAGACCCAAGGGGTTTGGGGTTGTAATGCGGCAGCTCTTTGGGTGAGAATCAGGGCCTCAGCCTCATCCCCGCGGGCAAGGGCTTGGAGAAGCAGGCCACGGACCCCCAGAAATTCGGTTTCTGGTGTTTCCAACATGGTTGTGAAATGGTCGGCGGCGGCTTTGACATCCCCTGTGATTTGGGCCGCTTCAGCTGATAAAAGCAGAGATAAAGGATCGTCTTTGAGAAAAGAGGCGGCCCGTTTGGCATGACGATGGGCTTCGATGCCATCACCGGCGGCGATGGCGACCATGCCATAGGTCAAAGCTTTATGGCCTTTGCGGATGCGGCTATTGTGGCGCCAAGTGCCGATGCCGCTTGGAATCCGCAGCACCAACCGCACAAGAGAGAAGACGACATTGAGGAGAACCGCAAGGGCAAGAATGGCAAAGAGCAAAGCGCCGACGGCCACTTCATATTCAGCGCCCTCCCAAGGGATAACGACATGCCCTGGCCGCTCTGCGACCCAAACCGCCACAAAGGCCAACACAAGTAAGGCGGCAACATAGAGAAAGATGCGGATCATGACCTCTCCTCAATTTATTTTTAGGGCCCAATGGCATTTCGCTTTCGCGACACCCAAGCGACATTTCCGAGAAAAAGCCTCTTAGGAAAGCTTTTGACTTTATGGCTCGTTTGGAAAGGCTTTACTTCCCGTGCTGGATGGCAAATTGAGCTAAGCTGTCTAAGCTTTGCTCAACGCCCAGCCGTTGGCGGGCTTGTTCCAGCCATGGTGCCATGGCACGTTGTGTCAGAGGATAGCTTTCCTGGGTGGCCTCGAGCGCGGTGATGGCGGCGGCCAGGTCGCCATCTTCCAGGAGGCTTTGGGCGCGCCAAAGCTTGCCGTCTAAGCTGTCTTGGGGCGTGTCATCGCCGACTTGACGGATGGTGACCAGTTCGCTGAAGCGCGCGAGGCTGCGATCAACCCAATCGCCATCGCCAACCCGTGCGGTGTCTGCCAACGCTTTTTTCGCCATGGCGGTAAAGGTCAAACGTAGATCGGCCATGCTGGCAACCCCTTTTTCTGCGCGTGCTTGCAAAGGTTGCAGGCTTTCGCGTTGGGGCGTATTTTCCGGTAAAAGCTGACGCACCACATCGAGCTCAGTTGTAAAGGGCACAGAGGAGAGGGCACGATCCCGCAATTGACCGATGGCCAGCATCAAGGTTCCCAATTGCGGTGTTTGATTTTTAGCGGCTTGCTGGAGGGCGGCGACAGCTTGGGTGATTTTGGCTTGGTTGGCCTTTAACACGGCCAAGTCCCGACCCGCGCCAGAGGAGCCACTTGTCAATTTGTTGAAGGTTGCGCTGATGGCTTCGACTTGTTTTTTGAGGGCATCGGTACGCGCGGCCAGGCCATTGACGACTTGCTTATCGGCAAAGGCTGAGCTTTTTGCGAGACCTTCCAGTTCTGTACGCATGGCGGCGTCGCGGGCATCGCTGCGTTCATTTTCTGTTGCAAGCCCTTCAATACGATCATCAAGGCGTTGCAGGCCGCGCGCAAGACGTTGTCCGAGGCGCTTTTCCAGGCTTTTGGGTTCAATTTCACTCAGATCCGCAACGAGCGTTTCCAAAGCGGCGATGCGGTCTTTTAATTTCTCAGCATCGACAGAGAGTGTGGGTGTGGGGGCTGTCGCAGGCTGGGATGAGGATGATGGGATGTCTGCGATAAGGCGTTTGGTCTCTTCGGTGTCTTTTTGGAGCTTGGCAAGACCTTGATCGACAGCCTCGAGACGGGTGGCGAAGGTTTGCAGCTCTTTTTCGAAGCGTTCGCTGTCTTCTGAGGCGAGTCTTGGGGGCTCTTCGGAAGGCGCTTCTGCTGTACGCATGGCAGAATCTGTGGCCTGGCGTTCGGCGAGCCCTTTCATTTGATCTTCGAGGGCTGCGATTTGTTGGCCGAGGGCGTCAAGAGCCTCTTTCTCGGCCAAGGGGGCGATCAGCGCTTTTTGGGCGTCTTGTGTCTCGGCCCCAAGATTTGTGAGTGTGTCTTCTAAGGTTGTTACACGTTCTGCCAGGGCGATGAGCTGGGGATTTTCTGTTTGGCTTTGGGCAAAGCGTTTTTCAAGCTCTGCGAGCTGGGCCGCGAGATCCTGTTGGGCACTGTCTTCGGCGGCAGGTGGCAGATAGGCGGCGGGGATATAAGGCTTGGCGTGGGGCATCCAGTAAGCGTCTGTTAAAGCCGCACCGCCCACAATCAGCGCAATGAAGGAGACGAAGAGTGTAAAACCACCGCCTCGGCGTTTTTCGCGGATGATTTGAACAGGAGGGGTCTCAGTGTCTTCGGTGGATGTTTGTGTGTCTGCCATAGGGCGATCCCCTTCTTGGGCCGTCTCATCAATGAGCGTGTCGCGCGGGGTTGTGCTGGGCGGGATTCGGACGCGACTCGGTCTTTGGCCAAAGGCTTCTCGTGTTAACCCTCGTCCGAGTTCATCTGAAGTTTCGAGAAGGATATCATGAAATTTTGCCGGAATTTGGTTTTGCTGTTTCCAGCCTTCTATTTCTTCAACCGTGATCTTGGTTTTGGCGGCAAGGGCTTCCACGCCCTCGAAACGCTGAATCAAGGCCTCAACAGAAAGCTGTGCGGGGCTTGTCTGGTCTGGCTGCGTCTTCTGAGCCGCGTCAGGGGGGGGCGGGGCGTGCTCTTGGGGCGTCGTTTCCGCATCTTTGGTTTGGGATGCAGCGGGGAGAGGTTTGTCATTGTCCCGGTTTTTGTCACCATCTTCCACCGTCATAGAGGCTCCCTCTCTCTTTGTTGTTTACAGCATTATGCTTTTTCACGGAATGAGACGCAATACTGTAAGTCTTTGTTTTTGCCGCAAAACCTATAAAAAAAGCAGATCTATCTTTCCCTTTTTTCGCGCCATAGGATGAAAGCGATCAAGGGGATCTCCTTGATCGTGTCCCAATCCCACTTTGCTCTCGTGGATTGGGCCGACTTTCACAGGCGCGCAAGGTTGGACGCAATCCACGCGGTCTCAAGCGTTGCTATTAAACCCCCATTCCCATCAGATGGTAAAGCATTCCTTAGGAAATTACTGATTTTTCATCTCATAAATCATGAAACTGTCAAAGAGGGCTTGGCTCTATTTTTATTCGGGCAGTAAAGAGAGTAAAGAAAAACGATTCGGCTCCGCTGCAAGATGCACCCGATACCAGGGCAAAGGACGGCAAGCTTCTAGGACGGCATCGCTGAGGCAATAGGCTTCTAAAAAACGGCAGGAGGACACAAGACCGGCGCGCTCCATAAGCGTGACAAAGGTTTCGGCTGTACGGGGGGAAAAAAACAAAACCCCATGGAGATGGCGATCTTTCAAAGCCCGCTGCACGGAAAGAGATAAGGCTTTCGCGGCTTCTGCTTTATAGACAATCGCACGCCGTAACCCCAAACCCGCTCGGATTAAAGGTGTTTCAAGATCTCCGGCCCGATTCTTCCCACTGACATGAAGCAAAATACTATGGTCTGGAATCTGACCTTTGCGCATTTTTTCAGCGAGCATGAGAGCGAGATCTTTTGCTTTTCCAGCGGCACTCTCAACTTTACGAAACCCAAATTCGCGTGCACAAGACGCTGTACTGTCCCCAACCGTATAGGCGGGTAAACGCTTCAAACGATCCCAGTCATAATAAGACTGTCCCTGATGGTCTTCGGCTTCCCTTTTTAAATCCCGTTCTAACACCACCTGATGGAGGGCGCGAACCGCATTTGCGCTGGTAAAAATGAGGCCATGGACGTCTTGAAATTCTAAAACAGGTTGGGGCAGGACCTGGATCGAGAGCATCGGTTCTATAAGCGCTGCGAAACCGCGTGATTCTAGATCCGCAGACATGGCAACAGCTTCATCCAAAGGCCTGGTAATCAGAAGGCGCCGCCCAGCTTGGGCGGGCGGGGGCGGCAGGTCGCCTTGCAAATAGAGTCGCAATCCTTTTGTCATGTGATCATGCCTCCCTGGCTGTGTCTCACATTACAGACTTCAACAAAAACAAAGCCTCATGGCATTGTTACAGCATTTTGCTTTTATTCTGAATCAGAAAAAATGCTGTAAGCTTTTGTTTTTGCCGCAAAATAAATCAAAGTGATGAACCTATCACTTTGCCCTTTGTTTTCATAAGCAGAGAGCATGCGCCCTATGATCATTTTACACGACCATGTGCTCCATATCAAAATGAGGCTGTAGAGTCGAAAAAAAGAGGTGGAGACTGAAAGACTCCACCTCAAAAAGTTAGCGGGTTCTAGCTCCGAACAGGTCGGAAGTCGGCGTAAATACACCGAACAGCCCCCATAATCTCAGGGGACTAAAAGAATAAAGCCTCAAACCGGCCATCATGGGATCATAAGTCGTGAGATTGTAAAGAGTGACATCGATGTTACGCGTCACCCATGGCTTTTTGGGCCTCGTTTGAGAGGCAAGCTCTTAATTTTAAGACAGCACGACTTTCTTTTGCATTTCCCACGCACACCAGTTTTTCCGTTGGCAAACCGCATCCATTAAAGATTGCAATCGAAAGGTCTCGAGAGCGGTGCCATGTGGCTTTGCCTCTGCAATCAGGATGTGTTCTATCGTTTTTTGACAATCAATAGTATGACTACCTGCCATTATATTCTCCATGTCCCGTCCTTGGATACATGTCCATGAACCACCAAAAAAAAGAGCGCGGTGCAAGCTTTTCTTGGGCCAAAGAAAAAATCTTATTTTTCGAAAAATAAAATCATAGATTTTTCTAAGGCTTATCATCGATATTGTATGATAAAAGCGGGTCTTGGCTCTTTGTTGTTGGCGATGACCAGACTCTACGCTGAAACCTTGGCCTTGCGTGTACCTGAAGTCACAAAGGGCTGAATTTTCCTTAATTTCATTAAAATTCTCGAGAATAAAGGGATTGCGCCGCAAAGTTACTTATTTAAATTTGTAAAATTCCGGAATCAGCACAAAAATAATGTGAAGCTTGTCTTTAGAAGAGCCAAATTGACAAAGCGGTCCCAAAAGTTTCAAGTGGAAAAGTGTAAAGACTCTTCTGATTCCTCTTATTGCCCTGGCCGTTTACAGCATTGTGCTTTGAGACGGAATCAAGAACAATGCGGCCTTTGCTGAAGGTGTCATCAAGACCCTTATTTCAAATCCGCGTCCCATCCAGCGGTACAGCATCACGACAGTCTGACAGGAGCCTAGATTTCATGACCGAACGGACCCCCGATTTCGAAACGCTTGCCATCCATGCGGGTGCCGCCCCTGATCCTGCCACAGGGGCACGCTCTGTGCCGATCTATCAGACAACAGCCTATGTTTTTGACGATGCCGATCATGCCGCCTCTTTGTTTAATCTTCAGCAGCTCGGCTTCATCTATACAAGGTTGAATAATCCAACCGTTGCCGCTTTAGAAGAACGCCTGGCAACGTTGGAAGGGGGCGTTGGGGCAACTTGTACATCGTCTGGCCATGCGGCTCAGATTTTAGCGCTTTTCCCGCTTATGTATCCTGGAAATGAAGTGGTTGCTTCGACAAAATTATATGGGGGCTCCATCAATCAGCTCAGCCATGCTATTCGGAAATTTGGCTGGTCAACGGTTTTCGCGGACCCAAGCGATACAGACAATTTTAAACGCGCCATTACCGAGAACAGTCGTGCTCTGTTCATCGAAGCTCTGGCGAATCCAGGGGGAGCGGTGGTTGATGTTGAAAAAGTCGCAAAGATCGCCGACGACTATAATCTCCCCCTGATTGTCGATAATACCCTGGCAACACCTTATCTCCTGCGGCCCATCGATTATGGGGCTCATATTGTCTTGCATTCGACGACGAAATTTTTGCAAGGGCAGGGAAGCTCTCTGGGCGGTGTTATTATTGATTCTGGCAAATTTGACTGGATGAAACATGCCGATAAATATCCAAGTCTTGCCAAGCCGGCGCCGGAATATCATGGTCTTGTCTTTGCGGAGACCTTTGGGGAACTCTCTTATACATTTTATGGTCACGCAGTCAGTTTGAGAGATTTTGGCGCCGCCCAAGCCCCGATGAATGCATGGTTGACGATTCAGGGGGTCGAAACACTGCCCCTTAGAATGGAAAAACATTGCAGTAATGCTCAAAAAGTCGCGGAATGGCTTGAAAAACATCCTGCCGTATCTTGGGTCTCTTATGCAGGTCTGGCAAGCAGTGATTATTATGATTTGGCGAAGAAATATCTTCCGAAAGGGGCTGGGTCTGTCTTTACCTTTGGGGTGAAAGGAGGCTATGAGGCCGGCATTAAATTGGTTGAAAATGTTGAGCTTTTCAGCCATGTGGCCAATTTGGGGGATATTCGTTCTTTGATTATTCACCCCTCATCCACAACACACCGTCAGCTTGACGAAGAGGCTCAAAAAGCAGCGGGGGCCGGCCCAGATGTCGTACGCTTGTCCATTGGTTTGGAATCAGCAGAAGATTTGATTGCAGACCTCAGTCAAGCCCTTGATAAGGCAGCATCCTCTTAAGGTTTAAGTGATCCCGTCCTCACGAGAGCATTTCATTTTTATCTTGAATCAGTGGAAATGCTCTATGTCTTTGTTTTTGCCGCAAAACGCATGGTGATAGGGGCTGCCACTTTAACCAGCTTTGCTCTAAGCACTTTAATGCGCA
>DDLW01000331.1 GCA_002340345.1 Alphaproteobacteria bacterium UBA2562 | reverse complement strand
ATAAAAGTGAAAGGCTCTAGGAGGCCGTCTCGCGCATTTTTGCGGCTCCGGCTTTAATTGCTTTGACTATGGCAGCATAGCCTGTACAGCGACAGAAATTGCCCTCAAGCCCCGCAAGAATCTCAGCTTCGGTGGGATTGGGGTGGTGTTTGAGCAGGTCAAGAGCGCTGAGAATCATGCCTGGCGTGCAAAAACCGCATTGCAAGCCATGATGCTCTTGGAAGGCCTCCTGCAAAGGATGCAAAACATCGCCAGAAGCGAGGCCTTCAATGGTCAAAATCTCAGCGCCATCCGCTTGTAATGCCAGGACGGTGCAAGATTTCACGCTTTCGCCATTCAAAAGCACCACACAACTGCCACATTGGCTGGTGTCACAGCCAATGTGGGTTCCTGTCAAGGCAAATTCATCCCGTAAAAGCTGTACCAAAAGGGTTTTGGCCTCGACAAAGGCCCGCAAAGGACGGCCATTAACGGTGACCGTGATCGGGGTTGTGTCTGGAAAACTGTTTGCCATGCTGATGTCTCGCAATGATCTCGTCGCGTTTGTTTTGTCTGCCCTGACCATAAAATCCTTCGGATTTTATAAATTATGCCTCCGGCGGCCAAAGGACTTGTCCTTTGGAAACCATGACTTACCCTTACGGTTTGGCGTTTGGATCTTCGAAGGCTTTTTCTGCGACCTCAAGAAGACGGGTCATGTCTTCAAAAGCGCCGTCGGCCCAACGCCGTAACCAGAATCCGACATACCATACTTCTAAAGGACGATGCCTCATAAAGTCTTGCCGACCGTCGATGACAATCTCTTCATAATAGGTGAAGTCTTGGTAGCAGCTGTAATTGCGGTTCGGGTCTCGCACGCCCTGTAAAGCAGGGTAAAAGTTTTTATAATCTAAACTCTTTTGCAATTGGGTGAGGATGTTCAGTTTCTCTTCTTTGGAGAGTGCGGCGACCAAATCACGATAATGGCGGAAATCTTTGATCGCAGCTTTTGCCATCAGGCTTTCGCGTTTTGGTAAAAACGGTGCCAAAGTTTCAATCAGGCCAGAGAGCTCGTCTACAGATGTCAGACGGAAAGCAAGCGGGAAGGGATAGTTTAATTGTTCATTTTGGAGACGATCAAAAAAACGTGTTTCGCGCAGAACGCGGCGGGCGGGAAGGTCCGAGAGCGACAGCTTGGCATATTGTGCAAAAATCGAGAGATGAGCCGTTGCTGCCACGCTGTTCTTAAAATGATCATCTTGGGCGCAAGAGGCAGGCAGGGCCTGATAGCCATTCAGGCTCTCCATATCAAGAATGGAGAAAAAGCCTTTTTTCTCAAGATCAAACATGCCTTGAATTAAAGCAGGAATATTATTTTTCTCAAAGGAGGGCTCGACAAAATCGCCTTCGGAATCGCCATGATCATGATGATGTTCAAGGGGCGCTTCGGCATCGATATCCGCAAAACTCTCAGGATTCACACCTTGAAAGCTATAAGCAGACGGAAGAGGAGAGGCAACCATCCCAAAGGCAAAAAGAAAAACCGTCAGAGGTCGGGCAAGGCTATAATATTTTTTTATGTGGATCATTTGTGTTTTTTCCTTAAGCAAAGTCGTTGCAAACAAAGCTTGCTTGACCGACTTTAGGGCTATTGTTTTCCAATATAAGGCTTTGGTCAAATGAGATCTGTTTGATCCGCCATGATGTCGATCTTTTATGGCGAAAATGAGAAAATGATCCTATTTTAGCGTTCTCTTTATGTGTGAGGTCAGCGTATTGCCCCAGTTAAAAGCATTGTCCAAGCCCCTTTTCATAGCACAAAAAGCCGTCAGAGTTCTATGCTGGCTTTTGCTTTCTCTTGCTTTCTGGGGCCTTTTCTCTATAGGACCGGCCAAAACCGCTCTAGCAACAGATCTTATTGATGAGATAGAGTCGCAATATAATAATATTTTTGTCTACCGCAAAAGCGGACGGGTCATTATGACTTTTGGGCATTCGGGCCGGTTTTATACGGAATCCATGTATAATCCCTTTGACCGCCTCGAATTGCCCGTGCGCTATACACGCTATATGACCGCTTCTGTGCTCTATCCGCCGAAGTTAGAGAAGCTGTTGCTGATCGGCCTTGGGGGCGGGCGCACATCCTGGTATCTCCACCATTATTTCCCAGATCTCGACGTCACGGCTGTGGAACTGGATCCTAAAGTGGTCGAAGTCGCCAAGCGCTATTTTGATATTCGCGAAGAACCAGGCTTCCAGATTGCCACAGGCGATGGTCGGGCTTATGTCATGCGTCATTCAGAAGAGGTTTATGATATTATTGCTCTGGATGCCTATCGTGGGCCCTTTGTGCCTTTTCACCTCTTGACGACAGAGTTTTATGCGCTTCTTGAAAGCCGTTTAGCACCGGGCGGGGTCGTTGTGCAGAATATCGAACCCACGACCATGTTGTTTGATAGTGCTTTGGCCACCATGCGTCAGGTTTTTGACCAGATCGATTTCTATGATGCAAAGGGCAATGTGGTGGCGGTGGCCTATGATGGGGAAAAGCGTAAGCTGCAAGATTTGCAGCAAAAAGCCCAAAGCTTACAACAAAGTAAGGCTTTTCGCCATCCTTTGCCGCAATTGCTTTTAGAGCGTCATGACTATACAGCCCCAAACGCGGCAAAACCTTTGACCGATGATTTCGCGCCTGTGAACGCTCTACGGGCCATCGAACGCCATAATGTGAAATGGGATGAGTAGAAAAAGTTTTAGGGGGTTTTAGGGGGCATTTTTCAAAATGCCCCCTAAGATTACAGTAATGTAAAGGGCTATCAAGCCCTAGAGCGTTTCAGGTTTTA
>DDLW01000307.1 GCA_002340345.1 Alphaproteobacteria bacterium UBA2562 | reverse complement strand
CCGGAGTCCGCCTAAAAAGGAAGGAGAAAGCCGAAAACAACCCTAAAGTGCCACTTATAGAGCCAAATTCGGCCAAAATAACCTGCAAAAACAGAAGCCGAAAAAGACAAACAGAAAAATCAACCATTATGCAGAGGTCTTTTTGTTTGAATATTCATCGTCACATCCCTCCATCTTAATAGCCCGAACGAGGGACAATAGGCATATAACAGGACGCTTGACATATTTTTTGTCAGAAGGATCTTTATATGTTTTACCGATATTTCGTTATAGACTAAAAAATTCATTATATTATAAAGAGTTACCGTGAGTGATTTTTATGTTGCAGCACAGCATTTTATGGATTTTAGATCGTTCTAGCATGAAGAATAAGCTTTGAAGCTTAAGGTGGTGAAACGAATCCGAAGCCTTGCTGGCTGCAAAAAACATAACTTCACCGCATCCATAATATTAGGGGGACCTTTTGAAAAAGGCCCCCCTAATATCCTCTAAAACGTTTTCTCGCACGCTATTCTAATCTCATAGCCACAAATCTCAGCTCGCCTTTGCGGTCAATCAGCATCAGCACAGACCGTCGGCCGCTGGCACGCGCTTCATTGACGAACTCTGAGACTTCACTTGGTGAGCTTACTTCTGATTGTGAGACTTCAATAATGACGTCCCCAGCGCGAACGCCTTTTTCGGCGGCAGGGCCATCATTTTCAACAGCGGTGATGAGAACACCTTCAAGTTCTTCTGAAAGGCCATAGTCGGCGCGGTTTTTGTCGGTCATAGCCGCAAGGGTCAGGCCAAGCTTTTTCAAAGTCCGGTCTTTGCTGCTGTTGTTCTTACCGTCCCTTGAGCTATTCCGAGAAGCGATAAGGCCTTGTTCTTCGGCTTCTTCCAATTCACCAACCGTAATTTCAGTGGCGACCCGCTTGCCTTGGCGCCAGATGACGACTTTTACGTCTTTGTCAATGCGCGTGTCCGCAACAATGCGTGGTAGGCGGCGCATTTCTGGAATTTCTTGACCGTCAAATTCTAAGATGACATCGCCAGGTTTGATATCGCCTTCTGCGGCAGGGCCTTTTTCGGAAACACTGGCGACTAAAGCGCCTTTCGGTGCATCAAGGCCAAGACTTTCCGCAATTTCTTCTGTCACTTCTTGGATGCGTACGCCAAGCCATCCACGGCGTGTATGGCCATATTCTAAAATTTGGCTCACAACAGATTTGGCAAGATCCGATGGAACCGCAAATCCAATCCCAACACTGCCCCCAGACGGGGAATAAATTGCAGTATTGATACCAATGACTTCGCCTTTCAGATTGAACATTGGGCCGCCAGAATTGCCACGATTAATGGAGGCGTCTGTCTGAATAAAGTCATCATAAGGGCCTGCATTGATATCACGTTGTCGCGCTGAGACAATCCCAGCTGTCACACTGCCGCCAAGACCAAAAGGATTCCCAATAGCAACAATCCAGTCGCCAACGCGTGTTTTTGCGGATGACCCAAATTTAACAGCCGTGAGAGGTTTTTTGGGTTTGACGCGCAGCAAGGCGAGATCTGTTTTTGCATCACGGCCAATAAGTTCAGCCTCTAGCTGGCTATCATCATGTAAAGTGACCGTAATTTCGTCTGCTTCGGCGATGACATGATTATTGGTAACGATAATGCCCTTTGCATCAATAATAAAGCCCGACCCGAGAGAGGTGCTGCGGTGTGGAGGCGCATTATGACGCCTTTGATTTTCAAAAAATTCTCTAAACAATTCACCGAAAGGATTATCCGGTGGAAAGTTTGGTGTGTTGCCATGGCCTTCAATCGTGGAGCTTGTTGAAATATTGACCACAGATGGCAAAAGGCGTTCTGCGAGATCTGCAAAACTATCTGGTGCAGAACGGGCCTGGGCGGAAGAGGCCGCGAAAGTCTGCTCTAGAAAAGATGTTTGGGATTTGTCTGAAGACAAAAAAAACGGACAAAAAATGAAAAAAATTGTAAAAATCGCAAAAAGCCTGGAAGGGAGGGACCGCCTGGCTGGAATCCATTTTGAGTATGCTGTTGACGCATTGTTCATGATATCGCTCATCGTCTTGTGATGGCTCCTTACGCATGATTGAGAGCAAAGCTGGTTAAAGTGAGGTCACTTTAACCATGCGTTTTGCGGTAAAATGAAAGACATAGAGCATTTCTCCTAAGTCAGGATAAAACTGCAATGCTATAGTGAGTTGCCTTTGACATTTCAAACCCTTGAGGTTGGCCTCATCCACTCATTTTGAAAATGCTATGGAAATCTTATTTGTAAAGACCCATGCCCAATTAAATAACTATATTATGACGTGCAAATGACCGCAAAAGCATTTTAGAGCAAAGGGCAAAAGGATAAGCTTATCCTTTTGATCCGTTTTGCGGCAGAAACCCCCAAGAGCAAAGGGCAAAAGGATAAGTTTGTCCTTTTGATCCGTTTTGCAGTAAGACTTTAAGAGCAAAGGGCTTTATAGCCCTCAGCGGCTCAAGCTGGCCCAGTCAATATCTTGATTCCGTAATCTTTTGGGCGCCATGAAATAGAGATAGCACCCGCCTAAAACTTGAAGATCATTTTGGGTGTTGAGCTTGAGGTCATCCCCACTTTCCTCGCGCGCAATGCCGAGAAGTGTGGCATTATAATGTTGTTTAAAGAGATTAAAAAGCTCGAGATAAGGCAGCCCTGTGAAACTTTCTGGCACTTGTAAGCGGAATTGAGTGGGACCATGCAGGCTAGACAGCATTTCTTTATGTAAACGCGAAGACCCACGATCTAAAGCCGCGCGTGTCATCAATTCAGCTGAAATGGAAACGATAGATTCGATCGTAGGATTATGGGCTTCGAGAAGATTAGCATAATCACGACTTTCGAAATAGGCAACAATATGAGCCGTTTTTACCAGGCTGGAAACGGCGATGCCGACGGCTAAAGTTTGATCATCACTGGGACAATCAATAATAATACGTTGGGCTGTTGCGACGCCAGCGCGTGTTAAAATCTCTGCGGACCCCAGTTTTGTGCCGCGGACATAATGCATGGTCTCTGGGCGCGGATTCTCTGGAGGTTGGTCCGCACAAAGGACGATTGTGTAGTCTTTTCCACCATCGCCGCGCAAAAGATCGAGCATTCTTAAAGTACGTTCGCCATGCCAGCCAATAATCACAAAATGGTTTTGGAGGCGGCTGTAATTTCCTTCTCCACGCATACGCTTTTTCCCAAATTCCGTAAAGCCTTCGACGAGTTTTGCGATGATGGCGCCGATAAGTCCAATCCCCCCCGTCATGACAAAAAGGGATGTGACAATACGCCCGCCAAGGCTTTGGGGCGCGTAATCCCCATAGCCCGTTGTGGTTCCCGTGACATAATAAAACCACCAAAAGACGTCTAATCGGGTCAATTCACTGTCAGCAGGTTCAAAATACAGAAGGCCAAGCCAGCTGATGGCAAATAGAAAAACAAGTGTACTAAGGAGAACGCTCCAGGATAAACGCATTAAATGTAAATAAATCTTGGTTTGCGTTTGCTTGAAGATGCGATAAAGCAACACGCTTTTCTTTCCTTATTATCAAAGTAAGAGCCTTCCAACTTGTGTAGAAGCAGATGAAAGGCTCTCTTTAACTTGTTTTGCTTTAAATTTCGGACATGCTGTTGATAATCCGCCCGACCATACCGTAATCGAGGGCTTCTTCTGCGCTCATCCAGAAATTCCGATCCGTATCTTTTTTAACACGATCGAGAGGCTGTCCGGTTTCGCGGGAAATCACTTGATTGATTCTTTCTCGCATTTTGATGATTTCACGCGCTTCGATGTCAATATCCCCTGCGGGACCACGCACACCGCCAGAAGGTTGATGGAGCATAAAGCGTGTGTTCGGCAAGCAAAGCCTGCGTTCTTTCGGGACACCCAAGAAAATATGAGCCGCCGCACTCGCGACCCAGCCTGTCCCAATAACTGTGACAGGAGCGGTGATAAAGTTTAACATGTCATGGATCGTATCACCAGATTCGACATGCCCCCCAGGAGAGCCAATGAACAAGCGAATGGGATCCTCTGACTGATGGGCTAAAGCAAGCAGCCGACCTGTTACTTCACGCGCCAATTTGTCATTGATTGTGCCAAACACCAAAATGGCACGGGCTTTAAAAAGGGCTTGTTCCGCAGGCGGGGTCATGGCAGCGGGAGACGATGATTTTTCTTTTTCTCCCTCTTCGCCATCCTCATCTTCGTCATCATCCATTCGGAAATTTGGAAATTCAATCATCAAGCGACCTATAAGTTAAAAGCAGAAAGGCGGTTTCGCCCTTTCTATCCCATTTTAGAGCAATACAGCATTTTGCTTTTATTCAAACGTAAAGGCAATGCCGTATGTTTTTGTTTTTGCCGCAAAATGGATCAAAAGAATATAGCCATCCTTTTTTCCTTTGCGCTTGTGCACCGACCGCCACAAAAGAGTTCCTTTTGTCGCCCCGGTTCACGAGATAACTCTTTGTTTATGCATTAACATTTCCAAATGAAAGCCAAGTTGTGCCCGAATCTTTCATTTGGGTCAAAGCATGAGATTAGATTTTGTTTCTTTTATCTATGCTTAGCATGACAAATGGCAAGCAGCAAGGTAGAGCTGGCAAGCAGCAGGGCACAGCATAGGGAGATGTCAGAATGACTCGAAGAAGGCTTCACAGCGATGACCAAACAGATCTGGCCATGCTGTCCTTAGAGGATGTGACGCAGCGATCGCAAGACGAAGATCTTCTCGCACGGGCACAAGGATTCGGCTTTCAAACCAAAGACGCTTTTTTACAGCATGTTCGCGTCTATCAAGAGGCAAAAGCAGCACAAGAGTGTGGTGATACAGTCGATGAGGACCCAGGTCTTGTTCATATTCGTTGCGGATCTGACCTGGCTGAAGGATTGAAGCAAGCGGGATTTGCGGCGCCCTTTTTAGAATTTTCTGATCCTGTGTGCCAAGGTCCCCTCAGAGACCCTTATGATTTCGCAGAACGCGGTCGTTTCCTAGAGATCTATGAGGCTCAAAAACCGAAATATGGCACTGCAGCGCCTACTTTGCCATCAGGTCCAGAACCCCATAAAACACAATATGAATCCCTTATAAACGCTTTGTCGGCCGAGCAGTGGGTCATTTGGAGCGAGGCAGACCCCTATGATATTTTTGTTTTGATCCGCCTTTTTCATATTTATAACGAACAGCAGAAAAAAACGCAGACAGACTTACCGAAGCTTGATGTCATTGCGGTTGATCATTTTCCAGATATTCCACGGTTTACGGGCTTGGGGCAGCTTTCTCCAGCGGGGCTTCGCTTTGTCTGGACGCAAAATAGACAGCCAGTCTCCCAAGAGGCCATCCTCCTCGGCGACAGGCTTTGGCGCGCCCTCTGTGCGGAGTCGCCCCTAAGGTTCAATGAATTTTTGCAGCCAGACGCTTGTCACGATTTCCCGTTCTTTGGTCCTGCCGTACAGCGTTGGGCCCAAGATTACCCTTGGGTCAGTGATGGTTTAACAAAAACAGAAAGGCTGGCCTTAGAAGCCGTGGCCTCTGGGGTTGAAACCGCAAGTGCTCTCTTTGGCGATCTGATTTTTGAAAAAGAACCTTTGGTCTTTCTCGGCGATATTATGTTTTGGCCAATCCTTGAAGGCCTCATGGTACCACAAGCACCGCTTTTGGCCATAGAAGCAAAAGCAGACTTACCATGGATTCGTCAACCCTTGTCTTTAACCCCTTTAGGCAAAGCCATACTGGCCGAAAAAGAGATTTGGCAGGGTCGGCAGGCGGAATGGCGGGGCGGTGTTTTGGTCTCGCCGGAAAAGCCTTGGCGTTATGATTCTGCCACCCAGTCTCTTGTGATGAGGCGATCTTAAAGCCTCAAGCCGGGCTGTTTTCAAGGCGCTGGCGCAATTCTTAAGCGATAGCCATTTCCTTCTAAACGTTTGCGGATGGCGTCTGTGACAAGATAGGTGATGAAGGCGCTGGAAATAAGATCTGCTGGATAATGAGACCCAATAGCAACGCGGCTCATCGCAACGGCAAGGGCAAAACTGCCCCAGAGCGGCCATAGCCTGGGTAAAAATGTAAACCCACAAAGCGCAAGAGCAACCACAGTGCTGGTATGTCCTGAGGGAAAAGACTGATAACGACTTGTCAGCCCTAAAGGATCAAAGCCATAGAAAGGAGGATCAGCAAATAACATATTCGGGCGGGCGCGACCAAAAATCATTTTGACGATATTCACCGCAATCCCAGAGGCTGCAACAGAAAGAAAAACGAATCCCGCGCGGGCTGCCAAATGCTTATTACGATAAATATAGCGAAAATAAGCAAATAGAGCGAAACCGCCAAAGAGATAGGGTTCAGATTTTCCAAGATGCGTAATGTCGCCGAAAAAATCTCTAATAGGGGGGGGCAGGTCATGGCACCAATAGGCCAAAGGGCGATCAAGGAACAGCACGCACAGAAAACAAGACAAAACCGTCCAGCCAAAGAGTTGCCCATCACCGCTTTGCAGCCAACAGATCAGGCGTTGTCCATCGCGTCTGAAACGCATGAAAGCAGCGCCATCAACATCCACGCCAAGTTCTCTTAGCGATTTGACTATGGGGGGAATGTGCATCTGTCTTTGGGTTTGCGACCAATGAACCAGCTTGTCCTTGAAAGAGTGTGGTGTTTCTGACGCGGGTGGAGAAGGGGGGGGCATGTCGGTCATTGGTCTGCCTATAGTCTTTTCGGGCCTTGCTGGTGGTTCGAACGAAACGGAACGATCCGGCATCAGCCAAGCCTTATCGGGTCGATATGTCGAATGAGAGCAAAGTGCGGCTGGATGGAAATAT
>DDLW01000272.1 GCA_002340345.1 Alphaproteobacteria bacterium UBA2562 | reverse complement strand
ATTATGCAGAGGTCTTTAATATCGTCGACATCCTCTCCTTCATCTCTGACACAATCGATATGAGTGATGATGCGATGATACAAAAAATGATGAAAACAACAGATGATGCCGTGGGCGCAGCCTGGACACTTGGCAATGCGGCCCGTTATGCCGCGGTGCAAACCGCCAATACGTCTCCCCCGTCTTTGTTAGGGCTTTTAAAAGCCGCTGGTGATGAGGATGTGCGGCGAGGCTTACAGTTTGGGTTGATTTTCCTCAGTATTCTCGGAAAGCAAATGTGTGTTGACGATGACGCCTCCTAATTCTGAAAAAGGCGTTTCACAGGGCGGTGTGGAATGTCTTTACCAGGAAACAATCAAATCTCTTGCGGCAAGCATCCGCAGAGATCGTCCCTTGAAATCTTATGATTTCTCCATTGCGAAACGCAGTAAACTCTGCGGCAGCGAAGTGACCCTCGATGCGCGCCTGCAAGAAGACCATAAAATTGCAGAAATTGGTTATAAAACAAAGGCCTGCCTTTTGGGCATGGCCTCAACCGCCCTTGTTGTCACACAAGCCCCTGGATGTTCGGCACAAGATCTTCAGACCGTGGCCAACCAACTTACCCGTCTTTTGGCGGGAGAAAGAGATGTGGTCTTTGAGTCCCCGTGGCAAGATCTCTCGATCTTCAAAGCCGCTCTTGCGTTTCCAGAGCGACATTCGGCCATTTTGTTACCTTTCAAAGCGCTTTTGGAAGGATTTGCAACGCAAAAAGTTTAAGCGCTTTTTGCAAGACTTTGTCTCGAAAAAGTCGCTTAAATTTCGCATTAGCGAAAATATGTTCAACTCTATCAACCATTTGAAAAGCCGATGTTTTTTATAACCGCCAACACAGGACACTGATTTTCTGGGTTTTGCAAAGCGCTTTGCGATCCTTTGTTAAGAGATTGGGCAGAAACAAGCGCTATAGTGCATTTGAATAGGATGTCTTCTGGAGTGTCTGATCCATGTGCGCTTTGCCGAGCCCTTCCCTCTCGCCTGATCTCTCCCTTGCAAACTTTTGCAACGGAAAGAAAAAGGCATCGCGGAGAGCCCTGCTCACAGCTTTTCTTTTAACCACGACAATGATGACCTTTTCGGTGGTCTCGTCGAGTCATGGCCAAGAGGCAAATCCTAGCAACACACCCAATCTAGAAGAACAAGCCAGCGCCTTAGAAGAATCAGGGGCGACGTCCGCACAAGAAGCGGAGGATGGGCCTAACAGTGACACCGAGGGTGCAGAAGCGCAAGCTTCCCCCCGTTTAGAAACGCCTCAGGCCGAAAACACAGCCCCTGAAGCAGGCAAAGCAGGCGAACAACAACAGCCTCCCGCTGACAAAACCGTCGCTTGCCGTGCACTAGAAAGCCAATTTCGCTTGCTCGAAACCGAAGCCCATGCCCAAAGAATTAGCCTCGGCGAAGACACAACAGATCGGCAAAGGCTCTCTGCGGACCGTCAAGCAAACATCATGGCGGTGCATGACCGTCTTGGCTGTAACCCCATGCCGCTGGCACGGATTCTCCATGAAGGGGCGATGGCAACCGCTCAAGTGATGCAAAAGCGGCGTGATATTTTAGAAGGCGCCATGCCAGAGGCCCTTCCCCAAAACGCGACCTCGTCGCCAACAGACGCAAACGCCGCTTTGGGAGATCGCCGGTTACCGCGCCCCATTTTGGCCTATAAGCCTGGGACACCCGTAACATCGCCTCCGGCTGCGGCTCCAAAACCAGCAGAACCAATCAGGATAGACCCAGCCCCTCTCCCGCAGATTGCAGAGGCGCCCATCCCAGCGCAAACAAAGCCAAGCCCGCAGCCAGCCAGCCCCCCAACGGCAAAAAACGACGAAAAAGAGAAGACAGATCCCCAAAAGGCCGCCACAGCAGTAGCCGCTCCGGCGACCAAAACCCCTGTAAAGCCAGAACCGCCACAGGCGCAATCAACACCCAAAGTTACAAAAGACACCCCAAAAGAGCCTCCCAAAAAGACATCTTCTCTGCCTGACCCAAAGATGGTCCCCATGAATGGCCGCAATGAAATGCGCATGGTCAAATCAGCGGCCAATGTACGTCTGGGGCCCAGCACCGATTATCCTAAAATGGGAACCGTCAGAGCCAAAACGATGGTCCGTGTCACCGCAAAGGTCAAAGGTAAGAATTGGTACCAGATTGCCCTGCCCGATGGTCAATCCGCCTTTATTTTTGGCCGACTTCTCGCTGCGAAAGGCGAAACCCCAAAACGCGCAGCGCCAAAGCTGTCGAATAAAGAGCAAGAAGCTCTCTTCGGTGAAATCCAACGCAAAGCAAAGGCTGGCGATCCAGAAGCACAATATAGCCTCGGGAATTACTATATCCAGCGCGGGGATTCCCAAGCCATCACATGGTGGAAACGCGCTGCCGAGCAAGACCATCCCGCCGCCCTTTACAATCTTGGCGTTGCCCATTGGCGTGGCGAGGCTGCAAAACAAGACCGTGTCATGGCAATCGAATATCTGCGCCTTTCCGCCCAACAAGGCCATCAGGGGGCCCAGCGCATGATTGCACAAATCACAGGCGACACAGGCGCGATGACGCCTCCTTCAGGGCCACCTCCCATCCCTGCGCCTGTCACGCCCGTCAAGCCTTAAGTCTTTGAAAGAAGAGAGCGTGAAAGAGGAAAACCTCTTTCAATATGCCTCCGGCGGCCAAAGAACATATCCTTTGGAAACCTCTATAAATCCCCGATCATCTATTCCATTCTTAAATAAAATTAAAAATAAGTAAAAATATAAGGCAAAGATTGGAAGGGCCTTGATCTTTGCCTTTTCAAAGGTCGGATTTTTATGCCTCCCTGGCATTTATAATTTTCTAACAAGATTAAAGATGGCCGTTGAAATCATGAATATCTCAGTCTTATGTTAGGCTCGGGACCCATTTTGAGCGTATTTTGAGGATCCCGATCCTTACCCTTTAAAAAGCAACGCGTGCTGTTAGGTTTGCAGAGACGCCGCTGTAATTCTCACGACCTAGATCTGTGCTTGCGCCAGCGCTGAGAGCAACATTGCCATCGGTAAAGACGTTGAAACCACCACCGATCGTGAAGACATCATCATCATTGGGGTGGCC
>DDLW01000026.1 GCA_002340345.1 Alphaproteobacteria bacterium UBA2562 | reverse complement strand
AAAACGCATGGTTAAAGGGGTTGCCACTTTAACCAGCTTTGCTCTAGAACCTTTCGCTTAAGTCTCAAAATAAAAGTGCAAGGCTCTCGCTTCCAAGGCCTCCCAGTGCAAAATTCGAGGGGCATCGAGGCCGCAAACTGTTAATATGAAAGAGTATAAAATGAGATTCTCATCCTAAAAACAGAGACGCTCTTTCAAATAGCAGAAATATGACCTTCAAGCTTTTCGTAATGGGTTAAAAGGGCTTTCGCAGCAGTCTGGATATCTTCCCATTGCTCTGTGCGTGCTATTTTTTCGAGGTTTCTACACATTTCCTCAAATGTGACAGCTTGGATCAACCCCGCTGTGCCTTTCATTTTATGGGCGGCATGGGAAATTCTTTGAAAATCTTTTGATAATAAAGCTTGTTCTAAAATATTCTTTGCTTCTTTATTTGACTTTAGAAAATCACTCAACACATCTCTCAAGACATCAACATCATCGCCGAATAATTCTTTTATGCTCTCTAAGTTAAACATTCTTTGATCATTACTATTATCTTCTTTTTCCTGGGTCACAACTTTCGGGGCAGGTGAAACAATTTTAGAGTCTTCATGAGGACAAGGCTGTTCTCTTTGATCATTTTTTAAAGGCGGCAAGAAACGGTCCAAGGTTTCTTTAAGCTCTGACAACTCAACAGGTTTACTAAGATAGGCATCCATCCCTGCCGCAAAACATCGTTCAGATTCACCCCGCAATGCATTTGCTGTAATGGCGATAATCGGCAGACTTTTAAGTGTTTCGCTCACACGGATTTTGCGACTGAGCGCAAAACCGTCTAACTCTGGCATATGGCAATCTGTCAGGAGCAATTGGTAATCATGTTTTTGTAAAGCTTCCCAAGCGGCTAAGCCGTCTGGCACTAAATCCGCAGCACAGCCAACGCGTGCCAGCTGTTGTTCCAAGACACGGCGATTAATGGCGTTATCTTCTGCAACCAAGATCCACCGCCCCGCTGCCATGGCTTCGGCCCGCGATACAGGAGCGTTTTTCACAACGCTCGGTTCATTCTCTTCTCCTGCACGAATATCCTCAGGGCTCATCTGTCCCAAAGCGATGGCCGCACCGCGTAAAAGACTTAATCGCTTTACGGGTCGAGACAGCTTAACAGCGTTGTAAGCCCCAAGATCCGTTGGGTGGCTATGTCCTAAAAACAGAATTCTGGCTTTTTTCTTTTGTAGAAAGGACAACATCTCATAACCACCTGGCATGATATCGCCGTCAAGAACAATCAGTTCTTCCTCATAATCCGCAACATCATTGCCTAAAGCTTGTATGAGACGCTCCCAAGAGGAGTGAAAACACAGTCTTGCACCCGCATAGGTTAAATAGCGATACAGCATACTTCTTTCTGCACCAGGCATCAGCAAACAGCGAATAACAGAGCCTGAGAGATCCGGATACTGGACAGGAAGAGATGCAGGCGTTTCAGGGAGCGTAATCTCAAACCAAAATATTGAGCCTTGACCAGGGATGCTATTCACACCGATCCGCCCGCCCATCATTTCAACCAATCTTTTAGAAATGGAAAGCCCTAGGCCTGTCCCGCCAAAACGTCTTGTTGTTGAAGCATCTGCCTGTTGGAAAGGCTGAAACAGCATGGCACAGACCTCAGGATCGATGCCAATGCCACTATCTTCAACTTCGAAACGTAACATAATGCCCGGAGGTCGGCCGGTTTGGCGCCCTTGGTCCGGATGTAACCGCTCGATCCGAAGATGCACCTCGCCTTTTTCGGTAAATTTTACAGCATTTCCCCCAAGATTAAAAAGGATCTGCCGCAATCTGACGGCATCCCCAGACAATATCGGCAAGTCCGGATCCGCATAGGTTACCAGACGAATGGCTTTTTTACGGGCATTAGGGGCGAGAACTTCAGCAACCGCTTCTTGGAGTGTCGCAACACAAATAGGTTCTTGTTCAAGATCTAATTTACCAGCTTCAATTTTTGAGAAATCTAAAATATCGTCAATAATTGTTAAAAGTGCAAAAGCTGATTCGCGAACCGTTGAAATCATTTGAATTTGTTCATCATCCAAAGTCGTACCGGTCAATAATTCCAGCATCCCCACAACCCCATTCATGGGGGTGCGGATTTCATGGCTCATGGCGGCTAAGAAATCGCTTTTGGCTTGATTGGCTCTTTCGGCTTCTTCTTTTGCGCTGCGAACGGCTTCTTCATTGCGCTTTCGGTCTGTAATTTCAGTCAGTGTGCGCACCCAGCCTCCTCCTGGGAGGATGATATCTCGTATTTCGAGCACCGTCCCATCGGGCATTAACCGTTCAAAGCTTCGTTGATTTCCTGTACTGTTCGTTTGAATATCGAGGAGATCGCGCACCCAAGGTTCGAGAAAGGTTTGATAATCTTCCGCTTGCAATTGTTCAAGTTGATATGCCAAGACTTCTGAGACTTTTGGGTTTCTCTGCAAAAGCTCTAGAGGTAAATTCAAAAGTTCTAAATAACGACGGTTGTAAGCGAGAATATTCTCATCACCATCAACCATTATGATCCCTTGCGCCATATTCTCAAGGGTGGCTTCTAAGATTGTTGTTTTTTCAGCCAGGGCGGCTTCTGCTTTTATTTTTTCTCGTATAAGTCTTTGTTTATCAAGAACTTTATTGACAACAGAAGGGAGTATATCAAGATAACCACTATCAATCTGCTTCACCACATAATCCGCAGCCCCAAGGCGCATGGCTTCAACAGCAATATTCAAATCAACTTCACCGGACACCATAACACATGGTAATGTTGGCTGTTCTTCAACAATAGCCGTTAAAATAGAAAGGCCATCGAGCACAGGCAATTGCAAATCAATCATAACAAGGTCAAAGTGATCTTGTCGCGCCCGGTCTAACCCTGCTTGGCCTTCTTTTTCGATAGAAATAGAATATCCTATTTGCTCAAATTTTTGTTTTACGAGCTTTGCTAAAAAAGAATCATCTTCGATATAGAGAAGGCGCGGTTCTGTATCCTGAAAAAACACAGAACCATGCGCAAAAGCATCATTCGCAATTTCAGCGTCATTCTGCATGCGCCTCACCTCTTTTTTGGCAGGGAGGATCTTTACATCCACATCGTCAAGAGACTGCTCATCATCACTCAAATCGAGACACTCCTCAGATCCCTTTTGCCATAATCCTGTAGGCGTCATGGCCAAAATCATAGAAAGGCCACAGTGAGCTGTCAAAAATGAAAACAAGTCCGCATTTTTAGAATATTTTTGAGCAAAGGGCAAAATAATGGATCCACTATTTTGGTCCTTTTTACAGAAAAAACAAAGGTATACAGCATTTCTTTTTCGTCAAACTAAAAGCGAAATGCTATAAAAACATGAGATCCCTCTCACGGCTTTTGGCCAAGATGCTATAATCTTCATATATTTGTAGCAAAGTGGACATCATGAAGAGAGAATCGATGCGATTGGCCCTTTAAGATCTGCCTCTTTTCTCAACAGATTTTGTCGTAAACAAACAGAATCAAAGGGCTTTCCCTACTGCTATAGCAAGGTCAAAGCAATTTAATCTCAAATTGCGCTCAAGACTCCTTTGGGGATCCTTGCGCAAATTCAATATAATATAGCGCATGTCATATGATCATTTTATGGGGCATTCGCTATATTGTATGTTTCGAGCCTGTCCTTGAATCCCTGACTGATAAAGAGCTTTTTATGCCGCGCACCCCATCATCCCATTTTTCAAGAAATGTCGGTTCTGCCAAGCCTCAGATAAAACCAACGCAGGCAAAGAAGAAATACAAAAAAAACAGCTCACAAGGGGGAAAAAATGGCAAAAATATTCCAAAAAAGAGTGTATTAGCAAAAGCAGAGTCTCAAAGAAGCAACAGGTTAAACGCGGTCTGGCTTCTCAGATGCGCCCCTGGGCTGGCAAAACTCTTAATCGCAGAGATGCGCTACCGGAAATATTTACCACGTCAACGCTCTCCTCTCATCCTACGGCAAAGAGGACATGACCTTCTCTTCCTAACATCAATTGCAAAAGCCCCGGACTGTAGAACCTTTTTGCTCGCAGAAGAGCATTTTCGTTGCCTTGCTTATGGTCGTTTTAAAATCAGTGCCCGTCAGCTTGATGCTGTCGCCCAGGCTATGGCTGATTTGAGCGCAGGATTCCGCCTTCTTGTGACTGTTGACGGCGACCATTTTCAACGAAGAGATGTCATCCGTTTTGTGCGTCGCGAACTTGAAAAAAGAGGCAAAAAAGTTATCGAAGGCGATGCTGGCGATGGTGATAAAGCGTTATGGTGTTTCTGTATTGGTCAGGATTTCTATTTCGCAAGGCGGGAAAGCATTTCTGCTCTCGCCGCGCATCGACAAGAAAGACGGGCAGAGCGAGAAGCCGCCCTCCCCCCAACCATTGCCGCTGCTATGGTCTTTCTTGGCAAACCCAACAAAAAAGACAGGATTTTAGATCCCTGCTGCGGAAGTGGCACCTTGCTGGCCGAAGCAAAAGCACAAGCGCCGGAAGCCACTGTCTGGGGCTATGATTTAGATGAAAATGCCATCAAAATTGCCCGACAAAATCTTCACATCTGGCCAGAAATGACTCTGGCACACAGCGATGGCACCCAAACCCCTCTTCCCCCAGAAACCATCGACCTCTTTTTAGCCAATTTCCCGTTTGGCAATGTCTATGGCGCATCAGACACAAACCCGGCCCTGTATGAGGCTTTTTTACAAGAGATGACCCGCATTGGGCGGCAAAAATGGCGTGCTGTTATCCTTACAAGTGATCGTGATGCCCTTGCGTCTGCGATGGCGCGCCATTCCCAACTTAAAATCACGCATCATCAGAAAGTCCATATCAGAGGTCAAATGGCAGAAATCACAATCATCACACCAGAAAACACGGGCATCACACCAGAAAATCAGACCAAAATTTAAGTCAGCTCAATTTTCTTTTCCGACATATATTCGCCTTCTTTTGCCAACCCCACTTCCAAACTCTCAAACCAGTCTAAAAAGCGCTTAACGTCATCGCCTTGAAAAAGCCTGCCATGTTGGGGCGCAAGGATATCAACATCCAATTTTCGAACACGCTCAACCCAAGCATTTTTCGCTGTGTTCGACGGCATCCAGCGTTGGTGGAAGAGCTGCATTTTGGAGACATGTTCTTTAAAATTATCCACAAAAAGAGGAGAACCGTCTTTTTCTAAGGCAGACCCGATATCCCCAGACATTAAAATACGCGCTTGCGGATCATAAACATTAAAATTACCAGAAGAATGTAAATAATGTGCAGGAACAAATTCAAACTCAACTTCGTCAAGTCTTAACGTTGCGCCTTGATCTGGCAAGCTAACATAATGAATATTTTCGCATCCAAAATGACGAATAAAGCCTTCCCACATCCAAGGTGCCATTAATTTTGCATTTGGCAGTGTTTGATCCCATAGGCCAAGGGAAGAAATAATATCGGGATCTTGGTGTGATGCAAACAAATGCGTAATTTTATCTAATGGCACAAAGTGTAGAATTGAGGCTAACATAGAAGAAAATAATTCTATGCCGCCGGGATCAAGAATAAAAGCATGATTTCTGGTAATAATCATATATTGGTTTGTATCAATAATACCCCCCACTTTATCCGGGTCACGGCCAAACATTATCCAGCGATGACTTTTATCGTAAATGGCGGTTGCTTTCATTGATTTTACCCTAAATTAGTCTTAATCGAATTAAATGGTCTTCACCATGCTGAATTGGCCCCTTCGAGGACTTTCGGATTTTGCAGTGCGAAGGAAGCTTCGGACATTATTGAAAAAGTTACGACTGACAAGCGGCAAAAGCAGTCATGAGAGGTTTCCAATTGGCAGAGAGTCATCGTAATTCAACCTGCTCAAACATACGGCGATTGCGCAAAACTCTTTCACGAATGATTTCAGCAGCATTATCCATTGTTTCTGCGACACTTTCAAAATGAGGGCGGTAATCCCCTGTATGGATCGCTTCAACACGCGCACTTGCAGCAACAGATCTTACCGCCCTCATGCGCAGCTCGACTTCATCTAAGAGCGCCATAAGATTACGGAGATGACGCTCAACCAATTGATGTTCTTCACGAATCATGAGAGAAACACGCTCTAAAACCGTTTCTAAAGACCGTGAGGTCGTATCATTATTGACACGCTTTTTAACATTCTCAAAGCGCAACCATGCCGTGTCTGATCGCATTTTTCTAATGGATACCCTTGAAATTGCCAGCGCTTCTTGGTTGATATCCCGCACCAGACGAATAGTATCCCGTGCCACTTCATCCATAAAATCCGTAATCGGCCGAAATCCACGGGCGGCTTCTCCAGCACGATGGCCGATCGCATTCGCATTCGCAGCCGCTAAAGAGACATCTTCAGCCACTTCTAAAGCTGCACTTAAATCAGCCGCAGCAACAGCGGCAACAACATAAAAATCTGGATTCTCAAGATCAGCCGCCATCACTGCCTCTCGCCCTTCTGATAAAGATACGCCATCCTATATATTTTAGCAGGCCATTGACATTCATAATTTTCTGCACGAATAGCTTTGCCCTTAAGAACTGCCTGGGCTACTCTTTCGCTTCTATGCCTTTGACACATTTCACCCCAATCAAAAATCGAATTTTTTGACACAGGATCCTTCTATCACCGCTTCATTGTAAGATATCAAAAATGAAAAGCTTTCATGGAAAAAAATTTCAAAACACAACCTTTAAAGGATGGATTTTAAATCCTCAACACTCAATAGAAAGTCTATCGCCTCACCCTTAGGGCAAAGGGCACAGTGATAAGTGCCCCCCCTTGATCTGTTTTGCGATAAAAACAAAAACTTACAGCATTTTTTTGACTCAAAAAACAAAGCAAAATGCTGTAAATCCTCGCAATTCACGCTTAACAAAATGCTATGTTAAGACATTCAACATCTTCTAAAAATAATCCGCTTTTCTTGTCTTGAGGAGCCTTACCACATGGTCCAGCCTATCAATTTTTTTGATTTGTCCAAAATAAGCGCCGATGAACGGGCTCAGCTCCTTATCCGGTCAGAAGAAAAACTGGAGGCTTTTTTGGACGGGGCAAGGCCTATTATCGACGCTGTCCGCCAAGAAGGCGATGCCGCCCTCGCCCGTTTTGCACAGAAGTTTGATAAATCCACCGTCACAAATGAGACTTTAAAAGCCTCAGAGGCAGAATTTGAAGCCGCCTTTCAAGCTGTTGATCAAGATATTATCGATTCGATCCATTATGCTGTTGAGAATATACGGCGTTTCCATGAACGTCAAAAGCCAGACTCCATGTGGCTTGACGAAATACGCCCTGGTTTATTTTGTGGCGAAAAAACCACCCCTATCCCCTCTGTTGCTTGCTATGTGCCACGCGGAAAAGGCTCTTTCCCCTCTGTTGTCATGATGACAACCGTGCCCGCTGTTGTCGCCGGTGTACCGCGTATTGTCATCATAACCCCTCCTGGTCCTGAGGGGAGCGTTGATCCTGCAACCCTTGTTGCAGCCCGTATTGTTGGTGTCCAAGATGTTTATAAATGCGGTGGTGCTCAGGGTGTTGCGGCTGTGGCTTTCGGAACAGAAACGGTACCCCGTTGCCATAAAATCGTTGGCCCTGGCAGTCCTTGGGTTGTGGCCGCGAAACAAATCCTTGCCGGCCAAATTGATCCTGGTCTTCCTGCGGGTCCTTCTGAATCCATCGTCCTTGCGGATGGTTCGGCGGATCCGCAAATCGCAGCTTTAGATCTTCTGATCGAAGCAGAGCATGGCCCAGATAGCTCTGCCTATCTCGTCACAGACAGCCGAGAGGTCGCAGAACAAGCCCTTGCCGCGATTCCAAATTTTTACGCACAAATGACCCCAGAGCGCGTGAAGTTTGTCGAGACCGTTTTATCAGGCCCTTGTGGCGGCATTGTGCTTGCACCAAATATGACCGAAGCCCTATCTTTTGTGAATGATTATGCACCAGAGCATTTAGAAGTGCTCTCTGACTCTCCCATGCAATATTTAAGTGAGATCACAAATGCGAGCGAAATATTGCTTGGTGATAACACACCTTTTGTCTTAGGGAATTTCGTACTTGGCCCGAATGCGGTCTTGCCAACATCTGGTTTTTCTAAAACATGGTCCCCCTTATCTGTCTTTGATTATGTGAAGCGGAGTTCAATTGCCCATGTGACCGATCCCGCCTATCGTGAGCTCGCATTCCATGCTGAAAGGCTTGCGCGTTATGAAGGCTTTGATGCCCATGCCAATGCCATTTCACAAACCCGAGACAAGATTAAAACGCGAAACAGACCATAGTTTTCAATCAAAACCCAGTTTTCGACACCGCTTCATCCTGTAAACGTGTTTTCCTACTGGCATGATTTTCCGAATCCCTTAAAATCTCCTCATCTTAGAGTCACGACACAAAGGCCCCCCAGTTAAAGGGTCCTATGGCTGACAGAGAGTGCATTTCTATCGCGCATTGGTGGAAGGGAATCGGAAAATCATGGAATCCAAAAATAAGCACTCAGAAAAAGACCTTGCGAGCCATGACATGGCACAAGCAGAGGATATAACCGACCCGACCAATGCACCCTTTATGCCGCCTCTTCCGACAGATAGACATGTCAATCCCATAAAGAATACCGCTGATTGGGAACGCATGCGCGAAGCCTGCATCGCAGATCCAGGCGCCTTCCATGGGAGCATTGCGGCTGAAACCATACATTGGTATAATCCAGCCCGTGATTGGTGGCTGATCCAAGAAAAGCCAGGCCTCTGGCATGGCATAGACCATACAACCGGAGAAGCCGTCACACTCAATGAAGACTGGCAACCTTGGATCTATGCCCTTGATGACAGCGAAGCACCCTTTTATCGCTGGTTTTCAGGGGCCCAAACCAATGCCTGCTTCAATGAAGTCGACCGCCATGTCTTTCTCGGCCATGGCGACGAGATTGCATATTGGTTCGAAGGCGATCGCTGGGACCAAGCCGCAAATGAAGGGCGAGGCGGCCCCACCGTAAGCTACCAAATTACGCGCAATGACCTTCTCATTGATGTTGTCATCGCCGCACAAGCCCTTTTGGACCTCGGCCTTAAAAAGGGAGACCGCATCGCCCTCAATATGCCCAATATTCCAGAACAAATTATCTGGACAGAGGCTGCGAAAAGAATAGGCGTTATTTATACAGCTGTTTTCGGTGGTTTTTCCGACAAAACACTGTCAGATCGTATTCATGATGCCGGGGCAAAAATTGTCATCACCGCTGATGGCGCCGTCAGAAATGCTGAAATTGTCCCTTTTAAAGAAGCCTATTGCGATCCAGCCCTTGATCGTTTTATCAGCGTTGGCACCGCCTTAACAATCTTGCAGGATCTTTGCGCGAAATGGGATGACCATCACGTTCCAATCGTGATTCGCGATGCTCTTGTCAATGGCACAGCAGAAGCCTTAACCGGCGAAATCACGATTACACCTGCTGATGTCATGCGCACCATTGGCACTATTCTGGATGAGAGCCATCTCACCCCTCCAATAATCGCCGCGATCCGTGCCGATCTCGCCGAAGCGCTCTCAGATACCCCCCCTCGTGTTGAAAAAGTGATTGTGGTCAATCATGTTGGTCTCCAGGATCTGGCTTGGAATGACCATCGCGATGTTTGGGCCGAAGATCTCCTAGCCCATGCGGCCAAAAAAATATGCCAAAACGCTGGCATTGCCCATATTGATGTGATGCGGGCGATGCGGGGCTATTCTCTGATCCAAAAGCTTTGGAAATCTGTGCCGCCTCTGCCCTTAGAGGCCGATTTCCCAATGTTCATCATCTATACATCAGGATCTACAGGCAAACCCAAAGGGGTCGTGCATGTCCATGGCGGCTATGTCTCTGGCATTGCCCACAGCATGAAAATCTCTTTTGATGCAGACCCAGAGCGAGACCGTATTCTCGTCATTGCCGACCCTGGCTGGATCACAGGGCAATCTTATCTCATTACAGCCAGCCTGGCAGCGCGTATTCCCGGTGTGATCATGGAAGGATCCCCTGTTTTTCCCCATGCCGGACGCTTCAGCTCTATTATTGAACGTTACAAAATTACAATTTTTAAGGCTGGGGTTACATTTCTGAAATCGGTTATGGCGAATCCTCAAAACCGCGCCGATGCTGAAGTCTATGATATGAGCAGCCTGCGTGTCGCAACATTTTGTGCAGAACCAACCAGCCCTTCGGTTCAGCGTTTCGGCATGGATTTAATGACGCCACAATATATTAATTCTTATTGGGCAACAGAACATGGCGGCATTGTCTGGACTCATTTCTATGGCAATCCTGATTTTCCTTTACGTGCGGATGCGCGGACATGGCCCTTGCCTTGGGTCATGGGCGATGTCTATGTCACCGAAGGAGAACCAGATCAATTTGGTCGCACACTCTATCGCCTGGCCGAATTTGAGGAACAAGGGGAAATCGTCATCACAATGCCCTACCCCTATCTTGCAAGAACGATTTGGGGGGATGGCGATCGTGTGGGTCGTGAAGGGTGGCAAGGGGATTTTGATCGCTTTTTCGAAACCTATTATGGGCGCTTCCGCGATGAGTATGGCGACCCTGTCCTTGCTTATGTGCAAGGGGATTTTGCGCGTTGCTACGAAGATGGAAGCTTTTCTCTCCATGGCCGCTCGGATGATGTGATCAATGTTTCTGGCCACCGTATGGGCACAGAAGAAATTGAAGGCGCTGTGCTCAGGGACAAGCAACTCAACCCAGATAGCCCTGTGGGCAATTGCATTGTCATTGGTGCCCCCCATCGCGATAAAGGCCAAACGCCAGTTGCGTTCATTTTGCCAGCAAAAGGCAAACAAATTCACCCGGATGATGAAAGACGATTAACCGATCTTGTCAGAACAGAAAAAGGGGCTGTTGCTGTTCCCAGCGACTTTATTTCCCTCAGCGCCTTTCCTGAGACGAGAAGCGGTAAATATATGCGTCGCCTCCTCAGTAATCTTATGAATGATCACGAGATTGGTGACATTTCGACTTTGCGCAATCCAGACTGTATGGAAGATATTCGTCGCCATATCGACGACTGGAAAAGGAAACAACACCGCGCTGACAGTCAAACGATTCTTGAAAAAACACGCTTTTTGGAAATTCATTTTGATACTGTCAGTATTGATCTCAATGGCGCGGATATTCGCGTTGCGACAGTGATTGTCCATAATCCCCCTGTGAATGCCTTATCAGAGCGTGTTCTCGACGAGCTTGACACACAATTAAGACATCTTGAACGGCGTGAGGATATTGGGGCCATTGTGATCACGGGCAAAGGCAATAAGACATTTATTGCAGGGGCTGATATTCGGCAGCTTTTAGAAGATATCCAGACCACAGAAGAAGCGCTCTCTCTACCGACCAAAGCCCATGCCACATTCTCCCTTATTGAGAGAATGAAAAAACCTGTTATTGCAGCTGTGCAAGGTCTTGCTCTTGGGGGCGGCTGTGAATTGGCCATGGCCTGCCATTACCGTATTGGCGACGAGCAAACCCGTATGGGGCAGCCTGAAATCAATCTCTTTTTGCCCCCTGGCTATGGGGGAACGCAAAGGCTGCCCCGCCTACTCCTTGATAAAGCGGATATGGAAGAAGACCATAAAGTTGAAACCTCGGTTTGTAGCCAAAAGCATGGTTTGGTTGCTGCTTTAGGCATCCTGATTTCTGGACGCCAAATCCAGAGTGAAGATGCCTTAGCCCTCGGCTTACTGGATGAAATCGTTTATGGATCCGTTGATGCTCTTACACGTGCCTGGACTCTCGCCCGCATCGCGGCTGTCACGGGTCTTGGCCTTGCCATTGATGCCATGCGCGCCCGTCATGACGCCCTCTCCCATTGGCAAAAGCCTAGGGCGTTTGATTTAGAAGCCGCCCTTGCGGATGACCATGTTGCCCATTGCTGCTGGCAATCAGAAGTTGAAGGACGTGCAAAAGTAGCGCGTGAAATCATTCAACTCGTCACCAAAGGCTTAACAGAAGGCTATGAAGCGGGTCTCTTAGAAGAACAAAAGGCATTTTCCAAATTTATTTTGGATAGCAAAAATGGCGGTCGCAAGGGCATACAGCTCTTTCTTGAGAAAAAATCCCCTCACCTGCCGGCACGTTGGCGACCAGATTTCACACAAGATGTGATTGAGGATCTTGAAAAGTCCGAACAATTGCTCCCTATTGGCGCGCCCTTTCACCCTGGCTTACAGAAATGTCCTACTTGGCAAAGGGCCATGGCGGTCACCAAGGATCGCAAAACGGGGCTGCCCAATCATGGCAATCCGATCAATCGAGAATCAGAAGAAATTATCAGAGTCCCTCAACCAGGGCCGAACCAAGCTTTGGTGTATGTTCTCGCTTCAGAGATCAATTACAATGATATTTGGGCCATCACCGGCATTCCAATTTCCATGTTTGATGAACATGATGAGGATATTCATGTCACGGGATCTGGCGGCATTGGCCTGGCGGTCGCTTTAGGAGAAGCTCTCCAGAATGAAAAGCGCTTGTCCATTGGCAGCATTGTTGCAATTTATTCTGGTGTGTCTGACCTGCTCAATCCAGAGGCTGGCGTTGACCCCATGTTTACGGATTTCCATATCCAAGGCTATCAAAGCCCGGATGGATCACATCAGCAATTTATGCTCTGTGATGGCCCCCAGCTGTTCACGCCCCCCCAAGGTCTCACCCTAGAAGCAGCGGGCAGCTATATGCTGGCGGCGGGCACGGCTTATCGTGCTTTATTCACCGCTCTTAAGGTGCGCCCTGGGAAAGGCCTGTTTGTCGAAGGAGCTGTTTCTGGGACAGGCTCTTGGGCCGTTGAAATGGGTCTTGCCACCCGCATGCGTGTTGCGGGCCTTGTGTCTTCGCCTGAGCGGAAAAAAACATTAGAAGCCAGAGGACGGGCTGGACGCGTCACAGCCATTGATCGTCATGATCCCACTATCAAAGATATTTTCCATCCTGTTCCTCTTCTCCATATCGCTGAGTGGGAAAAACAAGGAGAACCTTTCTTAGACATGGTTCGTACGGCCAATGGCGGCGCGCTTTGCGATTATGCCGTTTCCCATGCCGGCGAAACGGCGTTCCCAAGAAGCTTCCAAGCTTTAAGTCCAGGCGGCAGTATTGCCTTTTTTGGGGCCTCTTCAGGCTTTACCATGACGTTTGTTGGCAAAGAGGGAACCGCAGAACCCCAAGATATGTTCCACCGTGCGGCTCTTAAGCCCGGCGAAGCTGTCTTAGTCTTTTATGGTCAAGCTGCGACAGACAAAACAGACCCTTCCCCACGCGATGACGATGCCCTTTTGGCCATCGAGGCCGCCAGAGAAGCCGGCGCCCGGATTGTCGTCATCACCGACACCAATGCCGAACGCGATTTTATTCTTTCCCTTGGTTTTGGCGATGCCGTGCTTGGGGCGCTTTCTTTGAGCGATTTAAAACGTCGGATTCCCCATTTCGAATGGCCAAACCACATGCCGGAATTGCCCGATTCCGCGAGGGAGACCGCCGCTTTTAAAGACGCTGTGCAAAAAATGAACGAAAATATGTTCAAGCCCCTTGGGACAGAAGTCGGTCGCCTCCTGCGCTCGGCCGATAATCCGAAAGGCGTGCCCGATGTGATTGTTGAACGGGCGCATACGGACAGTCTTGCATTATCTTCGATGATGGTACGCCCTTTCACAGGCCGTGTTCTGTATTGCGGTGATATGCAAGGTCGTCGCTACAGCTTTTATGCACCACAAGTTTGGATGCGGCAAAGAAAAATCCTGATGCCGACGGCCACCATTATCGGCACGCATCTTTGTAATGCGGCAGAGATTGCGTCCTTAAACAGGCTGATTGAGGCTGGCAGTCTCCATGTGGATCCTCCTTATCTTGGGGCCTGGGAAACGCTTCCTGCGCTCCATCAAGCCATGTGGGAAAATCGACTTCCAGAAGCGACAGGCGGGGCTTTCAAGTCGGTCATCAATCATGCTTTACCCGAAGTCGGCTTGAAAACAAAAGAAGAGTTACAAGCCAGCTGGGCAGCACAAAGGACCAAAATAAAAGCGTAATTCCTTCTAGAGTTTCACACATGCCCTGGAACTTTTTTTTAAGTTTCAGGGTATTTTATCGCAAACCGTAAAAATTCAAAGACAAGCTTTCGGAAAATGACGGCCTCATTTTATACAGATGCGCCCTACCCCCATAAACTTTCTGTCGCCCCTATGATGGATTGGACGGATCGCCATTTTCGCTATTTTTTGCGGCTGATTTCAAAACGCAGCTATCTTTTTACGGAGATGGTCACAACAGGGGCTTTGCTATATGGCGATGCAGAGCGCTATTTACGCTATAATGCCCAAGAGCACCCTCTTGCTCTCCAGCTTGGTGGCAGCGATCCTAAAGCCCTCGCTTTATCTGCAAAAATGGCCGAAGACTATGGCTATGATGAGGTTAATCTCAATGTTGGTTGCCCTTCAGATCGTGTGCAGAATGGTCGTTTTGGGGCATGTCTCATGGCGGAACCCGAACATGTTGGCGCTTGTCTTGCGGCGATGGCGGCCTCTGTCCGCATTCCTGTTACCGTGAAATGCCGCATCGGCATTGATGACATGGAAGGTTATGCCCCTTTTCAAAATTTCATTAATGTTGTGACGGACACAAGTCCTTGCCGTATTTTTACAATCCATGCCCGCAAGGCCTGGCTTAAAGGTTTAAGCCCCAAGGAAAATCGTGATATTCCGCCCTTGCATTATGACTATCCCCATCGTTTGAAGCAGGAACGTCCGGATCTCACGGTTATTTTGAATGGCGGCCTTCTGACCCTTGAACAGTCTAGCCCCCATCTAGAGGCTTTGGATGGTGTGATGATTGGCCGAGCCGCATATCAGGATCCCTGGATTTTCGCAGAAGCCGATCAAAAGATTTACGGAGATACAACGGCGCTTCCAGACCGCCACCATATTGCTGCACAAATGGCCGATTATGCGGACCGTCAAATGCAGCAAGGTGTTCCTTTGCAATCGATAACCCGACATCTTATGGGGCTTTTCAACGGCTTGAAAGGTGCGCGCGCCTGGCGACGTCATTTAAGTGAGCATGCCGGGAAAACCGGCGCTGGCCCTGGCATTATTTTAGACGCGGCTGATAAGGTTGCCCCTGATCAAGCCCCCTCTCTGAAAAGGGCAGAGGCTTAACCGGGTGGTATAGGATATATGTTTGTCGCTTGGTATTACACATCACAAAGCGCTTTGAAACGCTCTTTGTAAAGCTGTTTTGCCTCCTCAGCGGTGACCGGTTGTAGCTGGATCGGGTTTAGAGTCTGTGCGGGGCCAAAAAAGCGCTCGGCTTCTTCTGGGGTAAACCCTGCTAGCTGTACAGCTTCGAAATGGGCTGCGATTCTATCGGCTCTTTTGATCTGTGCTTCGATGTCTTTGGCCAACACTGGCGGCAATCCAAAGCGCATATGGATGGCCTGCCGCAAGCGCTCTTCAAAAGCTTTATAATCCAGCCCGACAGCCGCTTTGAAAGGAGAAATGAGATCGCCCACAACATATTCCGCCGCATCATGGAGCAAGACCGCCAAACGCGCTGGCTTTGACATATCCTGACAATAAGTATAGGCAATATCCTCACAAAGGATACAATGCTGGGCGACAGAAAAAGCATGCGGCCCAGAGGTTTGGCCGTTCCACCGTGCCACCCGTGACAGGCCATGGGCAATATCTTCAATCTCAATATCAAGGGGAGATGGATCCAGAAGGTCCAAACGGCGTCCAGACAGCATGCGTTGCCAGGCGCGTCGTGGCTTTTCCGTTTTTTTCATACGCACTGGAACCCTCTCATGACCTCTTATTAAGAAAACAACCAACAGGGAGTTAAGGCCTTGCCGCAGTCTTTACCGACACAGATGAGATATATCGATATGGGTGCAGGCGGTCCACCTGAAATCCTGACCTTAAAAGAAGGCCCTCTTCCTCACCCTGGCCCCCATGAGGTTTTGATCAAAGTCCACACCGCCGGTGTTAACCGCCCTGATGTGATTCAGCGCTTAGGTCACTATCCGCCACCGCCAGGCGCACCAGCCCACCCAGGATTAGAAGTCTCTGGCCATATTGTTGCGACAGGATCCGCACTCTCAGAGTCTCAGATTGGCCAGGCCGTTTGTGCTTTGGTTGCTGGCGGGGGGTATGGAGAGTATGTGTGTGCGTCTCTTGGCCATTGTCTCCCGGTCCCGCGCGGTTTTACGCTTCAGCAAGCCGCAGCTTTACCGGAAACATGTTTCACCGTGTGGAGCAATATTTTCGACCGAGCCGCCCTCCAGCCTGACGAGACAATCCTCATCCATGGCGGATCAAGCGGCATTGGCACAACAGCAATCCAAATGTGTAAAGCTTTTGGCCATACTGTTTTTACAACAGTTGGCTCAGAAGCCAAAAAACAAGCATGTCTTGATCTCAAAGCGGATGTCGTCATCAATTATCATGAAGAAGATTTCACCGCCATTCTCAAAGACATCACCAAAGGCCAAGGGGTTGATGTGATTCTTGATATGGTTGGCGGATCCTATATGGCGCGCAATCTGAAAGTTCTTGCTGTTGAAGGCCGCCTTGTTCAGATTGCTTTTCTCCAGGGCAGTAAAATCGAAATAGATTTCATGCGCTTAATGCTCAAGCGCCAAACCATAACGGGCGCGACCCTGCGCGCGCGCCCAGAGCCGGAAAAGACAGCCATTGCCCATGCTCTTAAAGACAAAGTCTGGCCATTGATTGAAAATGGCGCTTTAACGCCCCGCATTCATAAAGTGTTTCCCCTCGCCCAGGCCGCAGACGCCCATCGTCTGATGGAAAGCAGTGCTCATATTGGGAAAATCATGCTGGCTGTTGAATGAGGGTCCTATAAAAGTGAGAGCCTTTCATGGTGACAGGGACCTCTATGAAAGGCTCACATCCTTAGGAGCCCAACCCGGAACTCTTAATGGGTTGCGTTCTAAGACTTGCTATGTTTTTTCAGAAAGTCTAACACATCATCATACTGTCCTGATTCATTTGCATAATTTGCATAGTTCCGCGCGGTTGTCAGCCATTCTAACGTGGTGGGTTTCACGTCTTTCATCGCACGTTTCAACATGCTTGTTGAGATCAAGACTTCTTTTTCCTCATCAAGAGACGCCTCGATGGCGAAATCGGCGGCTGTTTCAACAAGATTCATCAAATCAGCCCCAGAAAAACTCTGTGTTGCCACAGCTAAAGTCTCATAATCAAGGGACGCTTCTGCTGGTCTTTTATCAAGATGCAATTTGAGAATCGTTGCTCTGGCAGCGCGATCTGGCGGCGGTACGAACTGGACCCGATCAAAACGCCCTGGCCGCCGAAACGCAGGGTCAATCGCCCAAGGGACATTTGTTGCCCCTAAAATCAGCACCCCTTCATTGCCTTTCGAAAACCCATCCATTTCCGATAGGAATTGTGAGACCAATTTAGAGGCCGTCCCTTCGCGGCTATATTGCCGTTTGCCGCCAAGAGCTTCTAACTCATCGAAAAACAAAACAGACGGTGTGCGATCGCGGGCTTGCTGAAAAAGTGTATGAAGTTTCCTCTCCGATTCTCCGATATACATATCCAGCACATCGGCAATATCGACATTAATAAAATGTGCCCCGACCTCACCAGCCGTTGCTCTTGCCAGTAAGGTTTTGCCGACACCTGGGGGGCCATACATCAAAATACCGCCACCGATGCGTTTTCGGAATTTTTCAAAAAGCTTTGGTTTTTGGAAAGGGAGAATAATTTTCTTTCGTATTTGCTCTTTGACAACCTCATGGCCACCCACATCCGCGAACGTCACTTTTTCTTCAGCAGGCGCGATCAACCGGGTCACTTCAGTCTTATCGGTATCATCATTGGCAATCACACGTAATTTTGCCCGTCGATGCTCTGCCAAGGAATGCAGCCCGCCCTGGTCTTCTGTTTCAAGAGTTGCTATGGATTCAGACGTTTTTTCGGCCTGAAGTCTCAATAAAAGATCAGGCTCTTCTAAGGCGGGAGTCTCGGCAACAGCCTCTTGATAAAGGGACAAGGCTTCTTCTGGGCGTTTTAAAGATGATAACGCCCTGCAGCGCATCATTTTGCTTTTAGCGCTTTGACCTGCGGCTAGAACCAGAGCTTTTTCGGCCATCTCCACTTCTAGGCAATATTTGGCTAAGGTTAGTCTCTGATCTTCTGCGATCTCTCCTGGTTGCTTGATCTGATCAAGATAAGGCTTCATTGCTTCGGTATCTCCGTTTCCGGATAAAGCCTCTAAAACGACAAGCTTTAGATGAATATTATCCGGGCTAGCGGCCAAAGCGTTTTTAAGTGATGCTATTGTGCTCTCATCCATGATGCTTTTCCCGGTTTAGAGCAAAGACGGATTCATTGTTGTGTGCGTGGATGTGACACAAAAGAGCTGTCTTTTGTTCAGATCGCAGCACATCCTCAGAAATATCAAAACCATTCTGCCCTTAGAACAATATCATAGGACCTTTTATACTGTTCCCATCAGGCGCGTAAAGTCTGACTTTATAAAAAGCAAACAAAAAGAGCATCGATCACCGCATCATTCCGGAGACAGAGATTTAGAGCATTTTGCGGGATGATTGACTCATACAAAATGCTCTATCTTATTGTTTTTGACGCAAGACATGTCGACTGGATATTTCCATCCAGCCGCACTTTGTTCTAAGCCTTATGGTCATAAAAACATGCAATAATTTATAAAAAATCACTTCTGTTATCGATCTTGATACTTTTTTACGCGAGACTATCAGGCCATAGAATAAGGGGAATTTGAGAGGCTATCCGTTTTACGGCACCCATGAGAGCAAGGGTCAAAAGGATCTTTCTCTCCTTTTGGGCCGTTTTACAGCAAAAACAAAGACAGAGAGTTACTCACTTTAATCCTAATAAAAGCGAAAGGCCTTAAAGAAAGAGCTTTTTTCAATTTCTCATTCTAATGCAGGGCGGTGTTAATGATTATAGACTCTAAAGAAGTCCTGCTTTACACACATTAGATGGTATTAGAGGTTTCTGAAATGATCCAAGGAAAACGCGCAATCGTGACCGGCTCTACCAGCGGCATCGGTTTGGGAATCGCCCAAAGGCTCGCTGCGGGAGGCGCCTCTGTCATGCTGAACGGTTTTGGAGAGAAAGATGAAATCAAAACCATCCAGCAAGATCTTGAGGCTCAATATGGCGTGAATGTCGCCTATCATAGTGCAGATGTCAGCAAAGCAGAAGATATTGCTGATCTTGTCAAAGAAGCAAACCACCAATTTGGTGGTATTGATATCCTTGTCAATAATGCTGGTATACAATTCACCTCCCCCATTATTGATTTTCCTGTCGAGCGCTGGGATGCGATTATTGCAATTAATTTAAATGCTGCTTTCCATACCATGCGTTTATGTTTGCCTAGCATGGAAGAAAGAGGATGGGGACGGATTATTAATATCGCCTCTGCCCATGGTCTTGTCGCTTCTGTTGATAAATCAGCTTATGTCGCCGCAAAACATGGTGTTATGGGCCTAACAAAAGTGGCAGCCTTAGAGCATGCAAGCAGCGGGATCACGATTAATGCTGTTTGCCCTGGGTGGGTTTTAACGCCTCTTGTTGAGGCGCAAATCAAAGCCAAAGCAGAACGGAGCGGTCTTCAGTATCATGAGGCGAAAGCTGAACTCTTATCAGAAAAACAACCTTCTGGAGAATTTGTAACCCCAGATCAAATTGCAGGTATTGTCCATTTTCTCTGTTCTGAAGATGCCAACCAGATTAACGGCACTGCGATTAGCGCTGATGGGGGATGGACAGCACAATAAAAACATGGTTGCTTTGATTGATTTCGGATTTTACATCGCGCCGCCTCTGAACTTATTGAAAAGCTTGAGACTTAAAATCAAGAAAAGGGGTCATTAGAGGTTTCCACAGGCAATGAGAAACGTTATGATCGTAATTTGATGTTTTGTTCCCGTAGATTGGGAAAACATGTCAGCAATCTTTCATGTCAGAGTGATCTTTCTCTGCATGGAATAATATGACTATGGTGTAAAAGGCGTGAACGAGGATCTCCCAAGCCTTTACTCTCGCAATCACGATGTCTTCTCATCAGGGCATCTGCTTTTTGACAGCCAACAAAGCCAAAAGAGTGTATAAAAGCACTTCTGTTTCTCTTATAAAGCCAAGAATGCTTTTTGACGTCATGAATACATCGATCCACACAAAAGCTTCGGTTGAAGCGCGTCCTTTGTTTGGAAAATTGATGCCCGAATAAAAAGAGAACTAGAGCCATGGCCCCTGACAAGAGTAAAGATCTTTTGTCTCACCCCCATGCTCTAGATAGATGAATAGGGATCTTCGATCAGTGGTCTATCGCACAGCAAAGGAAAGAAATCAAATCGTCCCGGGCAATAATCCAGGATGGCGCAGCCGTGTCAAATTGGTCACTGAAAGATGGCGTCGCAAAGTTGAATTCTCAACGCCAAAAGCTGAAAAAGCCATCATGGGCACTTTGGAGGCGATGCAGTCTCTCATGGATGACCCAATGGTTATCGATGGAAAACCGCAGAAAAACGCCCAAGGTCAGGATATCAGCCGCCGCAAATTTTGGCGTGGCACAAAGCCAGAAGAGGCTTTATCCATGATCTCTGTGGATAATATCAAAGAACTAAAATCCCTCGAACAATTGGCGGATGTTGTTTTTATTGCCCGTTATGATCCTCAAATTCTCAATCAAGTCCTTCATGACCCCCTTTTCTTAGAACAGGTGATCTCTGTACGAGATCACAATGGGAACAACCTTCTACATTGGGCCGCCTCTGCAGACATGCCAAGCAAAGCCATTTTTGGGCTTTCAGGAGCATTGCGCAAAAGGCTAGACGAAGAGGATCTCGACGACCACACAGCCCATAGGGTGAGAGACACCCTGCGGGCTGAGAATGCGATGGCCGTGAAGCTCCATGAGCTTGCCTTTGCCATGAAAGACGAAGGACTCGCCACAGAACTTATGCGAGCCAAGCACTCTGTACGGGAAAAGAATCGTATTGGTACAGACTTCGTTCAAGAAGCGCTTCAGGCCGATGGCGGCGAAGAATATCTGGAAAAACTAGGCGAAATCGCCGAGAAAGAAGAGCTTGGTGACAATACAGTCCAAGAACTCAAAGTCACACAAGAAGACTTCCGCGTTATCAAATCCATGTCCGCAGCTGAGGAAATCTTAGATGATTTCCTGAATGGCAATGGTGCCATTTTCAAAAAGCGCCTCAAAGAAGCGAAAGAAAGCGAACCCATGGCGCAACAGCTGTTCTTTCACCAGACCGCCGAAGAAGATGCCCGAAACAAAGGCCTTTTCCACTTCGGACGTTTGGATCGGGATGGGAATGATTGGCTGCCTCAAATCATCCAACATGGTGATTTGGATATGCTCGAGCTCTGCCTGACAGTGATTGAACGCCATGCCCGCGAAATTGCTGAGATTTTTGTGCGCTCCCGTAAAGATTTGGATGTTGATGATTTAACCCTTCAACTCACCCGCATTTATCTCAAGACCGGGAATGTGAAAGGAAAAACACCTTTCCACCATGCTATTCTGGCAAGAAAAGCGATTTTCTTACAGAGACTTCTCGAAACAGGTTTGTTCAAGCCGTATCAAATTGCCAGCGCCCGCTCTCCAGCCCGCAAACGCGATATGCTGGAAAAGAATATGCAACTCATGGTTGGAAAGCGCATGCAAGAAAACCTGTTCCTGCAAGTGGCTCTTTCCGAAACCCCACAAAAAGTCACAGACGAAGATGCTGCCTTAACGAATATCATGAAAATGCTCGAAGTCCTATTCGAGCAGCTCACACAAAACCAAGGCTATGCGCTCTTCCAGATGAATTATCAAATTGGTAAACCACCACGTGTCAGGAAAATGAACTTTTTTGATCTCATTTCCCGCCACGATAAAGTATTAAGCCGCGTCAAAGAAGCTTTCCAAGTTTATGCTGAAGCTTATATGATGCCAGATTATTAAAGATAAGGTCCCTATTTGCTAATAGATTGACTCCGACATTTCGCTCCCGCAAACGTCTGCACAATCCACTCGCTCTCTATCTGTTATAGTTCAAATTATCGACCCAGCAGGCCTGGCTGTTGGCGGACTTTCCGTTTTGTTCGAACCGCTATAGCGCATGTCACATAAAGTGATCATACGATTGCACTCTATATGATTGAGTTTGCGCAAGGATCCCCAAAGGAGTCTTGAGCGTAATGTGATCAAATTGCTTTGACCTTGCTATATCAAGCCTTTTAAAAGGCGAGAAAGCCTTTGAAGGTCGCTCTGAGCGCCTTGATGCGCAAGCTGATTATTCTCGCGAATTGCCTTTGAGCCAAGATCGGTTCTGGGAAAAGAAGGCTCCAAGGACGGCTTAAAGCAAAGCGCGATCAGGTGGATCCCCCTGATCGCTTTCGTTTCGCGGCGAAAACAAGACTCTAGAGTCATTCGCGACTTAGGCTTGATTACGGATGACTCTAGAGCATTTCATTTTTATCTTGAATCAGTGGAAATGCTCTATGTTTTTGTTTTTGCCGCAAAACGCATGGTGATAGGGGCTGCCACTTTAACCAGCTTTGCTCTAAGCACTTTAATGCGCA
>DDLW01000361.1 GCA_002340345.1 Alphaproteobacteria bacterium UBA2562 | reverse complement strand
TAACCAGCTTTGCTCTAGGACCAGGCTTGGCGCTTCATAGAAGGCAGTAAGGATACATATCTTTTGGAAATGAAGAGATTTTCCCTTGCCAAGGTCCACAAGGTGACCCAAATGACAGATCTATAGAAGATAATCCTTACAGCGAGGTTCATGCTTTCGCAAGCCCTGAGATGGGGAGAGGAAAAAATACTGTAAAGGAGTCAGGTTTCAAGTATTGAGGCCATCATAAGGATGGGGTAAAGTCTTTCAACGTTATCTGTTTAACCTTAATGGTCTGTCATACTGAACGGTTTATCATATAAGAATAGCCTGTTATAAAAGTGATTTAGTAGAAAACTTCCAGGAAGCGCCTCAAAAACGCCTTAAAAAACTCTATGCCCAAAAGACTATATCTCAGTGAAATGGCGGCATGATTTTCAATATATTTTCAGAAAAAGGCCAGAATGTTCATATGTTTACCCTAAGATGGCCAACATCGCGACGAACACTCTATGTTTAAATCTTAAATCAAATGGCAAAAATAAGCGAATTTGGTGGAAATGGATAAGATGATGGAGATAAAAGCCAAAAAGGATGCCAAGTCTTTTGGCTTATATTGGCAGGGGCTTTTCGGGGTGGCCATAATCATCGCCCTTTCCATATCCCTTCATATGGCAACAATAGGGCAGGCGGCAACGCTTTCTCCTGGTCAAGAACGCCTTTATAAAGAGGCCTTGAAAGCGGCGGATAAAGAGCGCTTTGCTAAAGCCTTGTCCATGGCGCGGCAAGGGTCCAATCGTTTATTAAGTGATTTAGTCCGCTGGAAAGTGATGCTGAGCGGTCGCTCTGGCATGAAATTTCAGGATCTTGCCCTGTTCCTAAAAAGCCATGGCCATTGGCCAGGAGAACGCACAATCCGCAAAAGAGCCGAAGAGGCCATCGAAAAAGAAAATATAACAGGCCAAAAAGCTCTTGATTATTTTAAACGTTTTCCACCCGTGACAATTAAAGGCATTGTGCGCTATGGCGCTTTACTAAAAAGAGCGGGTGATATCAAAAGTGCAACAAATCTAGGGCGCAATAGCTGGGTGTCTCAATCTCTCGATGTTGCTGACGAAAAGAAATTGCTGGGCGCTTTTAAAGATGTTCTTCGCCCCGAGGACCATGACAAACGCTTAGACAGGTTGCTATGGGATAAACATTTTACAGAAGCAAAAAGAATGTTATCGCGGGTTTCCAAAGGCCGTCAGGCGGTTGCCGTCGCAAGAATGAGCTTATCCCGCAAAGAAAAGAAAGCGTTATCCCATGTTGCTGCGGTACCAGCGTCTTTAAAGCAAGATTCGGGTTTGCTCTATGAAATCGCAAGATGGTATCGTCGGGAGAAAAAAGATTACGGTCGCGCCGCTGAGTTCCTTAATAAGGCCCAGCAATCCCCTGAATATATTGGTGATTGGGGGAAAGAACGGGGCTATGTGACCCGGGATGCCATCATTAATGGGGATGTGAGTCTCGCCTATAAAGTGTCCAGCCGTCATGGCGCAAAAGGAGGATTACCTTTCGCAGAAGGTGAGTTTCTATCAGGCTGGATCATGACCCAGTTTCTAAGAGAACCTTTCGAAGGCTATAAACATTTCTCAACCCTTTATCGCGGGGTTAATACGCCGATATCGATTGCGCGTGGCGCCTACTGGGCAGGACGGGCCGCAGAAATCGCTGGTGATCAAAAAGTCGCAGAAGCTTGGTATCAAGCCGCTGCAAAACATATGACAACATATTATGGTCAACTTGCTTGGGAAAAATTACATCCTTCTGAGCAAAACCATTTGCCACCGCCCCCGAAACCTTCAACAGAAGCAAGGACGCATTTTGAAAGTCGTGATCTGGTCCAGCTTTTACGGCTCATGGATGCGCTCAACTATAAGCGTCATGAAAATGCTTTTTTCTACACGCTTAAGAAACAATTGAAGCACCCTGTTGAAAAGCAACTTCTTGCACAATTTGCCGATGACACTCTCGATCGCTCCCATTTGGCATTGTCGATGGCAAAGTCTTTATTGAAAGACGGTGTTGTTATGGCCGATCTTCTGTTCCCAGTCGTAACTCTAAAGCCTTTTGCTGTGCCTGAAAAACCGCTGGTGTATGCCGTGATTAAACAAGAAAGTGCTTATAATATCGGGGCTGTAAGCCATGCGGGTGCACGCGGATTAATGCAGCTCATGCCCAGGACGGCAAAAGAAGTGGCCCGTAAAATTGGTGTACGTTACTCAAAATCACGTCTCGTGACAGACCCAAATTATAATATTTTACTTGGGAAAAGTTATCTGAAAAATGTCTTAGATCGCTTTGATGGTTCTTATATTTTGGCGCTATCGTCTTATAATGCGGGTCCAGGACGTACGGCGCAATGGATTTCAATGTTCGGAGATCCAAGGGATCCCGCCGTCGATCCTATCGATTGGGTGGAGCTGATTCCCTATAATGAAACAAGAAATTATGTGCAACGTATCATGGAATCCTTACAAATCTACCGTTATCGCTTGGGAGAGCAGGGCGGACGTGTTGCGGCTCTTTCCAGGGATTTGAAACGATAATAGCTGTTTGTGTCTTAAGGGGAGATTTGGACTCTTTCTTGCATTGATGATTGTCGCGTTTCGGATGTGCGTTGTTTGCGAAAACTTTATCATCCAACGATCATCTTTTGCGAGAGGATGTGAGAGCCATTCATGCGGCATTTATTGAAAAACGGGCTTCCTGTCAATATCCATAACCGCCATCGTGCTCTTGCAACAGGGCGCTATTGTCTTGGGGCTTATAAACGCGCCCAAACAACATTCGCCGCCCCCAAACCTGTTGTTCTGCCGCCGCCACAATCTGTCAATATTCAAATACGCGATGCTGCCTATGTCGATGCAGAAGATATTGGCCGTATCAATGTTGAAGCCTGGCAAGCTACCTATCGCGGGATCATGCCTGACCCCGTCTTGAAATTGGTCACGCAAGATCGTTTTGAGCTGCGTTGGGAAGATTTGCTGATTGAAGATCCAGAGCCTGGCAGCTTTACACTCATCGCAGAAGATCAAGAAGAAGGGCCTGTCGGATTTGTCCGTGGCGGTCTTGGGGAATCTAAAAATCAGCCCAAACATGCAGACGATCTCGAATGGGAAATTTTTGCAATTAACGTTGCGCCACGCTTCCAGCGCTTTAGCATTGGCCGGGAGTTAATGCTTGAAGCCTTTGCACGTATTCTTTTATATGGGGGTAATTCTTGCTATAGCTGGGTTTTGAAAGACAATAGCCGTGCTCGCTTTTTTTTCAAAAATTTAGACGCCATGCTTGTTGATCAAGGATTGGAAAAGCTCGGTCGGGCAAAGCTTCCCAAACAGGCCTATGGTTGGTATGACCTGACTGAACTCTCAATTACCGATGAAATCGCTGAACGCCTTCCTTACTGGGATGGCGAGGATTCGGAAGAAACGGAATTATTGGCGATGGTACCGTATGAAGAGGGGGCTTTGGAAGAACCAAAGACGCAAAATGCACTTATTGCTGCAGAATAGTTGAAAAGAGTTCTCTCAAAAAAAGGCAGAATGCCCAAGCTTTGCCGGTATTTTTTGCCGAGAGGAAAAAAATACCGGTCTTATAAACGTTTTTTTAAAGCATTCCACTTTTATTTTGAATCAATGGAAATGCTCTCTCTTATTGTT
>DDLW01000055.1 GCA_002340345.1 Alphaproteobacteria bacterium UBA2562 | reverse complement strand
GATATTATGCAGAGGTCTTTCAGCAGGTGTTTCTTTCCTGCTTTTGAGTGAGGGCTCTGTCCAAAAGAGAAGGACAAACATCTTCGTGCCAATCGCATGAATGCCAACGAGATCACAAACATTTTGATCTCGTTTCACCTCAACCATGATCGCGATTTCAAGAGTTCTTATTTTGATTGCATTCAATACCTGTTGGGAACGTGTTTCCTGAACCTTCTGCCATATAACCGTTTTATTAAGGTGTGAAGTCGTGTATTTTCGGCTTTTCTACGTTTCTCAAATCGAAAACGGCCCTCTCCATACGAAACGGCATTCTGAGAAGAGCAAACGCCCTGAGCAGATAGGGCTTTAACAATTTCATGCAAATATATGTCGGTCTTCTCACTGACCGTGGAAAGAATGCTCGCGGCATGCGCTTTCAGAACTGCAGATTTGCAGTCACCGCCCATGATGGGCAGGGGAACCGACCGACCTTCCCGTCGCCAGATCCCGCCCCACCGCGCTCGTGGAAAACCTCGAATTCAGAAGAGATATAAAGCGTGCACACAAAATCACTGGAATAGGGCTTGCCCATTCTAGCCGATCTTCCTGCAGTTTAACCATTTCATCAGAAAATCAGAAAAATAGCTCCCTTAAAAGCACTCTTACAGCAACTCATTCAGATCGAGGATCACTCTAAGTCTTTTCATCAGCACGCCAAATAGGCGTCCCACTGCCGGGCAAACCATAATCCGACCATTTTGCCGTGACTTTCTCAATAATATCTTCTGCCATGGCCAATTGCTGTCCCCATTCACGCTTTGTTTCTGGGGGCCATTTATGGGTCGCATCCAGGCCGATTTTTGAACCCAAGCCACTTTCAGGAGAGGCAAAGTCAAGATAATCTATGGGGGTGTCTTCTATCATTGTGACATCGCGTGCGGGATCCATACGCGTTGAAATGGCCCACATGACATCTTTCCAATCGCGGCAATCGATGTCGTCATCGACAATGATGACCCATTTTGTATACATAAACTGACGAAGATAAGACCAAACGCCCATCATCACCCTTTTTGCATGGCCTGGATAGGCTTTCCGGATTGAGACAACGGCAATACGATAGGAGCAGCCTTCAGGGGGTAGCCAAAAATCAACGATTTCTGGAAATTGCTGTTGAATTAAAGGAATAAACACCTCATTCAGCGCTTCTCCTAGGACCGAAGGCTCATCAGGGGGGCGGCCTGTGAAGGTCGAAAGGTAAATTGGCGTCTTCCGCATAGTGATAGCGGAGATTTCGAAGACAGGAAAAGGTTCTACGGAATTATAATAGCCTGTATGGTCGCCATAGGGCCCTTCATCGCCCCGTTGATCCAGCAGGACATGTCCTTCTAACACCATTTCGGCTTCGGCGGGCACTTTTAAGGGAATGGTTTTGCAATCCACCAAAGTCACCTTTTGTCCGCGTAAAAGCCCTGCGAATTGATATTCAGACAATGTGTCTGGAACCGGCGTCACAGCGGCAAGAATGGTGCCTGGATCCGCACCGATGACAACAGCGGCTGGCAAAGGGTCTGTTTTCTGCTGTTTCCAGCGTTGAAAATGCTGCGCCCCGCCCCGGTGTTTTAACCACCGCATTAAAGCACGATCTTTGCCCAACACCTGCATGCGATAAATGCCAAGATTGAAATCATCTTCTCTTTTTTGCGATGGCCCCTTGGTCACAACCAGGGGCCATGTGATCAAAGGTGCGGGTTCTCCTGGCCAACAGCTTTGGATGGGAAGACGGGTGAGGTCGATTTCGTCGCCTTTCAGGACGACCTCCTGACAGGCGGCACGAGACACTGATTTTGGCTTCATCGCCAAGACTGTTTTTAGGAGAGGCGCCATATCCAAAGCTTCGAGAAACCCGCCTGGCGGTGTTGGCTGGCGTAAAAAGGCTAGGGTCTCTCCGACCTCTCTAAGCTGCGCGGGCTGTCGGCCCATGCCCCATGCGACGCGCTCGACCGTGCCGAACAAATTGATCAGCACTGGGATATCATAATGCCCCCCTTCTGGGTGAATAACATTTTCAAAGAGGACAGCCGGCCCTTTTTCTGCCAGCAGCCTTGTTTGAATTTCTGTCATTTCGAGAATAGGCGAAACGGGCTCGGTCACTCTGACAAGACGCCCTTTTTGTTCCAAATGCGCCATAAAATCCCGTAAGGAGGCATAATTCTCCACCGCCACAATCGGCTCCTCTCTTAAAAAGCAGGTATAACATTGGCTATTTCTGATTTTTCAATGAAAAGAAAGCAGAGATCCTTAATTTAATATATGATCACCACAATCTTGATCCCGTAACTTATCGGCTGTCACCCGAATGCCTGTCATAAACGGATTAATCCGTAAAGCAGCATCAAAAGCGATAACCGCCATATCCTTTTCACCCAACCGATAGCAAATTTGCCCAAACCCACTCAACGCCCTGAAATGTCTTGGTTCTAAGGCCAAGACGGACTGAATGTCTTGCACAGCACCGTTATAATTTTCAGCCAAGAATCTTAAGCTTGCCCTTTTATTCCAAGCTTCCGCCCATTGTGGATGGCTTTGAATTAAGTTTGATAACAGTTCTTCACCCACTGTTAAATCGCGGTTTGTGATGCAGTTTATGGCATGGCGCATCATTTTGTCGGCATCGCTATCAATATGCCGGGTCCATAATTCCCAGATTAAAGTTTCAATTTCCTGGGCGTCTTCTTCCACAGAGCAGTCTTGGAGCCGCAGAAATAGGGGATCAAGCGCCTTTGCCATCACAAGGGAAGGTTGCCTTTGCTGTAATGTCAGAATGAATTTTAGCGTTTCAGGAAACATAAAGATCTCTTTTAGAGCAAAGGCGAAAGGGATGCTGTTAGCCCTTTTGTCCGTTTTGCGGCCAGACTTTAAGCGCAAAAGCCCCCTTTCAGCGCGGAGGGGGATAGCTCTCTTTTCTTAAGGCACGGCCTCGGAAGCAATATACTCTTCCACCCTTTGAAATTCAGCGCAAAGCTGCGGATATAAATGGTTAATATCGTCCCAATTGACCTCTCTGCCAGCTTGCTCCAGATCAAGACTTAAATTTGCAAGCCCCTTGGCCCCCAAAGTGCCAGCCGACCCTTTAAGTTTATGGGACCATCGACGCACCTGCTCGGCTTTTTCTTCGCTATAGGGTTTTTCGACAGCTTTTTCTAAATTTTCGACCACTTCCCGACCTACATTCACAAAATGTACCATCATAGAGCGCAGGAAATCTTGATCAAGGTCAGCACTGACCTGTCGCAAAACACTTTCATCGAAAGGGTTTTGCTGAGGCTCTTCTGCTGTGCTGTCTTTTTCTAAGGGTTGTGTTGTCCCCACCTCTTGTGGAAGTGGTTCTTTGTCTTGATCATTTTTTTCAGCCAAAATGTTTGGAACACTTTCTTCTGTGTTTGAAACAAAGCCCATGGCGTCTTCGGGTAAGGTGATGGGGGGCGCTGCCAAACTTCGTTCCCATGCCTCTTCTACTGTTTTCATGGCCATGTTGACTCCGGGCCCTTTTGGAGGTTTATGGGGCATTTCTGTTATGGTCTCTTGCGGTGGGTATTGCAACCAACGATTCATAACATCTGTCAATTTCGAAAGCTCTACAGGTTTAGATATATAATCATCCATCCCCGCCGCCCGACAGCGCTCGTCCTCCCCTTTCAGGGCATTGGCTGTGACCGCAACAATCGGGACATAAGACGTTTTCTCATCCTCTTCATAACGACGAATACGCCTTGTTAATTCATAACCATCTAAGACCGGCATGTCACAATCTGTGAGAATAATATCGAAATTGCCTTTTTTATAGCCTTCAAAAGCCTGCAGGCCATCAGGATAGGCTTCTGTTCTGAAACCAAGGGTCATGAGTTGACGTTCTAACACCATAAGATTGACTTTATTATCTTCGGCAATCATGACCAAGGGGGGATTTGCGGCAGACAGGCTTTCCTTTTTAAGGCTCTCACTTTGGGTTTGCGCTTTTTCTGATGATATGGCGGCATTTTCTTTTGAGGCAGAGATTTCGCCATCTTTTTGGATTTTCTGTAATGATTCGGAATCGAGACGTATAAGAGATGTTTTGTCTTCTTTTGGTCCTAAAATCGCTTGGGTCATCGGGGCTGGGGCCAGACGTTGACTTGCGATGGCGACCTCTTGAATAAAATATTTAGGATGCACTGGTTTTCGCAAACAATGGTTACCATTTTTACGGGGATCCAAGCTCTGCTCTTCTTCGCCATAAAAGGAAAGACACACCCAGGGAATATCGATAAGGGAGGGCACAGTCTCAGCGGGTGGTTCCATTTCATCGAGCAAAATGACATCAACATTTTTAATACGATCACGCTTTGTATTTTCAAGCAAAGCCTGTGCATCTTGCCAGTTTTTAACATGGGTGACAAAAGCCCCCGCATATTCAAGATACCGGCTGAGATAAGAGGCATCTTGTTCCTCATTAGAAACCAGCAAAACATTCAAATCCAAAAGCGCGGCTGTGTTTTCGTAAGACAAGCCATCTTCGCCAAGCGCTATGGGGGCGGAGAACCAAAAACAAGACCCCTGTCGCGGTTCGCTCTCAACATGGATTTGACTACCCATCAATTCAACCAATCGGCGACAAATTGAAAGCCCAAGACCTGTCCCTCCAAAACGTCTTGTTGTGCTGCGTTCAGCTTGCGTAAAGGGCTGAAAGAGTTTTTCTTTCACATCCCTTTGGATCCCAATTCCAGAATCTTCTACGGTGAAGCGCACATGGACAGAATCGCCGGTTTTTTTCTCCAATTCAGCACTCAAAGACACAAAACCGCTGCGTGTGAATTTCACGGCATTGCTGGTCAAATTGAGGAGAATTTGGCGTAATCTAACGGGATCAACTTTGACAACAGCCGGGATAGCTGGCTCACAGAATGTGACAAGCTTTAGGTTTTTTTGACGTGCTGATGGCGCGACAGTTGCAGCAACCCCATCAATAATATCAGCCAAAGAGCAATCTGATAAATCTAATTCGAGCTTTCCTGCCTCGATTTTCGAAAAATCCAAAACATCATCAATAATCGTCAAAAGCGCGAAGGCAGAGTCGCGAATCGTGCCCACCATTTGGATTTGATTATTGGCAAGGGGGGTGCGTTCTAACAGCTCTAACATCCCGAGCACACCATTCATGGGGGTGCGAATTTCGTGGCTCATTGTGGCTAAGAACGCTGATTTTGCCTGGTTGGCCTCCTCTGCGGTTTCCCGCGCCCGGCGCATATCTTCTTCCATGGCCTTCCGCTGGGTGATATCCCGAAAAGCCCAGACACGCCCGGCGATATCTTGCCCAACAAAATAAGGCAAAGCATAACGTTCTAAAATGCGTCCATCACGCATAAAGACAAGATCAAGTGCGGTTGCATCGGGCTCATTTGACAAACTCCGCACGCGTAAAAGAAATTCCTGGGTATCTTTCACTTCCCGTGACATTGTCAGAAGCAAATTATCAAATTGGCTGTCATTTTGCCAATCTGAGGCCAATTGCCACATTTCTTCAAAGCGACGGTTCCAGACGATCGGCTTATTTTCAACATTAACGACCAACATCCCTTCCGTCTTGGTTTCCAAGGCGGCGCGAATCCAAGCCAGGCTTTTTTCTTGTTCTTCCTCCATATGTTTGCGTTCAGAAATGTCAGAGAATGCAAAAAAGACCGAAGGCTCTCCCCGATAATTCATGGTTGCAGCCGAAATCAACGCCCAGAAAATCTCGCCATCGGCTTGTAAAAGGGGGGCTTCATAATCGAGAACACGTCCTTCTTCTCGTAAAAGCCGTATCAATCTCAACCGATCGGCAGGGTTGACGTAATAGGATGGGGATATTTCTTCCACAGCTTCATTAATACGCGTTCCGAAACGCTCGATCGCATATTGGTTAATATAGGATACTCTTTGGTCTAAGATACGCGTGATAATAATAGGAAAAGGTGTTGCATCTAAAATAGAGCGCAGGGATTCCTCGCTATGTTTAAGATCTTTTTCGCGGTCATTAATCGCATCAACAAAATAAGAAAAAGAATCCGCCATATCCGCGATTTCATCAAACCCACCAATCGGAATTTCTGTATTTTCATGGCCTTGCGCATAGGCTGCCATGCTTTCCCGCAGACGGATCAATCGCCGCAAGACGCCCAAATTGATATAGATCGCAATTGCAATCCCACCAAAAACGGCAAAAATGCAAACGCCAATATAAAAGTCCATTCTTTCTTGGATATAAACTGTCTGTTCTTCGCCTTTTTCAGACACTTCTTCTTGGATATGGGCATGTAAGGCTGAAACGGCGGCGCTATATTTAGACGATATGGCCTGGGCCTGGAACAGCTCTCCATTAATTGTGCGGGCGAGACTTAATTTCCGAGAAATAATTTTGAAAAGACCATTTTCACTTTCAATAATCCAAATCAAAGCTCTTGTTTCGCGATCAATAATCGAGCGTTCTTCAGATATGAGGTTAGAGACAAATTGTTTCAACTCAACAAGGGCACGATCGGCATCTCTTTGCACTTTGACCAAACGCTCGGACCGTGTCACCCCTTCACTAATCAACATTGGGATAATGACGGCTTCCATACGCTTACGCCATAACGCCATCATTTGTGGATCAATGGTACCGATGGGTTTCCGCCCTATCTGATGCATTTCTTGTCGTAATTTTCTTACAGAGTGTAATTTCTTATCGACATCTTCAATAATGGACAGATGCAGGGAGACAAGGGCATCAATTTGGCTTAATTTATCTGCTAAAGCCCGCTTAGATTGTCTAAGATTTTCCAAATCTTCTGGAGCGAGACCTGTCTCCATAAGCTCTTTTTCAATCAAATTGAGAAGATCAATCTGATCTGCGATACGAGAGGCAATGGATTGGCGTTCGAACTGATCTGCGGCCATGCCAAGAGCTGGCGCATTGCTGAGAATACTCTCACTTTGTCGTGCTAATTTGGAGGCTGCGATTAAAGCGGGTATTTTTTGATCAGAAATAACATCATAGCGCTCCTCTAAAGTTTGGAGGCCGAAGAGGGAAACAAGCGCTGTGATCACACATAAAACCGTGATCAACGCGAGGCCACCCCCTATGACAGGCGCGACACCGAAGCGGCCATACCGCATCTTCTTCTCCCGAACTTCAATGCTTGAAATTAATTTATGAGTTGCATGCAACTTAAAAGCACAAAATCTCTAGAAAGACAAAGCTTATGTGCTTATATCTTCATTTTGTCACGAACAACACTCTCCCATTTAAAGCCTCTCACGGGCCCTTTTTCCAATTTCTCGTGGTTCGAACGAAACGGAAGAGTCCGGCTCCAGCCGGGCCTTTCGGGTCGATCAAGCAATCCCACTTAAACGAGCTTTGCTCTCGTCTCAATCTTTTCAATACCCTCCAAGGCTTCGTAACGCAAAATTCAAGGTCAATCGCAGCACCCGCTTTCTCTTTCTTAAAGGCCGCAAACACAGCATATCTTGACACTCATGAAAGATTTAAAACAGTTTAGTGCATAATCCCATAAAATGAGCCTACAGTTTTTCATAATGCCTATCGTGGGGCCTATTGCCGTCTCAGAAAGAGAGTATATCGCCTTATTCTATAAACAAAGGCTAAGGTCTACAAACCGTATCATCGCAAACATCACCTCCCACAGATATCCTTCTAGAGCAAAGCGCGATCAGGGGGCTTCACCTGATCGCGCTTTGCTCTAGAGCCTTTGATTCAGGGCGTTTTTATTCTGAATCAGGGGAAAGGCTCTCGCTTTAACGCGCTTTGTTTTAGGTTTAAAGGCTCCTCTGTGATCCCTCCATCAAAATATTATCGGAACGGATAAGCATAATGGAGCCCTCCCTCTTTCCAAAGCGCATTCACGCCCCTTTCTAAGCCGAATTCTGTTTTTTGGCCTAAATTTCTTTCAAAAATATCTTCATAATTCCCCACCTGCGATAAAATACGATAGGCCCATAAGGGATCTAATCCGAGATTACGCCCGAGGGTTCCTTCAATGCCGAGGATTCTCCGGGCTTCAGCTCCCAGTGATTCTTTGTCTAATGTTGTAATATTCGCTTTTGAGATGTTTAAAGCCTCGGCGGTTTTGGTCAACAGAATAACCCATTTAACCACATTAAACCATTCAGGGTCCTTCGCGCTCACAAAAGCAGCGATCGGTTCCCTGGAAATTTTATCATCGAAAATGATAAGCTTCTCGGGAATATCTGTCAGGACTTTTTTCTCTGAAAGCAATTCTGTAGAATCGCCACTTACCAAGTCACAAACGCGATTAACAAAAGCATCCCGTCGACCTTGGGATGTTCTAATAGGTAACACTGTCCAATTCAGTGCATTTTGCTTAATATAGTCCTGTAGGTTTTCTTCAGTTGTTGTATCACTGAGGACACAAACTCTCGGCCCTTGTTCTTTTTGTAAGAATTTTTCTTGTAATTCATCAAGTTTTCTGACACCTAAAGAAGACCAGGCCATAAAACCTTGATGATCATAAAATATGACACTGGAAAAATCTCCGTTCCATCCACTATCTCTTTTGAGGGTAATTGTCGTCATCGCAAAAACAATATCAACATAGCCCTCTTCTACTGATTTTTTCTTCTGGGGTGTTTCAATTTTATAGAACTCAACATTCTGAGCATTGCCTAAAACGCCAGCGGCCAGGGCACGACAAAAATCGACTTCGAACCCTTGCCAATTTCCTTTTTTATCTAAAAAGGAAAAACCAGCTGTTTGGTAAACACCACATTTAATATGGCCTCTATCTTTGATTCGCTGAAGAATTTCTCCAGCATAAATATCCGTGCAATAAAAATAAGAACAAATCAGGGCAATAATTAAAAGAAAAACATTTTTAAAACTTTTTTCTGAAGAGCCTCTATCACAGTGTTCTTCACAAATTCTATAGGGTTCAAATTTGAAAATCATCTTTCGTATCCGCATAAATATTATCATATATATTTGGCGTTTACAGTCTCAAGCTTTTCAATAACGTCCGGAGCTTCGCAACGCAAAATCCGAAGCCAATCGACCTGGTCAGACTTTTTTATCAGACCATGGCGCTGATTCTGTTTTGTTATAACGCAATTCTTCCCAACAAAAATCAAATTTCGCCTGAATCTTTCGTTGGGTCAAGGCATGTGCTTTTAGGGTCCGGAAAGGTCAGATCTCCCCATGAAAGCTTTATTTGCCAAGTAAAAATTTACATCGCTCAGATCTCGTCACAAAAAATACAGTTTCTAAACAAGACCAAATATCGGATACATATTATCAGCTTTCAGAGCTCTAAAGATAGTACAAAACTTTATTAAGAACCCTCAATGATCCGAGCAACTTTCACATTCAAAATGAGAAAATTACAGTATTCTTCACCTCAAAATCTGCAAGATCTTTTTTCACCTTATTCATAAAGACAAAATGACAATCACCAAAAAAAGAAACAGAAAAATACAATCAAAAATATATTGCATTCCATAAATTAACAATTTTAATTAGATTTTATTCATTATACACACCATTACTTGCCACTATTCTACGATGATAAAACTTTTTTTACCGAGACTCTTTTGGCAGATACTTTAACGCGCTTCCATATTTTAAAAACCTAGACAGAATCGTAAAAAGTTTGTAGCCAATTGCTCAATCCTAGCGCAATATGCAAAAAGATTATGTCTTAATTTTCTCGGTGGCTATAAATTTAGCCATTCCACCTTCCCCCTTTTGCCGAAAAACCATCGTTAAAGGGGCCCGCACTTTAACGCATTTTGCTCTCATGCATGAACAAAGAGCTTTCTCATGAGCCGGGGCGACAAAAGAGACTCTTTATCGCGGTCAGCGCAGGAGAGAGGTTAAAGTGACACAGGGAATTTTTCGTGCCTTGAAAAAAGGCTGTTAAAACTTAAAAAGTGAAAAATATTATCTTTTATGAAGAGAAAATTTTACTTACTTCTGCCTAAAATAGTTTTACTTTAGACATTATAGGAATTTCAGAAACAGCAAGTCAGAGAGCACGTCCACCGCAGGACATCATTTCCGAAGCGCTATAGTGAGACCCTTACGAATAGGTTATCAGATAAGCACTCATCTCTTTGGTCTATGTTGCGGCAAAACAAAGACATACAGCATTATTTGCACTGCCGTGTAAAACAAATGCTGTCTGTTCTATGTGTTCGGGAAGAGGGCACCATGAAAGTTTTTAAAAAATACGATCATTCCCAATTTTACATAAGAGGAATAATAAATAAAATCCCCTCTATCACTTTCTTCGCGCTCCTCTTTGCAATGCTCTCCCCTTCCCTTTTACAAGCAGCTTCACAAGATGACCTTGTTTCCAAGGAAACATTGGAAGCCATGAGACAGTCCATAGAGCAAAATCAATTAAATCTTGACTTAATATGGACAACAGTTGCTGCGGCTTTAGTCTTCGTGATGCAAGCAGGGTTTCTTTTACTCGAAGCTGGCCTTGTGCGTTCCAAGAATTCAATCAATGTTGCCCAAAAGAATATTGCCGATTTTATGATTGCAACCGTCTTTTTTTACTTAATTGGCTTTGGCTTTATGTTTGGAGACACGATCGGTGGATTGATCGGCAGCGACCATTTTGCTTTTAACATGATGGATGATTGGTCTTTTACATTTTTTGTTTTCCAGCTCATGTTTTGCGGGACAGCGGCAACAATTGTCTCAGGTGCCGTCGCAGAGAGAATGCGCTTTTCTGGGTATCTCGCCGCAACTTTTATTATATCGGTTTTGATTTATCCTATTTTTGGCCATTGGGCGTGGGGCAATCTCCTGATCAGCGATAATGCGGCATGGCTTGCTGACATGAATTTCATAGACTTTGCTGGCTCAACCGTTGTCCATTCTGTTGGTGGCTGGATTGCCCTGGCCGGCACCATTGTCATTGGTCCTCGCATTGGCCGTTTTGATAAAGTCACGGGTGCTCCCGTTCAAATTCAAGGCCATAGCCCCGTTCTCGCGACAACAGGGGCGCTTTTACTTTGGATTGGGTGGATCGGTTTTAATGGCGGCTCGACAACAGCGGGCAATAGCGGTGTCGCCCATATTATTTCAAACACGATGCTGGCGGGCGCTTTTGGCGGCATGGCCTCAATGCTGGCGGGTCGTATG
>DDLW01000304.1 GCA_002340345.1 Alphaproteobacteria bacterium UBA2562 | reverse complement strand
GGATAGGGGGATCACCCCCCTGCCTCGGTCGCGTTGCTCTCTGGCATTTTGGTATCGAGGGCATCCAAATCAAGCCCTAAAGCCATCGCGGTGGTGCTGGGATTTAAGGGACGCAAGGCCATGTCTTGGGCCAGAGCCGAAAAACCATGTAAGGTCGTTTCACCTAAAGTTTGGCGGGCGGACTCAAGCAGGGTAAAAGGTAATTTTTGTAAATGGTCGGGGGTGATTTCCCAGCATTTTGTGGCATGGGTCTGGCCTTTGGCGTTATGCGGCTGGATCAGACGGTCTTTCAGCTCTAATTGTTGGAGAATATCGACCCCATATTCCATCAGCCGCGTGCGGCTGCGATGGTCCAACAGGACGCCATCGACCGGGGATTGCGACTCCAACCGCGCGGCATAATTATAGACATCGCCAACAAAGGAGGGTTCCATTTCCGTATAGCCAATGTCCAAAACCCGCAAAGCGCCATTGCCAATGCCAACACGGGTCCCGGTTTCGATATCTTCATTGATCTCGTCTTGGATGACATCGAGCAAGGCGCGGCCAAGGGCGACCAAGCATTTGGCATACATAAGGGTGCGCATGGCCGTGTCTTTGCGTTGCACCGGGTAATTGAACAGGACGGCAACACCATCGCCCATGAATTTATCGAGATAGCCGCCAAAGCGCCAGGTTAAGTCTCTGACTTTTTGGTAATATTCATACATGACGACATTCAGGACCTCCGGGCGCGTCGCCTTGGCCAAGGCCGAGCTGTTCTTAAAGTCAGACAGAACCACAAAGATATTTTGCTGTTCCGTGCCAACCCCAAAACAAGCTTCCAGCCCCTCGCCTTCTTTACCCTGGCTTTCCAGGATTTTCGCAACGTCAAAAGAGGAAATATGGCGACAAATGCCCAATAAACTGCCTTTGCGACCACTCATAAAGGCACGACTCTGCTGGACGGCGTCTTCAAAGGACCAATCGGCCAGGTCTTGCCGGTAAAAAGAGGCTGTCGGCGCCTCGCCATGGCGTAAGAGCTCTTGCGCTTGCAAAATCGGCATCGCAATGGCGCCGATTTGCAACTTGGTTTGGGTGATTTGGTCAAAAGGATTAAAGGGCTCAGAAAAGCCGAGCCATTCTAAAAAATCGTTCAAGCCAAACCAATGGAGGTCTAAATTCAGCCTGTTGTCCCCCATTTTGTCTTTGGAAATCAGGGGGGACAGGCCCATGACATCATCGGGGCCACTGCGCAAAACCGTTTCGCAGAGATGGCGGAAATCTTGCACTCTTTGGGCCGTTGGCGTCGTTGGGGTGATGAGAATGAAGGTGGAAATGCTCTCGCTGCGCCCGCAGAGGTCACGGGCCAAATAATAGATTTCGCGCATGGTGACGCTATCGGGCTTGAACTCTAAGGCGATATGTTGGCCCTGGCGGCATAACACCAGATCAGCCATGGCCAAGCCGTGCAAGATGGGGTTTTCTTGCTGGAAGGCTGCCATTTGGATGAAATTGGACATGAGGCGTTTAAATGGCATGGTCTGTGGCCTTGTCTTGCAATAGGGGATTTTTCCTAATCTATCGAAAATAGTTCTAGAGCAAAGCGGCTTTTAACGATATCGCGAAAAGACAGCGTCTTGCGGCAAAACAAAATGTGCAAAATGTCTTTAAGCAATGTCGTTGAAAGACAGCGCCTTGCGACACACATTAATAATGACAGCAAAACACTTAATTTAGGATCAAAAGAGAGAGGGGGGAGAGCTCTTTTGTCCTTGGCCTTCATTTTAAGTAAAGACTATACGCTCTATAATCTGCACATGGGGAAATGCCCTATCCTAAGACGATAAAAATCTGTATAGTAAAATACTTAAAAGTTGAAAGACCCTACCGTCTCAACAGATCATTTCTCCCCTGATCACAGTTCGCACCGCTTGGGCTCCAGTGTTAACCCTTTCCCTACGTTAACTCTTGACCCTTCATAACCTTAAACAGTTTTAAATATGCAGAAAAGAGACTTTTGGTATATAAAAACAAATCAAAACAATAGGTCTCAAGACCACCCAAACCATCATAACCTTTAAAGGTTGATATAAAACAACCCTCGCTGCCAGCCTCTCTTGGCCGCAAAAGAGAATAGAGCACATGTCCCATAAAATGATCATACGACATACGCTCTATCTTATTGAAGTTACGCAAGAATTCACAGGTCATTTGTCATGAAATGACTTTAACCTGGCCATAGAACAAAAAGAATTCCAGCCATAAGCCGTTTTTTAAACTTTTCATGGCTGTTAAAAGACTGCATGGAGACATATGACACACGCAAAGCCTGTCAAAAAAGGCACAGATGTCATAAAATGTAACCCTTTTTCACCAGAGCCGCCGCCCTTCAGGCCGCCGCAACCTCAAAGAAGGTGAGAGGGAAAAGGGTGAGAGGAGAGAGCCTAATGAGCGATTTGTCGGGTCAAAAAGAACAGACGAAAGAGGATGCCCTCGACCCTCGTAGCGAAATGATCGCAGTCGTCCGAGCCCTGCGTGGCGATATCGTCGCGGAATTGCTCACCGTCGCCACCGATGCAGAATTAGAAACCTTCTGTGCCTCGCTGAAAAAAACATGCGACCTCCTTGGCGAACATTATCCAGGCGACACAGAAGACGACGCAGAGGATACAACAACAACAGACGATATCCTCGCCCAACCAGATTTCATCGATGATGCCCCCAAACCCTCGGCACGTTCAGACGACCAGGACGGCGCAGGTGATGAGGGCGAAAAAGCCCGGATCGGCGGCTTTGTCATCGGCGGCAATAAAGGCGAACCCGACGTCCATAACGCCGTCCATACCAGAGTCTCCATGGAAGAGCTACAAGCCCAAGCCGCACGCCATGAAGCCGAACAACGCCACAAAACCGAAGATACAGCAGACGCAGAAGACGACGCCCTCGATGATTTCGATGGCGAAGACATTGTTGATATGAGTGGTGAGCCCCCAAAAGCGCCACCACCAGCGCCAAAGCCGACCCCAAAACCTACCCCAAAACCTACCACAGCAAAAGAATCACCAAAACCACAAGCCGCCCCCTCTCCTGGGACCCCCGCTGGCGCAGCAGCAAAAGACCCCACGGGAACCCCAACAGACGCATCTGGGAAAACCGGCGCACCAGCACAGCATAACACAGCCGCAAACAAAGACCCCAACGATCGCCGCAGAATCCTCATGACCGACATCATGAAGCTCTTGCGCAAATCCACCCTGGTCATGGAACATGCTTCTTTAGAGGAGCTGGAGGCCTTTGCTTTTTCCTTGAAATCAAACCTAACCCGCATGGATGTCACACGGCAAAAACACGCAAAAGCCGACGCCCAACGTCCAGCCCCAACAGCCGTGCAACAGGCCGCAGCTGGGCAAAAACATCCCAAAGGTCCAGCCCCCCACGCACAACAAGGGCAGACCTCGGGAAAGGCACAGGCCGGACAGCCTTCCCCCCAGCAAATCGCCGCACAGCGTAAAGCCCAACAAATCGCCGCCGCCAAAGCCCAACAGGCCGGACACGCCAAACCCCGCCCTGCCCCGGCTGGCAGTCCCCAGCAAGCGGGCGGCCCACGCCCAGCCCAAACCGCCCCCCAAGCCGGGCAAAAGCCAAAAGCAACGGCCCAGGCCGAGCGCAGCGCCAAACGCCCCGGCGAAGGCATCGGCGCCCCCAACCGCCCTTTGAAATGGTGAGCCCTCAGGACTTATTTGTCTTTTGAAGAGCCTCCGGCGGTCCCAAAGGAC
>DDLW01000191.1 GCA_002340345.1 Alphaproteobacteria bacterium UBA2562 | reverse complement strand
CCTGTTGCGCTGAGGATGACGTTGACTTCATCGTCATGGTGGCCCTTGAGATAGTTTCGGCCCTAGAGCATTTCATTTTTATCTTGAATCAGTGGAAATGCTCTATGTCTTTATTTTTGCCGCAAAACGCATGGTTAAAGTGTTTCCACTTTAACCAGCTTTGCTCTAAAGAGATTCAAATCACCATTTTTGTCGTGAAAACAAAAAAAACGCTGCAACCGAGACGCTCTAACCTTCGTCAGGTCAGAGAGGTCGGCATACAGCGTTGCATGCATTTGTGGTAAAAACCGCATTATGGGGTGTCACCGCCATTGGCGACTACCGCATATGCAGCAAAGACCGTGCCAAAAGATCAGGATTTTTAATATTATTTGATATCAATGCTTTAGTAAAAAACGACATTATTGCTATAGATAACTATGTTAGTTTATGTCTCTTTTATGATGGAGACAAGACAAATATTAGATACTAATGTTTATACACCAACAAAAAAACACTTCGAAAAAGGCAAAGTGGAACAAAAACCAGCAGGCTATCCCTTAAAAAGAAGATATCGCATCACGCTCAAAGGCCTCAGGATCAAACATATGGCCATCAAAAGCACGGCTAAACAGTTTTTGATCCGGGGATTTTGCTGTCGTTCCAAGAAGGCCAGAAAGCGCGGATTCATAGAGATCAGGGCGAAAAACGGCTTTGGCGATATGAGGGTTTTCTGGGGCTAAAGGGACTTGGCCCCAACGCACCATTTGCGTATAGATCCATAAGGCGGCGGTTGGATCTGGAGCGGTTCCGGGACCTTGGGCAAAGGTGAGGAAATTTGGGATATGTTGGGCGGGGCTGCCTTTTTTCACAATAATATTGCCGGAAAGTGCTTGCAGGATGATGTCAGTGTCGACGCCGACAAATTGTGTATTGCTTAAGATTTGTGCAATTTCTCCATGCTGATTGACGTCTTCAAGGGCTTGGGCCGCCAGAAAAAGGCTCCTGATGAGAGCTTCCAAGGCGTCCTCATTATTATTTGCCCATTTTTCAGTCATGCCAAGGACCTTTTCCGGGCAATAAGACCATAAATCAGAAGTGGTTAAAGCAATTTGCGACAAACCACTTTCGGCCGCCAAGCTGTTCCAAGGGTCTCCGACACAAAATCCATCAATTTGTCCAAGCCGCAAACTCTCAAGCATCATAGAAGGCGGCACCACAACCAATTCAACATCACGATCAGGATCAATACCACAGGCCGCCAACCAGTAACGCAGGGTGTAATTATGCATGGAAAAGGGAAACACCATGGCAAAGGTCAATTGCTTTTCTGAAGTCTCACGGTTTTCAGCGATAATCTGTTTCAGGGCTTGGCCAATTGCCAGGGGCGGGCGTTCTTGATAGAGAGAAGTTCCCACCAGACCTTCAATACGCTCGGATAAAGCGGTGCTCAAACTGATGGCATTGCCATTTGTGCCAAAAGCAAAAGGCGTGATCGTAGGAAGAGGATGCTGATTAATCCCTAAACTGGCTGCGATCGGCATGCCTGCGAGCATATGGGCGCAGTCTAAATAGCCCAGATTGATTTTATCACGGATTGTGGCCCAAGATGTTTCTTGATGCAAAATGAGATGGAGACCTTGGTCTTCTGCAAAGCCGAGTTCTTTAGCAATGACCAAAGGGGCGCAATCAACGAGGGGAATAAAGCCCGCACGGATGGTTCGGAGCGTTGGGTCAGACATCATAGGGCTCCATCTAAGAGTTCTGCGGCTGTGATAATGCTGCGGGCAATATCGGCCATTTTCCGTTCTTTATTCATGGCTGTTTTGCGGATCAGGCTATAGGCTTCGGCTTCGTCGATAGTCTTTTGCTTCATCAAAATTCCTTTCGCTTTATCAATGACCTTACGGTCTTCTAAAGCGGATTTGGCATGATCGAGTTCATTTTGCATGCGTGTAAAAGCGTGAAAGCGCGAAATGGTCATATCCAAAATGGGCTTAATGCGTTGTTGCTGTAGACCATCGACAATATAAGCACTTACCCCTGCATCGACAGACGCTTGGATCATGGCGCTATCAGAGTGATCAACAAACATGGCAATAGGGCGCTTTACCGTGCGGGAGACATTGAAAAGCTGTTCCAGGACATCTCGGTTTGGGTTTTCGATATCAATGAGAATCACTTCAGGATCCAAAGCGAAAATCTTGGCCTGGAGGTCATAATAATCTTCGAATTTTGTGATATTGCGGTAGCCATTTTCGATCAGACCAGCTTCTAAAATCGCGGCTCGAACTGGATTCTCATCAATGATGAGGATTTTCAGGGTCTTTTCTACCATTTTGTCTCCGCCCCTTTTAGACTTTGCGAAAGGGCTTACCCTCTAAAAAATTCTTAAATTCCAATGCATAAGAGTTCAAGCTGCTTTCCCACGACTCTTGGTGATGTGTGTGGTCATGGCAAGATCAGCAATCAAAAGGCGTGTGTTTATAGAGTGGCCCCAGTCTGCAAAATTTCAGAGCAAGAAACAAGATACCAAAGATAAAGATTTGGCGCAGTGTTGCAGCTCTTTTCGTTCATCTTGGCCCTTGTTTTGAAAAGGATCCTCCGATTATGCCGCAAACACAGACCCTAAAATCTTCAATGACGGCGCTAGAATGGGGGATGCTTGTGCTGCTCTCCGTGCTTTGGGGAGGATCCTTCTTTTTCAATGGTGTGGCTGTGCGTGATTTACCGCCTTTTACCATTGTGGTTGTCCGTGTTGCGTTGGCGGCAATAACCCTTTGGGGCCTTATGGCGGTTTTGAAACTTAAAATGCCAACGGACCTTAAGACATGGCAGTTGTTTTTTGGCATGGGGCTTTTGAATAATGTCTTGCCTTTTAGTCTCATCGTTTGGGGACAAGAACAGATTGCTTCGGGGATTGCCTCTATTCTCAATGCGACAACGCCTCTTTTTGCGGTGGTTGTTGCGCATATTTTCACAACAGATGAAAAAATAACCCCAGCCAGGCTCATGGGCGTTCTTTCAGGCTTATGCGGTGTGATCATCATGATGGGAGAGGCAAGCTGGTCGGCTTTTGAGAAAAGTGATCTTTATGCGCAAGTGGCTATTCTTGGTGGGGCATTTTGCTATGCCTTGGCAGGGGTTTATGGCCGTCGTTTCAAACGCTTGGGTCTGGCCCCCATGGCGATTGCAACGGGGCAAGTGACAGCGTCGAGCCTTCTCTTATTCCCGGTGATGTTGCTGGTTGATCAGCCTTGGACCTTGCCCATGCCAAGCTTAGAGACATGGGCGGCTCTGGGAGCCGTGGCGGTATTTTCAACAGCGCTGGCCTATAACCTTTATTTTCGGATTTTGGCGACAGCGGGGGCGACCAATTTGTTGCTTGTGACCTTTTTGGTGCCGGTCAGTGCTATTCTCTTAGGGGTGTCGCTGTTAGGAGAGGTGTTAGAGGTGAAACATGTCGTTGGGATGGTCTTGATTGGGGGGGGATTGGCGGCCATCGATGGGCGTTTATGGCGCTATTGTCGAAGAAGAGTGGCTTAAAAAGGCAGCATTTTTCGCTGGCGCGAAACTGGGGCGACTTTTTCGGGAAAAAGTCTGTCAAAAAGCTTTTAGAGCAAAGCTGGTTA
>DDLW01000004.1 GCA_002340345.1 Alphaproteobacteria bacterium UBA2562 | reverse complement strand
TAAAAGTGAAAGGCTCTAAAAAAAAGAGCAAAAGGATGGGCCGCCTTTTGCTCTTTTAAAAACTTTGCAAAGATCTATTTTATCGGTTGATTTTGCTTAATTTCTCAGCTGTTTGATGGAGTTCTTCTTGCAAAGGGGCAAAAGCGTCATTGGCCATCTTTAAGCTTAATTTTTGGACAGCATTTGCTTCTGCGATGAGGTTATCATAATTATTTTTTGCAAAATTAGCCTGTAAGCCAAGGGCATCATTCAGATTGCGGCAGGCGATAAAGCCTTTCGCAGCAAGGGCGCTTGCTTCAAAGGAAGAATGAGAAAAGGCAATGGCGCGTTTAGAGAGATCCTCCGCCCCCTTGGCCATGATGGAGCTTGATTTGAGGGTCGCATCAACCATGTCTTGATTGACTTTTGTTAATTCACCAAAACGCTTATGTGCCATTTCACGGGCTGTATTCCATTGTGCTTGGATATTTTTCATAAGTTCATTGCCATCGAAAGCATTGGCCATTTTGCTCTCCTGTTTTTGTGCACAGACCCAAAGACGATGATATAAGAGTCTTTTTGGGCCTCGGTTTTTGCTTGGGATCCTCGCATGTTTTCACAACATTTTGCTTTTTCGTTAAGTCAGGAAAAATGCTGTAAGCCTTATGGTTTTTGCCGCAAGACGGATCAAAGTGATATCCCTATCACTTTGCCCTTAAGACGAAGAGATGTTGATTGTTCGGGCAGAGTGGTTTTCTGTTGTCATGAACAGAAGCAATCTTGTGCGCCGCAATATAATCAAATTATGAATAAGGAAAGCGGCTCTGTCAATGTCACTCTGGTAACGGTATTCTAACGGATTTTTGTTTGAACCCTGTGACATGTTCCACGGAAAGCAGGGGAATTTTTTGCCATTCTCATCAGAAGCTCCCGTCTTTAAAGGGAGAATAAAATGTGAATCTTGCCCTTTTACAGCATTTTGCTTTTATCCTGACTTAGAAAAAATGCTGTGTGGTTTTGTTTTTGCCGCAAAACGGATCAAAAGGATGGAGCCATCCTTTTGCCCTTTGCTCTAAAATGAAAGTAAAGGCTGAATGATATGAGATTGATCGCTGCGTTATTACTCTGTTGGTGCTGTTTTGATCTTGTCACTCTGAAAAAGAGCCAGGCTGCCGAACTTGAGGTCGAAGTTGTTGGGCTTCGAAGTGAAAAAGGAAAAGTGAGACTCGGTGTTTGTAAAGATATGGCCTGTTATGAGCGTGGATCTGGCTTTTTCATGAATATCGCGGAAAAGGCGCAGGCAGTCGGCGTCGTTTTTACGCTGAAAGACTTAGAGCCCGGCGCTTATACGTTACTTTTGTTCCATGACGAGGATGAAGATAATAAATTCAAAAAGAACTTTATTGGCTGGCCTCTCGAAGGGTTTGCCTTTTCAAATAATGTCAGCCCAGGTTTAGGGAAACCAGATTATGAAGATGTTGTCTTCACGGTTGGCGAAACACAAACGAAGCAAAAAATTACCATGCTTTATTGGTAAAGGGATTTGCTATGAGATTGCTTTTTCATGTGTTTTGCCACAAAACCTATGGTGAAAGCAGGCATGCTTTACGGTGCTTTGTTGGAGATGTCTCGTCGGCGCCTAAGATAGGCACGCTCCAAAGGGCTCGCATAAGCAGAGGCAAGAAAAGCGGCGATGAAAGACCATAAGATCATTTCAAGAAAACTCAGCCAGGCCAGATGCAAAATATCATAGGGGGGCTGGACGGCATTTTGTTCTGCTAAGGGACCACGGGGGGCGGTGGTGAGAAGAAATCGCAAAAGCTCCACCAAAACAGTGCTCTGCCAAAGGATTAGCAAAAGGCATAAGAGGGTGAGAAAAAGAGAAACCCGCCGTCCTGTGGCAAGAGCAAGGCTATCTTCAAGCCCTAAATGATAGCGCCGGGCTAAAGCCACAGGTAAAGCACCTGTCATTGCAAGGTAAAAAGCAAAAGACATATGCCGGAGCAATTCGCTTAAAAGCCAGCCGGGATCTGTCATTTGCAAGGGCAAAGCGGCCCCGGCTAAATCTTCGGCAGGTTGTATGCCAGCCATCTGAGACACTGTGATTGTAAAAAGGCCAAAACTGAAAATATAAAGCAATCCATAAGCAAACATATCGACCCAACGTCGCCAAAGGGGCAGGCCCCCCCTCGGCAAGCGGCTTAGATAAGGGGAGAGAAGCAAAAGCATCACTCCGGACCATAGAAACAATTCAATGATCAAAAGAGGTAAGCCGCGCCAGGCTTGCGTCGTGAACAGGGACTCTAAGCCCCATCGTGCGGGCACAATAAAAGCCGTCGCGATCAAAATACGCAAAAGCATTGCGTGTCTTTGCTCCCACCAAAGCAGCAAAGCACGTTGTGTAAAAGCCAGAGGGGGGGTGATTGGTCTTGGATAGGGCTTATTTTTAAAGTTTGAACGCGTTTGTTGCGGGTCCGTGGGCGATGTCATGGTGTTGAAAATCTCCTTATCCCTTTTCTCAACACCTTGGCTGATTGAGAGCTTTCTGAAATGAGAGCATGTCAGGCTCGTTTTTCGAGTCACAATAAGAGTAGAATACAGAAGACCTCTGCATAATGGTTGATTTTTCTGTTTGTCTTTTTCGGCTTCTGTTTTTGCAGGTTATTTTGGCCGAATTTGGCTCTATAAGTGGCACTTTAGGGTTGTTTTCGGCTTTCTCCTTCCTTTTTAGGCGGACTCCGG
>DDLW01000245.1 GCA_002340345.1 Alphaproteobacteria bacterium UBA2562 | reverse complement strand
GGGGGGGGGAAATGACTGAAGAAATCGGAGATCGACTTAAAAATCTAAGAAACAAGGCTGGCTATACAGTGCGCGGCTTAGCGAAAGAAATAGGTCTGGCAGATTCGACTTACGCGAGCTATGAAAACAAATACAAAAAATCCTATTTACCCATTTCTTTAATTCAGCAGATAAAACCTTTGTTTATGAGCCGAGGGATAGAAGAAAGCGAAATCCTGGAATTGACCGGGATCTCAAAAATCAGCGAAGACTTTACGAAAAGACAACGCAAAATTGATAAAAATATTGCATGCATAGAAGAGCTTGACGTTAGAGCCTCAGCCGGATCAGGACAATACACAGATGAAGCGCAAGCAGTGATCGCAGAATGGCAAATGCCATCAAGTTTAATAGCTGCGCAGACAACAGCAAATACTAATTCTTTAAAGATTATAACAGTTTACGGAGATAGCATGGTCCCAGATTTTTCACCGGGAGAAAGAGTCATGGTTGACATATCAGACCGCTTGCCATCGCCCCCTGGTGTGTTTGTCGTGTGGGACGGTTTTGCTTTGATTATCAAGCGCTTGGAAATGATACCTTACAGTGAGCCGCCGAAATTAAGAGCAAAATCAAGCAACAAAGAATATGAGACTTTCGAGTTAGAATTGAACGAAATAACGATAAATGGGAGGGTCATAGGAAAATGGAAGTGGACATAAAATATGCACGATAAAAAAGAAGTTTTCGAAGCGGCGCAACGGCTCATACTAGAACAGCAAACAACAATAGTTGAGCAAAATAAACTGATAGAATCTTTGAGAAAAGATTTAGAGCTAGAAAGAGTTACGATAAAAGATAATCATGATGATCTGCGCAGACTTGTAAATTCTAGAAAAGATATCAGCTCGTTCATAATAACAAAAGAAAGAAAATCAATTTCTCTGATTAGAGAATTCTTAGATATACAAGAAGAAAGAATAATTAAAAGAGATGAAAGAGCAGAAGGGTTGAAAAAATATCAATTTGATAGAAAATCCGTAGCTTATCTTTCATTTTTTATTAACATTTATTTATGCTTACATTTGGCTTTTAAAAGAGATGAGGATTGGTTCGGATTACTAGTTTTTGTTTTAATTTGCTTGTTTTATTATTATAATTACGGGAAAATGCTTTATGCCGATTTCAGCAAAGAAGTAGATAACAAGATAAAGAAATCAAAGGGCCTCCTTTAGAGGCCTGTTTTTTTATGCATTATGTGCGATTTTATCGTTGACAGACACACATAATGCACACATAATACACACAGAGCGACACAAGAGCCTCTGCCCGAAAGCCTTAAATTCAGGAGGCATCATGACATAACGACATAGAATCCCCGGTTTTGTTTGTTATTGCCAGAGCGCTCCGGCCTGAGCCATCGCCGGGGGCACAAGGAGGGGAAAATGATTGATCAAGTAATCTTTGGCTTAGATGAAATATCAACAAGCCTTCACGATATTTGTTATCCCGAAGGTTTCTCTAAAGACGATCTTCACTTCAATATTGAAGTGAAAACGGTCAATAAAGAGATCTACACTCAGCTTAAAAATATCCGTTTTGCTGGCGTCGAGATTGAGGATACGGGGGGGATGACTATTGTCGATTTCGTCGGTTTCATTCCTTGCCTCGAAGATATTCTTCAAGAGCGCGCGCAAGAAATCGAGCGCGATTTTGAATACTCAAACCCAGCCGCCGACCGTGCTTTTTATGAATCACAATTGCTGTGAGGATTAAGCGATGACGACGGAAGACATCATAATCTATGGCCCTGAGCTCTGCCAGCTTTGCGCTTTTCGCGAAAACGGCAAATGCAGCGTGCAAGCTGATTTTCTTGAACGCATAGAGCTTGAAATTTTCCGCGAGATGAAAAAAGAGAGCGGAACCGGGCTTCTCAAAGAACTCTCTTGTTTTGTTTCTGACTTTGCCGACGGTTATGTTCAAAAAGAACTCGAAGACTGCAAAACATTCGTTTGGGCGCGAAACGGCGGCAACTCAGATCGCTATCAGAATTGCGAAGAGTTTGATGCTTTTCTATCAAGACAAGAGCCGTTCGATGCAGATCATATTCTCGGTCTTGTTGCATTAGCAGTAGAAGACGCGAAAACACCGGCAATTGGAAACAGCAGGACTGTTGAATTTATTTCAGCCGTCAATAAAGAAGTGACTGTCAAAGCAAGAGGCAAAAACGAGAGTGTCATCTTGCAATGCTTTTACGACGATGACGCTTTGCTTCACGTCACAAGCTGCGTCCCAGCACTTCTAGAAGCTGCGGAATAAAAGCGCACCATCGCCTAAGGCTTGTAAAGCTTGAATGCAGAGCCGCATCCTGAGCTACAATTATAAGCAAATAATTACAAGACATAATCACCGAAAGAGAGCATCATGAAAATCTCTGAGATGAGCGAGCGCGAATGGCACGAGCTCAGGGCGAAAAATGTGGGGGCTTCTGAAGTCGCGGCACTCTTCGGCGTTCATAAGCAAATGTCGGCTTGGGAATTACATCACATCAAAGCCGGAGGGCTTGAGCCGCGTGATTTGAGCGATAATGTCCGGGTTCGCTGCGGGCGCAATCTTGAGTCCGGGATTGCGCTGTCAATCGCAGAAATTCACAATCTGGGAATCGAGGCGGGGCGCTATCTTGAAGATGTCTTCTGTAAAGGTCTTGCCGCATCTTTAGATTACGAGATCATTAGCGGCCTGGGGCTTGACGGACCAGCGCCGCTTGAAATCAAAAATGTAGACGGTCTGATCTTCAAAGAAAACTGGTTTGTCGGGCCTGAAACACTTTCAAGTGACCGCATTCTCGACATAGAGCCACCGCTGCATATTGATTTGCAATTGCAAACACAAATGGCTTGCGCAGGCGCAGATGTCGGGTTTTTGGGGGTTATGGTCAACGGCAACATGCCGCTCCTGATCCGTCGCGAGCGGCATGAAAAGGCGATCACAGACATCAGAGAGAAAGTCTCTGAATTCTGGGGAAACGTTCACGCGAAGAAAGAGCCGCTCATCAATGAGCCGTCGGCCCTTGACGCTGTCACCCGTATGTATGCGAACCAAAGGAATGACAGGCCCGCCGCTATCGATTTATCGCATGATAACGAAGCTGGTGACGCTTTGTCGCGCTATCTAGACGCATCTCAGCAACGCAAAGACTTTGAAAAAGAAGAGAAAACAGCGAAAGCTATTCTCTTAGCAAAAATCGGCGAGGCGCGAGGCGCGTCAATAAACGGCACTGAGATCAAAATGTCAGACGTGAAAGCGTTCGCAGGCAAAGAAATCACACCAGAAATGATCGGTCAATTCATCGGCGCCCGCGCCGCACATCGACGCATGAGCGTCAAAGGGGCTTGATATGAGTATTCCAGCGCATGCAAAAATGACGGCGATTAAAGCCGGTGCGTTTTATGAAGACAGCTTGACAGAGCAAGAGAAAGTGCAGGCGTTTCAATATGCGCTCAAAGAAAAAAGCAACGCTTTATGCAAAGCTCTTCCGCAACATATTGATGCGCATGTATTTTTGCGCAATCTCGCGAACGCTGTAGAAGCTGTCCCGCAATTGCTCAGATGTGAGCCAAAAACCCTCTGGGAAGCCGCCCGCTCTGCCGCAGGAGTTGGTCTTCTGATAGACAGCACGATCGGCCATGGTTACATCCTGCCCTATAAAGGCAAAGCGCAATTCATACCCGGATACAAGGGCTTAATAGAGCTTGCGCGACGGTCCGGAGAGATTAAAACGCTCTATGCTTATGAAGTCTGCGAAAATGATCAATTCTCATATCAGCTCGGCACAGAGCCGAAAATTGATCATATTCCGGCCAGCGGCACACGCGGTGATTGCACCCATTTTTACGCCGTCGCGGTCTACAAAAATGGCGGCTTCGATTTTGAGGTCATGTCACGCGCAGATATTGACGACATCAAAAAGCGCTCTCCGTCCGCGTCATCCTCTCACAGCCCCTGGAAGTCTGATTACGCAATGATGGCGCGGAAAACGGTCATTCGCCGTCTTGCCAAGCGTCTCCCGCTCTCTGCGGAAAGATTTCATCGTGCCGTCGCCATCGAAGAGCATTTCGAGGCTGGTCAAGCTGCAAGCCTCTCTGATGACAATAAATTGCTGCTTTCAGAGATCGACCATGAAGAGCCTGAGGCTCTGTCGCAAGCCTCACAGTCTAAAACAAGCCGCTTAGACGCCCTCACGCAAAGCCCGAGCCGCTTAGAGAAAGAGATTGAAACGATCAAAGCAGCGGCGGGCAACGAAAAAATGCTCTTAAATATCCGTCAGCGGCTCGGCAATTGGCTTGCGGCTGAGGCCAGCGATGAAGAGCGGGGTGCCATAGAGGCGGCTTTTGAGAAAGCGTCTGGAGCAGCGCTATGAAAATTTATTGCTGCGGCTGCGGAAAAAAAGTTGAGGCGACTTTGGTCACCGGCAAAGAGACATATCCGCATAGACTTGATCTTTATGAAGAAAAATTCTGGCGCTGTGACTGCGGCTTGTTTGTCGGAGTACACAAAAACTCAAACAAACCGCTCGGGATCATAGCTACTCATGAAATAAAAAAAGCTCGAAGTCATATTCATAAAATACTAGATCCCATTTGGCGAAAAGGAGTCATGACAAGATCTAAAGTTTACAAAAAAATATCAAAAGAAATCGGCAAAGATTATCACACAGCAAACATCAGATCGATCGAAGAAGCGCGGTGCGTCTATAGAATTATTCAAAAAATACGAAAGGAGATTAACGATGCAAACGCATGATGAGCCGTTTACAGACGAGTGCAGAAATCACGGTCAAGGCGCGATTTTCACTTGCCCTGGCTGTTACGCGGACCTTGATGTCGAAGAGGGAATACATGCTTGCCCGAAATGCGGGCGAACCGTCAGATGCTACATTGAAGACAAGCCGGTCTCACATTGCAAGCTCGTTGAAGATGAAGACTGGAGATCACTTTGTTGAGGTCAACAAAAAGAGGCCGCAGGAGTATAAAATGAACAAAAATGATTTTCTTAAAGCTCTAAGCGAAGCATACGACAGAGAAGAAAAAGACGAAAGTCGTTTAGACCAAATCGATTCTTTTTCTAAAGCTGTTAGCAGCTTAGAGATGTCGCGTATAACTCCTGCACCGCTCGCAAAAATGCGGAGTGCGAGTGTCGAAGTTGCAAAAATCGCGATGATAATTGCGACTAGTAAAGTTCCGACTGTCATGATCACAAAAAATCGTGAAATTATCATAACAGAACGTTCTGATGAACATGACAACTCAGAATTTGTCATAGTCTGTGATGCTACAGAAGATGTCAAGTCTTGCCTGCGCGAACTCGTAGAAGAAGAAAACGGCAAGATGTACTTGAAAAGAGAAAAACTTGAAGCCCCTGCGGCTGAAAGAGCCATGAGCGAAGTTGAGATATATACTGCTGCGGATTTTCTAGAACTCGAAATTGAGAACGCGTTAAAAGCAAGAAATTATAATGACAAATTAAAGAAGGGTTATTATGAGATGACAGATGAAGAAATTATTGAAAATTTTAAAGAAAGCGAAAACGAAACTGAGCGAGATCTAGCGCTTCGTCTTGCAGCTTCAAGAGAAATAGCTACTGTAATGTCTGAAGTTATATCAAAATTCCATAACACCCTCGGTGTTGATTTGCAACAAGTAAAAAGAGTAATGGACAAGGCAGGCTGTGGCGACCGAAGAATAAACGAAATAAAAGAATGGAAAAAGAACAATGACTGGCTAAAACCGTTGCCTTTTTATGAAGAATAAAAGACAGCGAGCAAATACGGGGACCTTCTGAGCCGCCTGCTCGGCGGGTAACCGACAAAAACGGCACTTATGCGCTCACAACGCGGATGTCAGAAATCGGGTATATGACAAAACACATATACGATGATGAAGAATTTTTCTGGAAGCGCTTGCCTGAGCCCCCCTTAGGGGCGCTCAAAGAAAATGGAGATCTATAATGAGTGAACTCTTTCTTGGTCTTTACGCTGTGAAAGAAAGATTAACGCAAGCTGGCTTGAGATCTGGCGATAAAGCTTTGCGCAGCTATCGGAACACACAACCGATTTTGCCGTTTCAAAAAATCGGCGGAGAACTGAAAATCTCTGAGTCTGCTTTTGACGAATGGCTCGCAGCGCTCAGTAGACATAAAGCAAAATCATTCGACAATCATTCGACTAAAAAAGAAAGAGAGAAAAAAGGCCAGGCCGAAAAGAGGCCAGAAAAGGGAATAAAAAGGGGGCAAACAGGCAGGAGCAAAGCGGGAACATTTGCAAAAAAATAGCCCCTTTAAGGGGCTAACTATTTGATTTTCTTTTCTTTAAGATTTGGTAGCGAAGGAGGGACTCGAACCCCCGACACGCGGATTATGATTCCGCTGCTCTAACCAGCTGAGCTACTTCGCCATAGATTTTATCTCACGCGGTGAGGGCGATCTTTTAACCGGGAGCAGGCTTTCTGTCAAGACTTTTTTATAATCATTTTCCTAAAGATCTGGCAAGCTTCCTTTGATCCAACCGCCCCCCAGGACCCTGTCTTGGTCATAGAAAACACAGGCTTGACCCGGTGCAAGACCATATAGAGGAGTATCAAGCCTAATCGCCGCACGTCCCTGTGGAAAACAAAGGGGCCCTTGTGGTGACTCTGCCGTCTTTAAAGCCATAGGCCAGGCTTCAGCAGCGTCGGCTGTCAGCCAAGTTTGAAGATCATCTTGGCCCTGATAGGCTTGCGCCACCACAGACCATCCTTGGGGGAAAAGATGTGCCGAAGCTGGCGCTTGTGCTGAGCGCAATTTCACCGTCACCGGCAAACCACGCGATGGAAACGCCTCAAGATCCTTTTGATCGCCGAGCCAATTTACCGCATCAATCAAAACCCAACGCCGGGCCAGGGCAGCACGCGGCCCAACAATCACCCGTCTTGTCTGAGGATCCAGGCGCACGACATAAAGGGGCTCCGTATCTTGCCCATCCGCGGACATCCGCCCGCCAATCCCTAAGCCCTTTCTTTGCCCGATCGTATAATGAATAACCCCGTCATGCTGTCCCAGCACCCGGCCATCAAGATGGCAAATCTCGCCCGCCCGGTTCCCGTCAGGCCGCATTTTCTGCACGACCCGGCTATAATTCCCATCAGGAACAAAGCAAATATCTTGGCTATCTGGTTTGTCGGCAACAGCAAGGCCCAGCTGTTCGGCCAAGCGACGGGTTTGGTCTTTGTCCTGGCCCCCCAGAGGAAAGCGTAAAAAATTCAGCTGCTCTTGCGTCGTGGCAAACAGAAAATAGCTTTGATCTTTCTCCGGATCCATCCCACGATGAAGCTCATAGCCCTGGGCGCCTTTGACCCTCTGGGCATAATGCCCTGTCACAAGGGCTTCGGCCCCTAAATCCTGGGCGACATCGAGCAAATCTCTAAATTTCACCGTCTGATTACAGCGCACACAAGGGATCGGCGTTTCACCACGGAGATAGCTATCGGCAAAATCCTCAATCACATTCTCTTGAAACTTACTCTCAAAATCTAAGACATAATGGGGAAATCCCACAGAATCCGCCACCATGCGCGCATCATAAATATCTTGCCCTGCACAACACGCGCCTTTACGCTCAATGGCAACGCCATGGTCATAGAGCTGTAGCGTCACCCCAACCACATCATAGCCTGCCCGCGACAACAAAGCCGCCGTTGCCGAACTATCGACACCACCAGACATCGCCACAACAATACGGCTTTCCGCCCGCGCTTTGCCCAAGCCAAGGTCTAAGGCTGGAGTCTCTTTTAAGGCAGGCAGCGGGATATCGGCCAAGCTCACGGTCATTGGGGAAACGATCCTTCTGAAATTCTATCGGCGTTATATGTTTTTATTTTTCCTGAAAAAGAAACACTTAAAAGCGGTCCCCTTCACTCAAGCTTACCCTCTTGCCTCTATTTTTTCCCAAAAATAGAGACATGACAAAAGGGCAAGTTTATCCTTTTGATTCGTTTTGCGGCAAAAATAAAGGCTTACAGCATTTTTTCACCCAAAGAAAAAGCAAAATGCTGTAAAAATCAGCTTGGGCCTCTTTACAGAGGATTTCGTTAGAAATTTGTGTCACCATAGGGATAAGGTCAAGGGTAGAGACTTTAGAAAAGGTGATGGGAAAGGAAGAAGGATGCCACGTCGGACAAAACCACGAGATCCAGAACAGGTCAAAAAAATCGTCCGAACTTTGCGGGAGCGATTCATCTCTCCCGAGGCCCAGGCCGTGGCAGAACGAGAATTCCGCAAATTACAATTCAAATTTCCAGGCCTCAGCTTGGACAAGATGATGCAGTCCATGGCCGACCCGAACCAAGCCTCCCAACAGCCTCCTGAGCCCACAGCCGAGGAAATTGCGGCCCAAGAACAAGCAATGCAAGAAGCAAACCAAATGGCACTTCTCGATGCTTTGCTCGAAGCCCCGGCGACCCAAGCACAGACCCATAACACAGAAGAAGCGCAAGCCGCCGCCATCTTAGCCGCCTTAAAAGGCGAAAGCGGGCAAAGCCCAGGTGAAGCCCTTCAAAATGCCCTAAATGCCAACAGCCCAGTGGCCGGAAGCGATATCCCTGATCATCCCGCAGCGCAGCAAAATCAACCTTTTGTGAGTGAAGATGGCGATGAATTCTCGGTAGAAGAGCAAGAGCGCGCCCGAAAAATTCTCATGGCTCTTAAAAACCGCCAGAGTACCGATTTAAATTAAAGAGCCTGTTTCAAAACGCTTTGGGGAGAGGCCTTCCCTCTCCCAGCATGATTTTACGGCTTATTTTTATCAAACTCTCTTAAGGCATGTAATCGATTTGAACCGATAAGGACCGGACATTTTTGGTTAGGATTTGAATGACCGTTTGCATAAAAGGGTCAACCGTCTTCATATTTTTATCAAACATGGTTTTGTCTACGACTTTGCAAACCGTTTCCTCGACCGCTAACGCACTGGCCATGCGGGTGCTCGAATCGATCAAGGCCATCTCGCCAAACACACCATTTTTGCCAATATAGCCGAGCACTTTTTTATGATCTTCTGTGCCTTTCCAAATTTCAACTTTTCCAGATTCAACAATAAACATCTCTGATCCTGCTGCACCTTCCCGGAAGATATGCGCCCCAGCATAAAAGACACGGCGATCAATAACATTTTCACTCATGGTGGATTCCTATAGTAAGCCTTGTGATTATGCGCTAGAGCAAACGCGGGTCAGGTGGTGTCACTTGATCGCTGCGTCCAAAGATTGACATTCTCCTACGCTGCAACCGAATCGCAAGGAGGGCTGTCGAGCATAAAGACAAAGACTTACAGTATGGTTCTCGCCTCGACGAAAACACAATGCTGTAAAGCTCTCCCCCACAGACATCCATGACGGCTTCAAACATGAACATTCTGCCTAAAAGCAGCCGACAAATGAACCCTGCTTTTTTTTGTGCTTTGATATTATATCGTCTCTTAGGCCTAATTTTAGCGCCGATTATCCCTTTTTATCTTTCAAAGCGTGTCGCAAAGGGAAAGGAAGACCCCGCCCGGCGGCAAGAGCGTTATGGTTATGCCAGCTTAGAACGCCCTAAAGGCCCTCTCATCTGGCTCCATGGCGCCAGTGTTGGTGAAGCGGTCTCCGTCTTACCCATTATAGAAAGTCTCTGCACCCAAGGATTTGAGGTTCTCATGACAACGGGGACCGTGACATCTGCGTCCATCATGGCAAAAAGATTGCCCGCAAAAGCCCGCCACCAATACTTGCCTCTGGACCGTTCTCCCTTTGTGAAACGTTTCCTAGAACATTGGAAACCTGACCTGGCGCTTTTGATCGAATCTGAAGTCTGGCCGGAATTGATCACACAAACCTATCGCCGCAATATTCCAATGGCACTTTTGAATGGGCGCATGTCTGCGAAAAGTTTTCGTCGTTGGAAACAGATGGGCGTCATCACCCAACCCCTTTTACAAAGCTTTTCCCTATGCCTTGCCCAAAGCCCGCAAGATGCAGAACATTTTAAGCAGCTTGGTTTAGCAAATGTCGCAGAGACTGGGAATCTTAAATTTGCAGCCCCCCCGCTGCCTGTTGATGCGCAAGATTTGGCACATATGCAGGCGATCGTCAAAGAGCGCCCTCTCTGGCTTGCGGCCAGTACCCATCCCGGAGAAGAAGATCTCATTGCGCAAGCCCATCTGCGGACCAAACAGATCTTAGCAGAAGACTCCACCGGCGGAGAGCAAAACACGTCTTCGATCGCTGTCCTCACGATCATTGTGCCAAGACATCCCGAGAGAGGCCCTGACATACAAGCCCTGTTACAAAGCCATGGGCACCATGTCGCTTTGAGAAGCCAACAAGAAACACCAGGGGAAGAGTGCGATTTTTATATCGCCGATACCATTGGAGAAATGGGGCTTTGGTACCGTTTGGCGCGCATCATTTATATGGGTGGATCTCTGGTTCCCCATGGGGGGCAAAATCCTTTGGAGCCTGCGAGGTTAAAGGCGGCCCTCTTATCTGGCCCGCATATGTTTAATTTTGCCGCCATTGAGGCTTTGATGCAAACGCGACAAGCCTGTCACATCGTCGAAACGCCTGAGCGTTTAGGAGAAGAAGTGGCCGAGCTGCTCCTAGACCCGGCCAAACAACAGCAAGCGGCCCAAGCCGCTTTTGACATTGCCCAAAGCCAGCAAGAAAGCCTGACACACACTCTAGAGGCCCTCTCTGCCTTTTTGGCCCCCCTTAAAGAGAAACATGACGCCCCCAGAGTTTAAAGTTCCAAAAGCTTTTTGAAAGACTTTTTCTCGAAAAAGTCGTCTGATTTCGCGCCAGCGAAAAGCGGCTCAACATTATGCGGAAGAGGCTTGATCAGCCCCAGCTTCTGGATCTGTCTTATCCGCCAAGGCCTTCATATCATCATGCGCCTCAGAAGCCTCACCATCCTCTGCGGTGAGACGCTCTAAAGCCGTTGGCCCATTCAAAAGCTCTTCAAGGTCGTTTTCACCCTCTTCCAAGCGCCGACAGCGGCCATCAAGATAAGCCCCTGCTTCTATTGCGATGGTTTCATGGGTGATATCACCACGGACCCGTGAAGATTTCGCCAGGATGACATGGCGGGCAAAAATCTCACCATCAACTGTGCCGCGAATTCTCGCTTCCTCACAAATAACACTGCCCTTGATCAGAGCGGTCTCGCCAACGGTCAAAAGGCGGGTTTTCACATCCCCTTCAATCACGCCTTCGACCTGGATATCCCCTTCACAAATGATATCCCCAAGAATACGAAGGTCTTGGCTGATAATCGAAGGAGATCCTGTCTTTATCGTCTGTTTCCCCATCGGAGAAGACGTGTTTTCGGAGGAGCCTTTGCGCTTACTTTTTGAAAACATAACGCCCCGCTGATAGGAATTTTTTGGGATTGATTGGACGACCATTTAAGGTCACTTCGTAATGCAAATGCGGCCCTGTGCTTCGCCCTGAATTACCCAGCCGCGCAATACGGTCTCTAAAGGAGACTTTTTGGCCCTTTTTGACATTGATGGAATGAAGATGCCCATAACGTGTTTTCAAACCAAAGCCATGGTCAATTTCAACAAACCGCCCATAACTTCCTTTCCACCCAGCATAGGTGACTTTCCCTTGGGCTGGTGCATAAATTGCTGTTTTGACAGAGGCTGCGAAATCAAGCCCATAATGGAATGCGGGCCGGCGATTAATGGGATCAACACGTTTTCCAAAGCCGCTGGTAAGACGATATTGATCGACAGGAGCGGCCAAAGGCAAAGCTTGCAGGAGTTTTTGTAAGGTTTCCCAGCGCTCCATCTCATAACCTAGACGGATAACAGCTTGTTCATATTCTTTGGGCATATCGAGATTTGCGAGGGCTTTGACATAAGGGCCCCCCTTAGCACTGCGTTTGCTGATCGCCGTTTGCAGTAATTGCTCAACATCAAGCCCTGCCATCGCCACACTTTTTTCTGCATAGCTCAGATTTTTATGGGTACGCTCTGCCAATTTTAGTAACAGTTCTGTTTGACTGTCATGCACATCGCTTAGATGCGTTTCAAGGGCCGCGACCTTATCGGTCAACGCTTGGCGGTCTTCCTCCACCACACTGCGTTCTTCAATCAAGGTACGGAGGGAGGTTTCATGTTTTTCTAAAGCGAGTTCCACGGATAAAGCTTTTCCATGGGCCGTGGCCAAGTCTTTCCGGCTGACCGTGAGATCTTTCGAAAGTTCATCATTCTGGGCCAGAAGTTGGGTATTTTTCTGGCGGCTTTCATCCAGCTTTGTTTGTGTGTCGAGCAATTTTGCCGAAAGTTCTGTCGTTTTCGCGGTGCTCTCCTGGAGGGCTTTGTCTGTTTTGGTGAATTTTTCCGTTAAGAGATCGTGGGATTCTGTCAAACTTGCAATATTGGTTTCTTTTATGTCTAAAGTGTTTTTCAAATCGGCAAGGCTGTCTTCTAACTGACGTTTATTTTCAACAAGTTGGCGCTTTTCAGACCGCATGGATTTGATTTTGTCTTCCAATGCATCCCTGACTTCGACCACGACATCCCGTTCTGTCTCTGTGGTTTCTAGGCGTTGCCGCAAAACATAGACATGGGTTTCAAGATTCTGATTTTCACTTGTCGCGTCATTAAGGTCTGTTTCAAAATCATCCAAACGACGTTTCAAGGTTTCGCGCACAATGGCCATTTGCGAGCGGTCTAAATTTGTGTCTTTGACTTTGCCTTGAATTATGTCTAAATCTTTTCGTAAATTTGCATTTTGCTCTAAAACACCAAGAAGATAGGCTTGATTGCTCTCCAGCTCACGTGTAATCGTCGAGAATTGATGTTGATATTCTGCGACCTCAGACATCAGATCTAAATAAGCAAGCCTGGATTGGCTGAGATCTTCTTTATGATTCGCGATCACACGCTCTTGCATCACATACTGATAACCGACATAGCCAGCGCCCCCTAAGGCCACAAGCCCCGGCAAAAGCAGTATCGTTTGCACCGTCCGTGAGAATTTCAGATATCGAACATGGCCGTCGCTTCGCACAATAAGTTCGCGATCCGTCCAAAAGCGATTGGCGATCGCTTTGAAGCGTGTGGCAAATGACGGTTTTTCCTGTTCCTGCATGTGTTACAGACCGATCCGGTTGATGTCTTTATGGGCTCCCATGAAATCTTTTCAGAAAAAGAGAGAGCACAAGAACATATTTTTGCCTAAGAAGATTTTCGCCTTCTAAAGCATTGATTCTAAATTACGCATGGCAGCCCCCTTAGGCCCCTTGGGGGACCTGTGGGAAGATCCTTTGCGTCGATTGCATAAGATAGAGCCTGCTGTCTAGAATCATTTCGTGTGACGCATGCTCTTTCTTCACCACAAAAATCACAAATTCGTATGCGAGGCTTTCGATTTCAGATCGAGAAGCGATTCTTTAAGCCCATCAGCAAGAGAGGGGAACTCTGCGGCAGCTTCATGGAAAGAAGCCTGCTAGTGCACCGACTGAGACAAAAGATACATCTTTTGTCTGCCCGTTGCCCTAGCTATCTTGTTGTTTATGCAGCGATACAGACGAAAGCCGAGCTTCGCCCGAATCTTTCGTCTGTATCGCTGCACTAGAAAAGTGCATTCCATACTCTCAGCACCAAGCCCCGGCACAATAGCATAAATTCCCTAAAGAAATCGATTCTGTATCTCCGCAAGAGATCAAGTGAATGGTAGAGAGTTGTATCTCTTAATTTTATCGCAAACCGCCCTTAGAAATAACGCGTTTTCATTACGATCATCATCATGTCGAACACAGAAAACAGGTTAGCTTCGCCGAGCCTTCTGGGCCGAGCCTTTTGGGAAATGCCATCAAACGCAGCTTCCAACATTCACCAAGGCGTTATAAGGGATGAAAGCCGTCATGACAAGATTCTCTGACAGATAAAGCCGATCAAAACAAAATCGTTCGGAAGCATTTTTCTGGCGCATTTCGCTTTTAATTTGAAT
>DDLW01000244.1 GCA_002340345.1 Alphaproteobacteria bacterium UBA2562 | reverse complement strand
CAGGTGAAATGCTCTCTGTTTTTGTTTTTTCCGCAAAACGCATGGTGAAAGGGGCTGCCACTTTAACCAGCTTTGCTCTAGAGGCTCTTTAACTTCGAATTGCCATTTGTATCGGACCCTCTGCACGACCATGTATGAACTGATCGACATAGGGATTACCGCTCTGATCAATATCCGCAACAGCGCCATGCCAAATAATCCGGCCTTCATGGAGCATGGCAATATGATCTGCAATTTTACGCGCTGATGCCATATCATGGGTAATCGAGAGTGCTGTCGCCCCAAGATCTTTCACACATTGCACAATCAGATCATTAATCACATCGGCCATAATGGGATCGAGACCTGTTGTTGGTTCATCAAAGAAAATAATTTCAGGGTCTGCCGCAATCGCCCGTGCAAGACCTACACGTTTTTGCATCCCACCAGAGAGTTCTGCAGGAAAAAGATCGGCCACATCAGCCCGCATTCCGACTTGTTCTAACTTCTGAACAGCCACATCACGGGCTTCCGTTTTTTTCATATTTTGGCCTTGAATCAACTTAAAGGCCACATTTTGCCAAATGGGCAAGCTATCAAACAGCGCCGCCCCTTGGAAAAGCATCCCAAATTTATTGAGCACCGCTTCACGCTCACGGCCCCGCAAACCAATTGTTTCTTGCCCATCAATCGCAATCCTACCCTTATCGGGCTGTATAAGGCCTAAAATACATTTCAAGGTCACAGACTTCCCCGTCCCAGAGCCCCCGATAATGACCAGGGATTCAGAGGGGGCAATCGATAAATTGACATCGCGCAAAACAGCTTTTGTGCCAAATGTTTTGGCAATATTGCGCATTTCAATTTTTGGGACAAGATTTGTATCAAGAGCGCTCATCGGGAGAAAAACAATTCCGTGATGACATAGTTGAAGATCAGGATTAACGCCATAGCTGAGGCAACAGCATTGGTTGTTGCTGCCCCAACACCTTGGGCCCCCCGTTTCGAATAGTAACCGTGATAGCATCCCATCAGAGCAATGAGGAAGCCAAACACAGCGGCTTTTACAAGACCTGACACGACATCAATCACTTGTAAAAAGTTAATCGTATTCGAAATATAAAGCTCTGGGTTAAATCCTAGCTTAAAGGTTGCAATCAAATAGCCACCTAGAACACCAATCGTATCCGCCACAATCACAAGGATCGGAAGCATTGTCACACCCGCAATGAGCCGCGGCGCCACAAGATATTTGTAAGGATTCGTCGATAAGGTTGTAAGAGCATCCACTTGCTCTGTCACCCGCATAGTACCAATTTCAGCGGCCATGGCAGCACCAATACGCCCCGCCACCATGAGGCTGGCTAAGACAGGACCAAGTTCTCGGGTTATAGAGACCACGACAACGCTAGGAATCGCACTTTCTGCAGAAAAACGTGCAAATCCAGTATAAGATTGCAAGGCCAAGACCATCCCTGTAAAGATCGCCGTCAATCCGACGACAGGCAGGGAATAAAATCCGATCTCAATCATCTGTCGCCAAATAAGGCGCGGATAAAAGGGCGGGCGAACACAATGGGAAAGGCCAAGAGCCGCAAAAAGCAATAATCGCCCGATGGCTTCGAACAGACTTAATGTTGCGCGACCAACGGGAGCTAAGGGATTCATTGGAGATCCTCAATCCTTTATAGAATAGGCCAAAAATATAACCAGGTTTATAATTCTAAAAAACGTTAATGATTTCACAGCATTCTGTTTTTATTAAGCGTTTGAAACAATGCCGTCCGTTTTTGTTTTTGCCGCAAAAAGGGATCAACCAATCACTTTATCTCGAGTACATTGTCCCAAAAGAAAGCGTCAGGCAAAACTTGGCGTCCGTTTGGAAAAGTTAAGACACACATAAAAACTTATCTCGTGAACCGGAGCGATAAAAGGTACTCTTTTGTCGCGGGTCAGTGCACGCGCCTGGCTCTTCGATGTTCTAAGCAAAAAACCGCTTTCAGACAAGACCCTTAAAACAAAATTCTACAGCATAATGGTTTGCGCTCAATCAAAGGCAATATTATGAGACTATGTTTTAGCGTAAAACGGAAAAAAGATGTCTCCTCCCTTCTACATTTTACTCTCAGCATGCTCTAACATTCATCAAGAATCATTTCAACTGGTCCCAGAGATCTCGCCACCAATATAATGTCGGTGATATCTTGTACTCAAACTGGTCAGAATCTCATAACCAATTGTCTCTGCCGCTTTTGCGACATCATCAATTGTGAAATCCGGGCCGATGAATTCAATGAAATTGCCGGGTTGGGCCAAATGTCTTGGCACATGCGTAACATCAAAGGCTGTCAAATCCATGGAGACACGCCCAATGACAGGAACAACATAATCCTGGATAAATCCTACAGACTTGCCCCCCAGACAGCGTAAATAGCCATCTGCATAACCAATGGAAACTGTTGCAACTCTTGTTGGTTCTCTGACAGAATGGGCGGCACCATAACCAACAAAGCTCGGAGGTGCTATCTCCCTTATTTGGAGAATACGCCCTTGCAGTCGCACAACCGGCTTTACAAGATCAAGTGGCTGATCCGATGATGGAGACCCTCCATAAAGCCCTATGCCTGGACGCACAAGATTATAATGATAATCTTTCCCGATCAGAATGCCTCCGGTATTGGCAAGACTTGATGGTAAGTTTGGGAAAAGCCGACGGATATGCTCAAAAGCCATCAGTTGCTCTGTATTGCGAAAATCATCTGGATCATCAGCACAGGCCAAATGGCTCATCAGATATTGCAAAGCTATGCCAGCGATGCGCCCTGAATCCTCGGCAAGATGCTCGGCCTCATGGGGTTGAAGCCCCAAACGAGACATCCCCGTATCCACTTGTAAAATCGCAGGCAAAGATTTAGAGGTCTTCCGGGCTTGGATTCGCCAAACTTCCACTTCTCCTGGGTGATTGAGCACAGGGGTCAGTCGGTGTTCAACGTAATCTCCCACGACTTCCGGAAAAAGCCCATTTAGAACAAATATTTCCACTCTTGGTAAAACAGCCCTTAGCGTGATGGCTTCTTCTGGCAAAGCGACAAAAAAACGCCGACAGCCCACATTGGCTAATGCCTGCCCCACAGCAGCGGCGCCCAACCCATAACCATTGGCCTTGACCACAGCAGCACAGCTTACACCCTCTGCGAGCTGATCGCGCAGAGCTTTGTAATTTTGCTGGATAGCCGTAAGGTCAACTGTCAGAATGCCGCCAGCGAGACCAGTATTCATTGCTTCGGGAGAAAGGGTCAAGGGTGTCGAATCAGCCATGGTCTTCCGGATAAATATCATCTTCGGCAAGATCAGCGAAGCGTGTATATTGCCCATCAAAAAAGAGCGGTACAGTGCCAATCGGACCGTGACGTTGCTTAGCGATAATCACTTCCGCTTTGTTATACGCCTGTTCCATACGATCTTTCCAGCGTGTATGGCGATCATGGAATTTTGAATCTTCTTCTTCAGGCTTTTGTTGTGGTTCTTCACGCTCGAGATAATATTGTAATCGATAAATAAACATAACAACATCAGCATCTTGTTCAATAGAGCCTGATTCTCGCAAATCGGCAAGTTGTGGACGTTTATCCTCTCGATTCTCAACCGCACGAGAAAGCTGTGACAAGGCAATCACAGGGACATGAAGTTCTTTTGCAAGAGCCTTCAAGCCACGTGTAATTTCTGACACTTCTTGAACACGGTTATCTGTGTGATGATCACTGCCGCGCAGAAGCTGTAGATAATCAACAATAACAAGACCTAAGCCATGAGTTCGTTTAATGCGCCGTGCCCGACTTCTCAATCCAGCAATGGTCAAAGCCGGCGTATCATCAATAAACATGGGAACTTGGTCAAGATGCTGGGCCGCTTCGATAAAGAGAGGAAAATCATTTTGACTGACCTGGCCGCGCCGAATCTTTTCAGACGAGATTGATGTACGATCCGCCAGAATCCGATTGGCAAGCTGCTCTGCTGACATCTCTAAGGAAAAAAAAGCAACAGGCGCCCCTTCATCAGAGGCTTTCAACCGGGCTGCTGCCGCATTATAAGCCATATTCGTGGAAAGCGCTGTCTTGCCCATAGAAGGCCTTCCAGCCAGAATAATTAAATCGGAGGGATGCAAACCACCAAGCTTATAGTCTAAATCGCGTAAGCCCGTTGTAACCCCTGTAATATGGCTATCTCTCTTGTAGGCTGCTTCCGCTGTTTCCATCGCAAGAATGGTTGCCTGCCCCAGCGTCATCCCTTGGCGTTCACTTCCGCCCGTTTCTGCGAGATTAAACAAACTCCGTTCGGCATCTTCTAAAACAGTATTGGCCGAACGATCAACAGATGGCTGGTGAGCTTCATTAACAATTTCTTCACCGATATCAATCAAAGCACGGCGTGTCGCAAGATCACATAAAATATCTGCATATTGCTTTGCATTGACAATGGCGGCAGCGGCGGCTGTTAATTGTACAAGATATTGCGCGCCCCCTATCGCAACCAAAGACCCATCATGTTCAAAATAATCTTTGAGGGTCACGGCTGTGACGAGTTGACCCCGATCCATCATTTTACAAATCGTCTCGTAGATACGACCGTGGATAGCATTCGCAAAATGGTGAGCATTCAATTGCTCACTAATCCGGTTATAAACTTGATTATTGACAAGAATAGCCCCAAGCACCCCCATTTCTGCCTCAAGATTGCTTGGAGGAAGGCGAAAACGACGCGTGTCATCTTCTTGATCATTATGGATAGGGGTCACATTTTGGCCTGTCATATGAAAACGCTCGATGTTCAAAATAAAGTCTGTTCCAGCCTATTCATTTATTATAAGTCCAGCACAGGGCTTTTGGATACAGCATTGTGTTTATATCCTCAATCAAAGACAATGACCTATATCTTTATTTTGCTGCAAAACACATCAAAAGGATAAAAGCTTTATTTTGCCCTCTACTCTAAAATATGCACAGATCCTATTTTGCGAGCCCCCCATGGCTGCACCAAAAAAACAGCATATCCTCAAAGCTTATTTTAAGTGTTTCTTTCTTCTTCTTTTGCTTCTAATTCTTCAATGATATTTATGCCTGATAGAACATGCTGCCCTGACCTCTCTGGCCAAGAGATACAGACTGCAGACATATCATCTTCAGTTTTACCATCAACCCATCGATTAAATGTACCAACCAAACGATCCAGAAAAATTGGTGCATTCGGGCAGGGTGTTTCACTCATAAGAAGTGCAATATCTTCTTCTGTCGTATTTTTAGCTCTATTCGGTACATGGCTATGGGGGCCTTCACCCTCTATATAGGGGACGGCGATAAAGCCATCGCTAAATAAAAACAACATATTATTGGGATGAAATGGCAATTCTCGCATTTCATATCGCGTGTCAGGGGCCACACCAAGAGGAATGCCGCGCGGATCCCCCATCAAAACGTCTCCGGTCTTGTTGACCATAACCATAGGCGGCGTTGACGCAGCAGCAGCATAGCATATGCGTTGTTTTTCTTGATCGATAATACCATAAAACATAGTTGCATATTGCTCTACAGATAATAATCTCACAAGGCGTTCATTCAGAGCTTCTAAAAAAAGCTGTGGGTTATCAGAAAGATTCCAAACTTCATTAATCAAACCATGCAATCGAAATGTATTAATAGCAGCATTCACGCCATGACCAGCAAAATCAACAACATAAACAGCAAGCTGGCCTTTTTGCGTTTCTTTCACCCCCCAAAAATCGCCACCAAGCTCCTCAGATGGTTGAAAATATTGGGCAATTTGAACTTTATGTCGTGCATTAATTTCAAAGAGGACCACATCTGTCGGCAAAAGGGCTTCTTGCATTTCCCTTGCAAGAGATAGCTCACTTGCTATTCTTGATTGGTATGATTGTAAATCTCGCATCAAAATGCGATACTCTAAATGAATACGAACACGTGCATTAAGCTCTGCTTGATTAATTGGCTTTGTCACAAGATCGGTTGCACCGACAGCAAAGGCCTCAGCTCTTTTATTCGCATCATCAATGCCAGTTTCAATTAAAATCGGGATATCACACCATTCATCATGATCGCGAATCCGACGACATACTTCAAAACCGTCCATTTTTGGCATAGAGAGATCTAAGACAAGAATGTCAGGCCGAAAAAGATCTAATTTTTCTAACGCAACAATCCCATTATTTGCATATTCAAAACAAGAAAAACCACCTACCTCTAAGAATCCTGCAATAATCTCACAGTTTAACGGGGCATCATCTACGATTAATATTCTTGCTTGTGTTAATTCTTCTTGCAAAACAGCTTTCGGCATCTGTGAATAGTTTTTATGGCTGTGAATAAACTTTGCGTAGCTTCCAGTATTCATGACCGACGAAACCTCATCTCTATGCTTCGCCCATCTTTTCCTAAAGTAAATGAGTCTGAAAGCGCTTGAATCAAATATAATCCTCGTCCTGAATATCCTTCAGACATAATATCTTTATAAAAATCTTGGTTAAGAGAAAAACCTTTTCCTTCGTCACAGACGGTAATGAGAAGCTCTTCATGATCCCATTTGGCTGAGGCATATATTTTTCTATTACCAAAGGAAGGGTTAGAAACTTTTTCTTCCAATAACTGAAAATAATTTGGGGCGTCTTCCCCATGGCTTTCAATTTCTAAATTTCCATGGAGGATAGCATTAAAGATCGCTTCATGGAGAACCGTCTCTAAGTCGATCGCTTGATCTTGGGAAACTTTTAATCTTTCAAGAATAGCCGTGGCAAAAACATGGGAAATGGGCACTTTAACGGCTGTTTCTGTCCGAACGGCAAGCGTTAGATCATTTGCGGTCAGAAAAGCAATATCTTTTTCCGAAAGATCATCATATTCAGAGACAAGCTCAACACAAGCTTTTCTAGGTTTTTTAAGTTCCATTAAAAGATGATTTTCATCCAAAGTTCCAATAAATAAAACAACAATATCGTTTAGGTCATCATCCTGTTCTACATTTTCTATAGTATCAAGGCTAGAAAAACCACCTTGCAAAGCGATGCGCTTTACTGTCTTTGGATTTATGCCCTCCCCCACAAGACGCATACGCATTGCTCCATTTCTGTGTTTTTCTCAACCCCGCACCGAATATAGATCATCAGTTTTCCATGACAAACATAGAATCAAAACGGGCAACCTCCAGCACACGCTTGACTTGTCCTTTCGCGCCTCTCAAAATTAAAGACTGATTTCGTCTAGAGGCTTCATCTCTTGCCAACAGCAACATACCAAGAGCTGCAGAATCCATAAAGTCCACTCTTGAAAGATCGACAACGATTTTTGGAACACGCGTTTCAACGACTTCGCCAACTAACTTTCGAAAAGAGGCATAGTCCGTAAAAGTAAAACGTCCAGTTAGCCATAATTCTTGGCTATTCGCAGCGGATTTTAATTCAAACTGCATCTCGGGGGGCCTCTCCCGTCATGCTCATCATTGAGCAACAATAATAAGTGCTATTCAAAGCATTAAATGCCTCAAGCGGGCTTAAAGCACATTTAACACACCGAAATTAAAGATCTTCTAACCGTTTGGAAAGAAATTAAATACTATTTTCAGTGTCAGAATAATTCAATGTCATCAATATCCTTATCAGTGTGTTGTAAAACCGCTTCTTTTTTAGGAACATTGAGATCATCAGCCGGGCTTTCGCCAGAAACAATTGCTTCTACAAAACGGCGCCGCACTTCATCCATATGCATCCGACTCAAGAATTTTTCGATTAGCAACGGATCTATATCCTGAGACTGTTTTTCTCGGATACTTTCACTCTTCTGGTATGTTTGTTTTTCAGTGTCTTCTAATGCCTCACACAATACAGACATCGCCCCGACAACATTTTCTAGACGCTGTTTAAAACGATCTTGAAACTGCATTCCTGTTATCAAACGCCCCATCGCAGAAGACATATCACGTGAAGAAACGGAAGCTTCTTCCAACACTTTTGTGAAAGATTTATTCTGTTCCAGCAAGGCTGCAACCATATTATCCAATCTTTCTTTTAACAAAATATGGCCAGAAAGGTCCATTGTCGCAACTTCAGTCAATGTTTTATGTCCAGATCTTACACCTTCGGCGACAGCATTTACTTCTTGGCGAATATCCAATGCTAATTTCTTTGTCGTTGTTGAAAGCTGCTTCACCTCTCCCGCAACAATAGAAAAAGCGCGCCCAGCTTCTCCTGCTCGCTTCGCTTCAATGGTTGCATTTAAAGCTAAAAGATTGGTTTGCGAGTTAATACGCTCAATTCCATTGATGCAATTATCAACTTCTTCGAGATGAACGATCACATCATCTAAAGCATAGACCATTTCCATAGCCCGCTTTGATAAATTAGCGATATGATCAACAACTTCTACAAGAGCATCCTCAAGCAATTTTGTCAAATCTGATAGAGGGATTCTATTGCCATCCAACTCGACTTCACTTACAAGTTTTATAATATTATCAACGCGTTGGCTTTGGTCATTTACGGAAGAAACAAGCTCTCTAAACCCTTCAGAAAGCTCAACAACATTGCTTTCAACCATATTTGAAGTGCCAGAAATTTCCTCAGCAAGAGCCTCCAAAACTCTACGCTGGACAACAGACATATCCATCCAACGGCTTAACAAAAGATGTGCGCGATCTTCTTCATCAGAAGATCTTGGATTTAAATCATTTTCTAGGGACATTGTATCAATGCCGCTTGATTCCATTTCGAATGGTTTATTATCATTCATTGAACATTCGCTTTCACTGGTTTAAATCCCAATAATCTGAGTTTCAAACCCAATATGGTATCATTTTCAAAAGTCTTACATTCTCTATACCTCAAACAAAAACCGAAAGAATTGGCATATGTCACTTTCAATCTTTTTACCGCATAGATAAAGAATTTATGGTATTTTGAGAATTTATAAATGTTGTCGCAATTCCCATCGTTGCGGGAGGACTTTTTCCTCCAAAGTTTCACCTTAAATATAGAGCCAACTCATTTCATCACATGATGATAGCCTATTCTACTTTTAGAATAGGTTAAGGCTCAATATATTTCATCTTTGTTTATAAAATTGGTTTCGCCAGCGCCATTTTATGGGAGTATTTATCAGTATGGAAATCCACCTTCGGCAGAATTGAGCACATTGCCAAAGATATAACTCGCATGCTTATAATCATAAATCCATAAAATAAACGTTCAATGAGTACAGGGAAAGGAAACATCCAAGTCTTAACTTGTTTTCAAAGAGCATGTCATACGCGTAATTTTATGCATATATATAACTGTTTCTTAAATCCTCTCCTTTGTTTGGCTATGACATATCTTTAAGACTTCTCCTGCCAAATCAGAGAGAGGCATTTCTCTTTCAACAGCCCCTGCTTCTTTCGCTGCTTTAGGCATGCCATAAACAACACAGCTTGCTTCTGATTGCCCCAATGTTGTAGCCCCCGCTGAACGCATTGCCGCAAGGCCATCCGCTCCATCACGTCCCATACCTGTCATAATCACGCCCACTGCGTTTTGTTTTGCAACTTCAGCAACAGAATGAAATAAAACATCGACGGATGGTTTATGACCAGAAACAAGAGGCGCATCAAATAATCGGCAAATAAAGTTTGCACCTGATTTTTCGATTTTTAGATGTCGGTTTCCAGGAGAGATATAAACATGGCCAGGGAGAACTCTTTCCAGATCTCCAGCTTCTTGAACAGTCATCTCACAAATACCATTTAAGCGTGCTGCAAAGCTTGTTGTAAAGCGTTCTGGCATATGTTGCACAATCACAATCCCTGGTCCATTTGCGGGCATCGTTTCCAGAAAGAACCGCAGCGCTTCAACACCTCCTGTCGAGGCCCCAATAGCAACAATCGTTTCACTTCCACCTTTATATGTTCGCCGCTCAATTTTCTGCGCTTTTCTCGTTTTATCTAAAGGCTGGACTTGAATTTTCGCCGCTTCTTTCACTTTTCTGGCCAAATCTTGCTGAGACTTGCGCATGCCCTCTACGAGATCCATTTTAGGTTTAGGCACAAAATCAAATGCTCCTAGTTCTAAGGCCTTTAACGTGACATCTGCGCCAGCTTCCGTTAAGGAAGAGACCATAATCACAGGCATAGGTCGAAGTGTCATAATACGTTCTAAGAATGCCAAGCCATCCATGCGCGGCATCTCGACATCTAAAGTGATGACATCAGGAGACTTTTCCTTAATCATCTCCCGCGCTTTGTAAGGATCGGCGGCAGTTCCAACGACTTCTATATCCGGATCACCATTAAGTAATTCCGTTAGAAGTCGCCTCATCAGGGCACTATCATCAACAACGACAACACGAATTTTTTGGCTCATCACACATCCTCATCAAAAAGTTCAATTCCGCCTGCTTCTTCATGGACAATTTCTTTTTTCTTACGCATGCGGAGTTCTTCGTTAAAGATTGAACTGTCATCAGAGCGACGCAAGAAAAGCCTATAAGCTTTTCCAGTTGTTGGAAAGTAATGCACCCTCCTTGGATAAGTCTTACCGACATCTTCACTTTCAATATTCATTTTTTCTTTATGAAGATATTCGCGTACAAAATTAACGTTATCATCTCCAATATGAAAACTGGATTTGATAACATTAGCACCGCCGAAGATCTTAACTTCTAAACGATCTCTTTTTCCTCCTTGCTTTAAAATATCATTAATCAATCTTTCCATCAGATAATTGCCATATCGACGTGCTGCGCCAACCTCACTCCATGCTTCCTCTGCAATCTCAGGGAACATAAAATGATTCATACCACCGACACCTGTTATAGGGTCTCGAATGCATGCAGATACGCAACTTCCTAAGACAGTTACAAGCATAGCATCTTTTGAGCCCGTCACAAAATGTTCTCCTGGTAGAACCTTATAGGCTGTAACACCAAATTTAGGATCAAAATAACTTCTTACGCCATCCCCTTGAAATATATTTGTTTTTCTTTCTCGTCTTTCCATATTCTTATTTTCATGACCACGATGAAACTTTTTCACATGATTTGCCTTTACAATGAGGATGAACCCAAAATTCAAAAATGCATTACAATATAAAGATCTTTTCAAACGATTCTCTGATATATAGTACGGCCAATGAGTGTAAATCGGTCTGTCAATTTATACAAATTTTCCGAGTGCCCCAAGTAAAGCCAACCGTTAGGGTGGAGCATAGATGCAAATCTCTCGGCAAGCTTCGTTTGTGTCTCTTTATCAAAATAAATCAAAACATTACGACAAAAAATAACATCAAATGGACCCTTCATCGGCCAAGAATCTAATAAATTAAGCTTCTTAAATGTGAGATAAGATTTTAATTCCGGCTCTATTTGCCACCAGTCCTCTTGTATCCCGTCATGCGGCACTTTCTTCATATAACGACTGCGATATTTAAGGGGAAGATCCCGCAAAGTATTGCCGCGATAAAGGCCTTCTTGGCAACGCTCGAGCATATTTGTATCAAGATCAGTCGCTAAGATTTTTGCATCCCAAGACGCTGTTTTTCTCTTACTGAGCCATTCAGAGAGTGCCATAGCGATAGAGTAAGGCTCTTCTCCCGAAGAACATCCTGCGGACCAAACTCTTAACCTCTTTTTACGCAGAGCCTGAGAATTCTCACCTTGAGTCATTCTATTTTCTGCGGCTGGCAAAGCTGTTTCTGTGAGATGATGGAAGTGATGCGCTTCGCGAAAAAACCGTGTTAAATTTGTTGTTAATGCATTTGTAAATAGGCCCAGTTCTTTGCCATTATCTTGCTCCAAAAAGCACCGGTACTCTTTAAAACTTTCCATTCCCAATTCACGCAATCGTCGCGCTAAGCGAGAATAGACCATAGATCTTTTACGCGTTGAAAGATTAATCCCAGCATGCTTTCTAATCAGCTCAATGATGAAACGAAAATCTTTTTCGGTAAATTGAAACTCAGGCTGACGTCCCCCTAATAGGATTGAGGTTTCTCGTTCTTTATCTCTGTTGGAAGCAAGCTTTTTTTTAATATCAGCCATATGTCTCATCCCAAAATCGATATGGTTAAAGACGAAAGAAAAACTGGTTAAAGCAGACTGACTTTAACCATACATTCCGCAGTAAAAACAAAGATATACAACATTATTTCCGTTTAAGGACAAAAGCACAATGCTGTAGAATTCTTGGGGCAAGCTCACCATTATAACAACCAGCAAGACAAGACCCTATAGCCAGTTGATCGTTGGTGTCAGGCATCCTATAATTTCATCCAAATCAGCAGCGATACTTTAGACCTGTATATTCTGCTTTTAGAGGATAAACACAACCTTAAAAACATAAAATTAAAAATTACATTATAAAGATCAATTCACCTTAAAATTATATGGTCTGTAAAGCTATTTTATCGTCAAAAGTTCCAAAAGTTTATTTTCAGGGCAATCTTCCACTGATCGCTATCGTCCCTTTCAAAAAAAGGACATAAGCACAATATTGTCAAAATATCGGGCTACTTCGATTGGCTTCGGATTTTGGGTTGTGAATTCCCGGAACTTCTTGCAAAGATTAAGAGTAAAAATCAGGGAAAGAGATGATAAGAGGCTTCCTATCAGGAATGTCTCAAAAAAACAGGCCAATAAGACGAAGAACGCCTTATTGGCCACAAGCCTACACTTTAAAATTCTTTCCAGTCTGAATCATCTTCAAAACCACTATGGTCATAACTTGTTTTAGGCATGCTATACTCCTGCACCGCACGAGCTGAGTCTAATATCGGTTTTTGCGGCGAGGGTGACCTTTCTGGTAATGCTGCTGGTAAAGCCTGTATGCTCTCTGACTGGCCTGAAAAGAAACCAATCTGCGTTGTCAATTCAGAGGCTTGCTGCTCTAATGAGCGTGCAGCCGCTGCGCTTTCTTCAACAAGAGCAGCATTTTTTTGCGTCATTTCATCCATTTGCGTGATGGCAGTATTGACCTGTTCTAAGCCCTCAGCTTGTTCTGTCGATGCGGCTGCTATTTCAGAAACAATATCAGCAACGCGCTTGACAGAATTCACAATCTCAGACAGCGTTTCCCCTGTGTTATTCACCAGTTCCACACCATCTTTCACTTGACTCCCGCTATCGACAATCAAGGATTTAATCTCTTTTGAGGCTTGTGCGGAACGCTGCGCCAAAGTCCTAACTTCTGAGGCGACGACGGCAAAACCTTTCCCAGCCTCTCCTGCCCGAGCGGCTTCAACAGCGGCATTAAGGGCTAAAAGATTTGTTTGGAAAGCGATTTCGTCAATAACACCAATAATGTCAGAAATTTTCTGTGAAGAGCGTGAGATATTGCTCATGGCTGATACGGCTTGTGAAACAACATCGCCACCTTTTTCTGCAACTTTCCGTGCATTTGCAGCGAGTTGATTGGCCTGTTGTGCATTTTCAGAGTTTTGTCTTACCGTTGCCGCTAACTCTTCCATAGAGGCTGCCGTTTCTTCTAAATTCGCAGCTTGTTGTTCTGTACGTTCAGAAAGGTCGGCGCTCCCATCTGCAATTTCACTTGAGGCGGATGTGACAAGAGTTGTACTGCTGGAAATTTTATTGACAATGTCGGTAAGCTGGTCTGCCATCACATTTGAATCAAGTTTTAGCTGTTGGAAAGACCCGGCATAATCTTTCTCGATACGGCGAGAAAGATCACCTTTTGCAAGCGCCGCCATCATTTCCCCGAGATCTTCAATCGCTAAAGAGGTTGTCTGGAGTAAAGTGTTGATATGCTCAGATAATTGCCTCATAAAGCCATGTTTATCTTCCAGACCAATACGTTGGGTGAAATCACCTGCCATGGCACCGGTAACAATTTCCGCGACTTCTTCTTGTACAGCCAGTTCTCGTGTAATATTTGACCATTCCACAACAGACCCTAAACGTTCCCCTTCTGCATTAATCACAGGATTTGCAATCAGAACAAAACTTGCATCACCAACTGTTATTTCGCTCTTATATGTCTGCGTTAAACGCTTCAGTAAGGCACGTTGGTGGGAAGGGTCGCTATGGAAAATATCGAAATTAGACCCTAAAACTTTGTCTGCTTCAAAGTTTGATAAACCTTTTTGTACGGCGTCTTCGGCATGCTTTAACATTGCAAGCACAGCTTTATTGGCATAAATAATATTGCCTTCATTATCAGCTAGCAAAACATTCGTCGTAACATTATCTAATGCAACTTTAATCCTTAAATTATCAGCAGCAATTTTTTCTTCGATCGCTTTTCTTTCTTGTTCTTCTTTTTCACGATTTACTTTTTCGGTAATATCAGTCCATTCAACAACAGTTCCAATACGACGGTTTTTACGATCTAAAATAGGATTAGCAATAAGGTTAAAATGCCTTATCCCAACAGAGATTTCAGCTGTATAGGTTGTATTTAAGCTGGCCACAAGCCTTTGCTGATGGCTCGGGTTTTTGTGAAAGGCATCAATATTACTGCCAATAATATTATCGACGTCAAAATTCCGCAGCTCTTTACGGAGGTCATCTTCTGCATCTCGCATCATTAATGTTGCCGCGCGATTCATATAAACAATATTATTGTCGCCATCTGCAATCATCACATTTGCAGATGTATAATCTAAGGCCTGTGTCAATCGTGACCTGACTGAAATCATCTCTTTCAGCCTTTGGGCGGCCCGCGCCAAATCCCCAATCTCATCTTGTCGGTCTAAATCTTTAACATCGACATCGGCGTTTCCATCAGCGATTTTTCCAACCACATCTGCAAAATTCCGGATTGGTGTCGCAACATTATGTGCTGTATAAGCCGCATAAACAGGAAGAGCAATCATTGCAATCACTGCGATAATGACATCAGCGATATAGAGATCTCCTTCGCCACTCCAATGGACGCCGACAAGCAATAAAATTGCGAAAACTGCCATAATGGCAACCGAATAAAGACGGTGTGAGATTGACAAAGTCATTGCCCTTAAACCCTCCAGCAGCTGCCCGCCGTAAAACCCATTACAATTTTGTTTTTAACTGGAACGAATCCAAACTATCGCAGAAAGTCTTGAATTATTTTACAGTTTCCAACGCCCGCAAAGGCACGTGGATTGGCATAAGATAAAAGGTTTTTCTTTTATCAGGCCATTGCCGTGCACTCTTTTTGTTTATGCATGCGTTTGCCAAACACAAAGAGCGCTGTGGCTAAATTTTTGTCCAGATCAGGATAGACCTATGTTCCGCAGTGACACGGACAATACATCGCAAGCCTCCTCAAGGACAAAGGCTGTGGCGGCCAGACGGAAAATCAAGAGAGTTTCTCCAGATCACCTCTTTTCTCCTTATGGCACAACAGAATCCACATCTTTTTCTAGCGACTGGCTTTTTTCATCTAAATCAGAAAGTTGTTCAAGATCAAACAGCCGCTCAACAGCCAACAAAGCAACCATCCGCTCTTCAACACTGACCAATCCTGCTAAAAAATCTGAGTCAATCGTACGATCCATGCGCGGTACGGGCTGTACATCCCCTTCATAAACAGACAAAATATCCGAAACAGCATCAACGAGAATACCAAGGATACGCACACCGACAGCAACAATGATGATGACATGTGTTTTTGTCGCCTTCGTTTCCCCTAAACCAAAACGAGAGCGCAAATCATAAATCGGAACAATAATGCCTCGAAGATTGATGACACCACGCATATAGTCAGCAGAATTCGGTAAGCGGGTTGTCCCAGTCCATGCGCGAATTTCTCTTACGGCCATAATGTCAACGCCATATTCTTCTTCTGCAATTTCGAAAGTGACATATTGTCGGCCATCGCTACTTTCTTTACGTGTTTCGGCCTCCATAACATCCTTTCCCCGACTGGCTGGGGTCATGGTCGAAGGAAGCTTTGCGTTCTGACCAGACATAGAGATCTCTCCACACAACTCTCATAAGAGTCTACTTGACTTTACTTAAAAAAACATAACACAGCTTATCGACTTATTTTAAGACTGCATAATCCAAACAACTGCCATAGAGCCTTTAAAGTTTATGATATGACATATATTCACACACTGCCCCCAACAAAAGATTCAGGCGAAACTTGGTTTTCGTTTAGAGCGAAGCGCGTTAAAGTGAGCGCCTCTCTAACGATGCGTTTTGCGGCAAAAACAAAGATAGAGAGCATTTCACTTGAGTCTGAATAAAAGCAAAATGCTCTATGTTAATGCATAAACAAAAACTTATCGCGTGAACCTATTGCTCTCGGCGACAAAAGAGGATTTTTTGCACGGTCGGTGCACGAGACTGACATCCCTTTATTTTGCCTCTATTTCTTTCATTGGCTCCAATAGTTTGTCTGTTTCATTTTCATAAGACTGAGTCAGCTTTTTCGTAGACGCTTGGCCCTCTTCCCAAATAACAGAAATCGATGCGGGATCCAAAATAAGTGAAACGCGACCATCTCCTAGGATCGTAGCCCCCGATATCCCTTCCAAGCGACGGTAATTACTTTCCAAACTTTTAATGACCACTTGCTGTTGCCCCATCAGCTCGTCGATCACCAAACCAACACGATTGCCACCTTCGACATCAACGATTACAACAAGTCCCTTTGTTGCATCGGCAATACCTTGATTAACCGAGAATATTCGAGATAAATAAATTATGGGCAGAAACTCTCCCCGCATGGAGAGCATTTCACTATTATTGACCAATTGATGGATATCTTGCTTCGATGGCCTAATGGTTTCAATAATAGAACTTAAAGGCAAAACATATGTTTCATCGCCAACGCGGACAATCATGCCATCTAGCACAGCCAATGTGAGAGGCAATGTCAGTACGAATTTGGTGCCACGTCCAGGATCCCCTTGGACGGTAATACGCCCTCCAAGATTTTGTATGTTGCGCTTGACCACATCCATACCGACGCCACGGCCTGAGATATCAGACACTGTCTCTGCTGTGGAAAAGCCAGGCATAAAAATTAAATTATCGAGCTGTTCGTTATTGAGCTCTGTATTTGGGAAAATGAGGCCTTTTTCCTCTGCTTTTTGACGAATACGCTTTCTATTTAAGCCTGCACCATCATCTTCAACCTCAATGACAATACGTCCACCACGTTGACCGGCAGAAAGATGGATAACCCCTTGACGCGGTTTACCATTGGCTTCACGCACTTCGGGGGTTTCAACACCATGATCAATGGAATTTCTGATCATATGCGTGAGTGGGTCACTCAATTGCTCAATAACGGTTTTATCAACTTCTGTTGCCTCGCCTGAGATTGTGAGCTTCACATCCTTTCCAAGCCCAGGAGCGACATCATGAACCAAACGCGCCATACGTGCAAACACTGACTTAACAGGCTGTGCACGGATTGCCATGACAGCTTCCTGCAGCTCTCGGGTATGTTGCGAAAGCTCCTCAACCCCTTGTAGAAGTGTTGAAGACTGATCCATGCGCGTTTTATTGACTTGCTCTTTCAACATGGCTTGGGTGATTACAATTTCCCCAACCATGTTGACCAAACGGTCAATTTTATCTAAGTCGACGCGGATCGTCGTTTGGCCTCTTTGCGCTAAGTTTCGAGAACCATTCTCATTTTGCGTTTTTGCAGGAAGAGAAATCATGCGGCTTTCAGCAGGCGCCTTCAAAGAAGGCGATGTGATAAGACCACTTTTCTCCAAATCTTGTTCGGAATTTTTGTCTTGGGAAGCGTCTTCTGCCGCAATGGGGATTTCCAAATTTTGGACGTCGTCCCCTTGGTAAAGCTCAGGATCCTGCCATAAGCCATATGCCCCATGGCTATCGACAAAAAATTCCCCATCTTTTGCTTGATACAGTGGTAGAATCGTCAGATGGCAGTCGTCTTCAACAAATTCAAAGACCTCTTTTATTTCATCAATGGTCGCATCTGTTGTTAAATCAATTCGCCAATTCAAATAAGCGCCTTCTGCATCAAGATCAGGCAAAGAAGGAACATCATCTATAAAACAATGAACGCGTAAAAGACCCAATGTTAGTAATTCTCGGATCAGTAAAAGCGGTTCATTTGCTTTCCGGAACATATCTGGTGCCGGGGCAAAAGTGATCCGAAATTGTCCTTTTGCTCCTAAAGATACGGTTTCTAAGGTTGTTTTGGTATCTGGTGAATCTAATTTATTGCCATTAGTGTCATCACCGGTTCTCGATAAATCTTCACTCTCGGGCTGTGAATCGCCTTTATCATCCCCTAAAGTGACAAAAAGCCCAAAATCCTCTCCCTCAATAGCTATCTCTGGAGGTTTTTCGGAATCCGTCGCAATGTGACCTGCAGACCCTTCAGCATTGTTTGCGAAATCAACGGCCTCACCTTTCGTGAGAGCCTCCAAAGCGCGGCTGACATCAGCACCGTAATCTTCTGGAAGATCAGCATTTGATTGCGCCGCATGGACAAGCTGTTCCAAAATATCACAGGCTGCAATCAAAACATCAGCGCTTTGGGCATTGACGGGAACACGGCCATCTCGCATCGCATCTAAAAGTGTTTCAAAAACATGCGCATAAGAGACAAGCTGATCAAACCCAAAGGCCCCAGCGCCTCCTTTAATGGAGTGCACGGCGCGAAACAAAGCATGGAGGCTTTCTTCATCCACATCTCCGGCAGAGATGGCAAGAAGGCGCTCTTCGATCTCTGCAAGGAGTTCGGCGCACTCTTCAAAATATGTCCGCTGGAACTGTCCCAGATCCATTGAGTCTTTCCATCCGTTCAGCCGAAAAGCATTTTCTGAAGACTTATTAAAGAAATACAGCTAATAAAGCATATATATCTTAAAGCCCCCCCGCTTATCTTTTAAGAGCAAAAACTTGATCTTAAGGGCAAACTTTGTTAACGACTTGAATTAATTTATCTGGATCAAAAGGCTTCACAATCCACCCTGTTGCACCTGCGGCCTTGCCTTCTGCTTTCCGCGTTCCATCGCTTTCCGTCGTCAGAATGAGAATAGGTGTTGCTTTATAGGCCGTGAGACGACGTACTTCTTGTATTAACTCAATACCATTCATATTCGGCATGTTGATGTCTGTAATGATGAGATCAATCGGTTTTCCCCCTAAGACATCAATAGCATTTTTTCCGTCAACAGCCAGTTTTACGTCAAAACCAGCATTTCTTAGGGTGAAAGACACCATATCACGCATGGTTTGACTATCATCAACGGCAAGCACCGTTTTTGCCATACTCTTTAACTCCATTCTTCCAACAAAGTCTCTAAGCCTAAATCCTGAAAGACGGCGGCCATGGCCTCTGATGGGGCTAAAAGCTGTAAACGCCGGTCTGAGTCACATGCCAAACTTTTTGAAGCGGCAATAAGAATCTGAATACAAGATGTTGATAATCTTTCAACATCCTGGCCCCTGACGATGATATTACCGCCTTTTTCCACAGCAATCATTAAGGATGCTTTAAGATCTTTTGCGATCCGTAGATCCGCGATGGCTGGCAGAATAATTTCTCCGTTAACAATGAACTCTTCAGCCATAGCATTTGCCCAACTGATCATGATGATTGCGTGATATAGGCATTGATTATGCAGAATTCTAGAGTCATTCGCGACCAAACCTAAGTCACGGATGACTCTAGAGTCTTGTTTTTGCCGCAAAACGAAAGCGACCCGGTGACGCCACCTGATCGCGCTTTGCTCTAGGGCACCGACTGAGACAAAAGATACATCTTTTGTCTGCCCGTTGCCCTAGCGATCTTATTGTTTGTGCAGCGATATTTACAGACGAAATCCGAGCTGCGCCCGAATCTTTCGTCTGCAGTCTGCATCGCTGCACGAGAGCAGCTTTTATTCCACAATCATGAAAATAATTTCTGATATTTAAGGAATGAGATGATTCTGCCCTAAAATAGTTTACATTTTATCTTCTCCTGAAAAATGAAGCACACTTAAGGGGACACCTGTATGCAGAATAAAAACTTTCAAATAGTGTCTTTTTTTCAGGCCACGTCATAACATTTTAACTCAACAATGCTATTTCTACCCTAACTTTAGAATCTTAATCTCCTTTATTCAACAATCCATTTGAGTGTAAATGCATTTTCCGAAGATATTGTCTTCTACTCATAGAGTTTATGTTCGCAAAAGCTTTGTTTTTTCATAGATTTATCACAGAATAGACATGAGCATATCTCTGTGACACACTGATCTTATTGGGCCAAACCTTGTTATAACGCATGTCTTTTTAACTTTTCTGCTGGTGCAGTATAGTGTTTTTACACTGAATCGAAAACAATGTTGTTATCTCTGTTTTTGTCAGAAAAGCGATCGATCCTTTTACCCTTTGCTCTCAACTGTAAAACGCTCTCATTTTAGAATTCTTTGGTAAAGGTGACGCTTTCCAATTCTTTTTGTAGTTCTCGCTGAAAGGCAATTGGACTAACCCATGTGTAGAGCACCAAAGAAAGCCATAGAACCATAATAATTGTTGATGTTAGAAAATAGTTATTCTGCTCAGTGTAAATACGGGCGACAGAATATAACACATAACTCCCGAGAAGAATCATCAAGATGCCTGCTTCTCCGCGGCTTTCCATAAAAGTCATCCAATGCCACCAAAGGCCGAGTAATTTACTTTTACGGACTTTAATTGCTGCCATTAAAGACAAAGCACTCTGGTCACGAGCATTTTGACGTAAAGCAGCAATGGCGTGATCTCTTGCTGACTCGATCTCACCTTCTCTGAGCAGCAAATGTCCCATCAAAATTAAGGCCTCATCATATTCTGGAGCCTGGCGAAGAGCCTGTTCAGCATAGCCACGTGCATGCGCTCTATCCCCTTGCTCAAACATAAAAAACCCATAGCGCGTTAAGACTTTTGGAGAATCGGGTGCATATTCTAAAGCTTTATCAAGCAAAGACCGAACGTTTTTTTTATCGCCCTGTAATTTTTTAACTTCAGCGAGAGACAATAAAAAAGAAACATTTTGTGGGTCAAGAGAAAGACTTTGGTTAAGACACTGCTCTGCTTCTTTTAACTGTCTCTTGGCAACTAAAATGACGCCAAGAGCATAAAGTGTCATGGGGTCTTCGGGCTCTAAAGTCACCGCAATACGGGCTTCATGTTCAGCTGCATGCAATCGTTTCATATCGCGCAAACAGATTGCGAGCAAAGCATGGGCTGGTGCAAAATCAGGATCCAAAGATAAAGCACGCCGCAGATTTTCAACGGCACCCTGGCTATTTCCCAGCTGCATTTGATCTTCGGCGCGGCGGATCCAAAAAATAGGATTCTCACTCATACTCTTGAAGCCTTTTTGATAATGCGTTTTGCGGCAAGAAAAAACATACAGTATTGCTTCTGATCTAGAGTAAAAGCAAAATACTGTATAATCTTTATATCGTGATCAATGGAGAATAAGAAGATATTGATGTGGAACAAACATGGGCATGGCAACCGCCCCAATTGCAAAGCCAATCAGAAGAAGAAGTACACCATTTCTTACAATACCACCATAATATATATATATTTCTAGACTTCTACTTTGAAGAAAGTAAATTTTAAAGCTAATAAACAATTTCCAGATTGAAAAGGGAAGTAGCGCATAGGCAATCCAATTATCTGGTGTCCCAAGCATAGATATTACAGCAGGACTGTTTGCAGCATAAGTTAAACCTGCGAAAAGAAGGATAAGACCTGCAAAACCGACAGCAACCCATGTCCACTCCTTACGGCGTGTTGGGCTCCCAACGGCAAGACTATTTAAAACAAACCATGGCCAGCTCAGCCACATACCGCAAAACATGATGGCAAGCAGAGGCCAAAGGGGTCTGACCGCAATATGAGAGAGTTTACCGGGGCGCGGCTCATCTAAGATGCGATAAAGCCCATCACGATTCGCATAAGGAAAAGACATCAGCACGGCCTTTAAGTGACGCTTATGCACGCATCCAAAAGAAATATTCAGGCGAAAGTAAGCTTTCGTTTGGAAACATCAAGGCATAAACCAAACAAAGAGTGATTTCGTGAACCGAAAGCGCCAAAAGGGAATCTTTCATCGCTAGTCGGTGCATGAGTGATTCAATTCAAACGAAAACATCCGGAACTGGCCAAATGTCCGCCTGGAAAAACTGAAACAAAACAAAAAAGAAAATTTGTGGTTTAAGGCCCTCCGCGACCAAACCTATGTCACGAATGGCTCTAGAGCAAAGTGCGGCT